>NZ_AP028138.1:718062-1077094 GCF_030297595.1 Polynucleobacter sp. HIN7 | reverse complement strand
CTTCGGTATGCTTTATGGTGTCGGCAACGATTCCAGCCGCTAGCTCCACACTGTTATTAATTGCGCCAAGCTATGTTGAGAATACCCATGCCATTGCAGCTGTTGCAGCGATTTGGCTGACACTAATTACACTTTTGGTGGCTAGGGGAATCAAGCACTCCAGCTATGTACAAATTAGCTTCACAATCATTGAGGCAACTATTTTGATTGCCATTATTGTTGGCGCATTTATTCAATACTGGGATGCCCCGGTGCGCATGCCAACGTTGCAGTGGATTTCGCCATTGTCATTCTCTCCAGGACTATTCGCGACAGGCGCCTTAATCGCAATTTTCTTCTTCTGGGGATGGGATGTCACGATGAACCTAAGTGAGGAGAGTAAATCGAGTCAGGGTCATGCATCTGGTGCGGCAAGTACCGGTGCCTTTTGGTCTGTGATCAACATGATTCTCTTTTTCTCGATCATGATGGTAGTGGTCTTGATTGTATTGACGGACGATGAGATTTCAAGTGCCAATACTAATGTCTTATTCGCAGTTGCAAGCAAGCTATTTCCGGAACCATGGAACTATCTTGCTGTCTTTTGTACGATTTTGAGTACAGTTGGAACAATCGAAACCCAAATTCTGCAATTTAGTCGGAGTTTATTCTCGATGTCACGGGATGGCATGATGCATCCTTCCTATTCAAAAATTCATCCAGAGTGGCAAACGCCATGGATTGCAACCCTGGCAATCTGGGTTTTAGGACTTTTGCTGTTATTTACTTCATCGTATATGCCGACCGTGAAATCGATCCTCTCAAGCTCCATCATGGCGATTGGATTTCAAATTTGTTTCTATATGAGTCTTGCGGGTTTTGCATGTGCTTGGTACTACCGCTCTCAATTAGTCAATGGGCCAAGTCGTGCAATTGGCTATGTCATCTGGCCATTTCTATCAGCATTATTCATGGTCTTTATTGCGATCTACAGTGCCCAAACTTTTGATTTTCTGACTAATCTCATTGGCTTAGGTGGTCTTGCTCTTGGTTTTATTCCTCTGTATCTCAATCGAATCCGCAATCGTCAACGCTGTTTATCTAACTAATAATCCATTGAGATAATTGAAGGATCAACCCCAGTATCGATGGTTTGGTAACCAACACAATTTTTACTTCAATGCTATTGTTATCACTCTGTCTATAAGAGTGATTTGTCATGAGTTATCAGCTCGTTTGGTTTAAGCGTGATCTGCGTTGGGAGGATCATGCCGCCTTAGCACATGCGGCAAAGCGCGGACCGATACGCTGTATTTATGTGATTGAGCCGAGCCTCTGGCAGCAGCCCGATATGGCTTTAGGGCATTTTGGGTTTATTGCCGAGTCGCTAAGGGATCTCGATGCAGAACTCCGTAAACATGGTGGTGGCTTGGAGGTGTTTACGGGAGAGATGCTTGAGGTTTTGGAGCGCTTGTGGAAATCCCAGCCTTTTGCTGCAATCCATTCGCATGAGGAGACCGGTAATCAATGGACGTATGATCGAGATCGATTCGTGTCGCATTGGTGCGCAGATCATCAGATTGCGTGGCATGAGTATCCGCAGTTTGGAGTGGTGCGACGCCTAAAGAGCCTTAATGCCTGGCAGTCGGCTTGGGAGCGTCATATGGCTAGCCCGCCAGAAAAAACTCCAACACTTTCATTCTGGAATCCCGCGATACCATCTTTGTCAGCAATCAAAGCTCCAGCACATCTTCGGCACGACCCACCACGGCGTCAGCGAGGAGGGCGTCGTCTTGCACTCAAGACCTTAGATGATTTTTTGACCAATCGCAGTCAAGGCTATCGAGGTGGAATCTCATCGCCTTTAACGTCCCCGCAAGCATGCTCTCGTATCTCGACCTATCTTACCTATGGTTGTCTGAGTATGCGTGAGGTGGTGAGTCGCACCCGCGCCAGAATCACGGAAGAGGGGATTGCAGCAAGGCAAAAAGCGGGCTTACGAGCGTTTCTGAGTCGACTGTATTGGCACTGCCATTTCATTCAAAAGCTCGAGAGTGAGCCCGAGATTGAGTGGCGCAATATGCACCGCGGCTACGATGGTTTGCGTGAGAATGACTTTCATCACGAGCACTTTGAGGCATTGAAGATGGCACGAACCGGTTGGCCGATGGTCGATGCATGCGTGGTAATGTTGCGCGAGACCGGTTGGCTCAACTTTCGGATGCGCGCGATGTTAGTCTCGGTCGCGGCTTACCCGCTATGGCTACATTGGCGCCCCGTAGGCGAATGGTTGGCTACCCAGTTTTTGGATTACGAACCTGGGATTCATTGGAGTCAATTGCAAATGCAATCCGGCACTACTGGTATCAATACCACCCGAGTCTATAACCCGATTAAGCAAGCGATGGATCATGATCCTACTGGGGAGTTTGTGCGCACTTGGTTACCAGCGATGCGCAAAGTGCCCGATACCTATCTCTTTGAGCCCTGGAATATGCCCCAAGCTCTGCAAGAGCAACTTGGCATTCGGGTGGGGGTTGAGATTCCGCTACCGATTGTGGATTTGGCGATTGCTACCAAAGAAGCCAAGTCACGCCTGTATCGGCGCCGCCAGCAGGCTGAAGTCAGAATTGCCAAGCAAGCAGTACTAGAAAAGCACGGCTCTCGCAAAACGATGCATCGGACCAGGGCAAAGACCGCTCCCGCAAAGGCACAACTGGGCTTTGACTTTTAATGATCTGTTCTAAATAGTATGGTTGAAAGTGAGGGCGATGAACCCTCTGCATAAAAAAGTGGATTTTGGTATGCTGGACTCATCTTTTTGAAAGCCATCCATGAAATTGATCCCAATCCTCGCCACTGTCTTGAGTAGCTTGTTGCTTGTCACGTCTAGCCCGAGTCTAGCTACGGTTAGCAGCGACCCGATCGCTAAAAGCTGTATTAATCAGCAGCTACGTAATCATCAAAACGTCAAGAATCGAAGCCTTGAGGCCAGTGACTTTAGTAATTACTGTACCTGTGTCGCGCGGGTAGTGCGTAATTTAGCCAATGATCAACAATTGAGTGAGCTTAATTCATTGACCAATCAAGCCAAGCCCGAGTGGCTCAAAGCGATCGAGCGCAACGCTCAAAAACAGTGCATGGTAGATCCCAGCGCTAAGCTACAGTCAACTTAAAGCATTTCATCGTGGGTTGTTCAATCTATTGGTTTAGAGCAGACCTGCGTCTTCTTGATAACCCCCAGTTTGTAAACGCCTGCCAGAACTCTCAAAACCTCTTACCGATTTTTATACTCCCCCCGCAAGAGCAAACACCTTGGGGGTTTGATCGAATCAGTAAAGGACGCCTTGCATGGCTGCACCAGAACCTTCGTGACTTAAGAAACTCACTAGAAGAGAAGGGCTCAACCCTATTCGTTCTGGAGGGTGACTCAAAGAATGTCTTGCCAGCACTTTACAAAGAGATTGGTGCTGATGCACTTTATTGCGAAGTGATCGCCGCTCCTGAAGAAGGGCAGGATATTTTGGAATTACAAAGAGCAGGACTAAATATACACACCCAATGGCAATCGACGATGCTCGATCCTCAAACCCTGGGCATGGATATTGGCGAGCTACCGGATGTCTTCACTAACTTTCGACAGTGGGTTGAAAAGCGTCGCCTCAAGTTTGCCGAGCCAGTAACGATCCCTCAAGCGATTCCACCACTGCCATCCAGGTTGCCACCCCAGGATCAAATTCAAGAGAGTGCCGTCACGCTCTTTGTGAATGGTGGTGAGTCCCATGCTTTAAGACATCTCGAACAATATTGCGAGCGACGCTTACCTGATACCTATAAAGAGACCCGAAATGCCTTAAGTCAATTTGATGCATCGAGTAAGTTCTCACCTTGGTTGGCGGTCGGATCGATCTCTGCGCGCACGATTGCTGGGCGGATTCATCAATATGAAGAACAATACGGGGCTAATGATGGCACTTATTGGCTTTGGTTTGAGCTGCTCTGGCGTGATTACTTTCGCTTTCTGATGCTTAAATACGGTAAACGCTTGTTTAGTCCAAAGGGATTAAGTCAGCGTGCACCCAACACCTTTGACCCCGAATGCTTTTATCAGTGGTCTACCGCTACTACCGGTGTTGATCTCATCGATGCGGGTATGCGGGAGCTGGCTGAGATGGGTTTTCTATCGAATCGCATGCGCCAAATTGTGGCGAGTCACTGGATCTATGCCATGAACGGTAATTGGCAGGCGGGGGCAGCCTGGTTTGAGTCCTGCTTGATTGACTATGATGTCTATAGCAATCAAGGCAACTGGTTGTATATCGCGGGTCATGGTACCGACCCAAGGGGTGGTCGAGCGTTTAATGTCGCCAAACAGATTGCGCAATATGATGCAGATGGTTCTTATCGAAAACGCTGGTTGAGTTAAATGACTACTATTAAAAAACGGGTTGCCATCATCGGTGCGGGGATTGCTGGTCTATCCTGTGCCCAAGAATTGCAAGCTCATGGCTTTGCAGTCACCCTCTTTGACAAGAGCAAAGGGGTAGGCGGTCGCATGAGCCATCGCTATTTTGGTGATTGGGAAGCCGACCATGGTGCCCAGTACTTCACAGCGCGTGATCCTCTGTTCCAGAGTGAAGTCACTCAGTGGGTAGAAGCTGAGGTTGCAAAACCGTGGTCAGGTCGGATCGTGACCCTCCATCATGGCAATGCCATCGATAAACCCTCGGATGCGACGCGCTATGTAGGTATTCCGGCGATGACCTCGCCAGCCAAACACTTAGCACAGAATTTGAATGTGCTGACCCAACATACGGTAGTGGATCTGCATCGGATTAATGATCTCTGGAAAATCACCACCAAAGAGCATGGCCAACTCGCTGGGGCATTTGAGTATCTCGTACTAGCGATTCCGTCGGTGCAGGCTGAACGCCTGATTGGTCAATACTCAGCATCCTTAAAAGCGATTTGCCAGGAAGTGGTGATGCTGCCCTGTTGGACTCTCTTGGCCTATTTAAAAGAGCCGCTCAATCTTTCTTTTGATGGTGCTTTTGTGGAGGACAGTTTGTTTTCCTGGTTGGCGCGTGATAACTCCAAGCCCGATCGTCCCATATATGAGGCCTGGGTTGCACAAGCGAGTCATGCTTGGTCATCAGAGCATGTAGATCGCACTCAGTTTGAGATCGAGCCCATTTTGATTAAAGCATTTCAGGAGCTGACTGGGGTGGAGCCCGATTTGCACCAAAGTCATTTATGGCGCTATGCCAAACTTGAGGAAGCCAATAAACGAGAGTTTGCCCTTGATCCATCGATTGCAGTGGGCCTCTGTGGTGACTGGTTAAAGAACTCCACCGTGGAAGGAGCTTGGTTGAGTGGCTATCGCCTTGCGGAGCAACTAAAGCAGATTCTCTAATTACCAGGGAATCACTTCGCCACTGTAGGACACAAAGCTTCCAGAGTTCTCGGCACTCACTTTTAATAGAACGGTTAGGATTTCATTGGCGGCTTGTTGAGGGTCGCGACCAATTTCTTCACCCCGAAACGGTTTGGATAAATTGGAGTTCACGGTACCAGGATGGATCGCAATCAAGGCAACCTTTGGCATGGTGCGTTTGAGCTCAATCGCCGCAGTCTTAATCAACATATTGAGAGCTGCTTTCGAGGATCGGTAGCTATACCAACCTCCTAAACGGTTATCGCTGATGCTGCCCACCTTAGCTGATAGGGTGGCATAAATAGCACCCGCTGGATTTAAGAGCTTCGTGAACTGGCTGATGGTCAGCGCTGGCCCAATAGCGTTTACCAAGAACTGCTCTTGGAGTTGTGCGGCTCGTAGATCTGCCAAGCGCTTTTCGGGAGAAACGTTTTGATTATGCAAAACCCCAATGGTGTTAATGATCAGATCAAAGGGCGCATGAACTACTAATTGCTCTGCTGCCAAAGTAATCGAGTTCGGGTGAGCGTAATCGATGGATGGCTCAGATCCACGATGGATCCCGACCACCTCGGCGCAGTTAGAGTGCATTTGGAGGGCCGATACCAAGGCAGAGCCAATGGTTCCGGAGGAGCCAATTACAAGGGCCCGAAACGGTTTTTGGAGCAAGGACATGCGGCGACTGTACCTGATTTTGTAAATTCGTGTTTAATCCAATGCATGCACACACTTAATCCATCTGAGCTATCGCGTATCGTCGAAATGGCCTGGGAAGACCGCACTCCCTTTGAGGCAATCCATGCGCAATTTCAGTTGAGCGAACCCGAGGTCAAGGCACTTATGCGCAGTGTCTTAAAGCCGAGCTCCTATCGTCTATGGCGCGCGCGAGTCACCGGACGACAAACCAAGCATCGGCAATTGCGCGACCCTGATGTGCAGCGTGCTTATTGTCCAACCCAATACAAACACAAATAAATCGATGAATCCTAATTTCAGTCTTTATCTCGTTTCCGCCATGATCGGCATCATGGTGTTCTTCACCATCGCCGTGGCACCGACGGTATTTAAGGTGCTGCCTCAAGAGTGGGCGAGTAAATATGTACGCAATTTCTTTCCTAAGTACTACGCCTTCCTAGGAGCAGTCTCGATCATTGCCTCCTTCTTGGCGAACGACACGCTTAGCATGGGTTTATTAGTAATATGTGCCGCCTTATTCTTTATCTCCCTATGGGTTCTTACGCCCGCCATTAACCGCGCATCGGATCAAGGGCAGAAGAAGAAATTTGGGATCTTGCACGGCTTGAGCATAGTGATCAACTTTATCCAGCTCGGGAGCTTTGTTTATCTAGTTTGGTGATACAACCGATAATTCCCCTAAAAATAGTCAACCAATTTGTTTTCAGCACATTTAAGAAATTCCTGATAGCGTAGCCCTATTGTCATAAGGAGTATTACGCATGAAACGTATTTTTCTGTTCCTAATCACCAACATTGCCATCATGTTGGTGATCACGATCATCATCAATATCTTTGGCTTAGGCCAGATCTTGGATGAGCAGGGTGTTGGGCTCGATCTGACCTCCTTGCTGATGCTCTCGGGAGTGGTGGGCTTTACGGGATCATTTATTTCCTTAGCTCTATCTAAAACGATGGCCAAGCACTCCACCGGTGCCTATGTGATTGAGCAACCCCGTAACGAGCAGGAGCAGTGGCTCGTAAATACAGTAGCTCGGCAAGCCAAGGAAGCAGGTATTGGCATGCCCGAGGTGGCAATCTACGACTCACCAGATATCAATGCCTTTGCAACCGGGATGATGCGCGACAGTTCCTTGGTGGCGGTCAGCACTGGCTTATTACGCGGCATGACCCGCGATGAGGCAGAAGCAGTACTGGCCCACGAGGTAAGCCATGTGGCCAATGGCGATATGGTGACCTTGGCGCTGATTCAAGGGGTGATCAATACCTTTGTCTTCTTCCTGTCTCGCGTAATCGGTCACATTATTGATCGGGCGGTCTTTAAGACCGAGCGTGGGCATGGTCCTGCTTACTGGATCACTACCATCATTGCGCAGTTGGTCTTGGGTATCTTGGCCAGTGCGATTGTGATGTGGTTTAGCCGTCAGCGGGAGTACCGTGCCGATGCCGGCGCAGCCTATCTAGAAGGTAAACAGAAGATGATTCGGGCATTGGAACGCCTGCAGAAGTCGATTAACGAGCCTCATTTGCCTGAGCAGTTAGAAGCCTTTGGAATTTCAGGTGGTATGGGCACTGGCCTTAAGCGTCTTTTCATGAGTCATCCGCCATTGGATGAGCGTATTGCCGCCTTGCGCAATATGGCCGATTAATCCTGGGTGGTTGGCGGTTTACCGCCAACCATCACATTTCATCAAAAGTAATCAATTTCCCCAGAAAAACTGGTGGTATTCAAATAGTCTGTACTCGTACTAAAATAGTACGCATACAGACTAATTGGAAATACCATGAGTTACCTTCGTTTTATCCGCAGCCTCGCCAGTACCTACCAAGCCTTTGAGGCCTACTCGACCAAGCACATTAAGGGAATGGGGCTCACTATGACCCAGTTTGATGTGATTGCTACTTTGGGTAATCAGCCGCCGATGACCTGCAAGGAGTTGGGTGAGAAGACCTTGATCTTGAAGGGCACGATGACGGGCGTACTCGAGCGCTTAGAGCAAAAGGGCTTGATTACAAAAATACCCAATGCGGAGGATGGCCGCAGTTACCGAATTGGATTGACCAAAGCGGGCGAGCGCCTTTTTAAGAAAGCCTTCCCTGAACATGTGCAGTATTTAGAGCAGGGCTTTGCCAAGTGCAGCACGAAAGAGCTCAATCAAACCATCGAAGCCTTAGACCGAATTCGTAGTCAGTTTATTTAATTCCAATTAACCTAAATTATCAGGAGAGAACATGTCAAACATTGCAGTGGTATTTCATAGTGGCTATGGCCATACTCAAAAGCAAGCTGAGGCCGTTGCCAAAGGCGCAAACGCAACATTGATCGCTATTGATGCCGACGGCAATATTACCGAAGCCCAATGGGAAGTATTAAAGAATGCCAAAGCGATTATCTTTGGCTCACCCACCTATATGGGCAGTGTGAGTTGGCAGTTCAAGAAATTTGCTGATGCCAGCTCAAAACCATGGTTTGGTCAACAGTGGAAAGATAAGATCTTCGGTGGCTTTACTAACTCAGCAACCATGAATGGTGACAAACACTCTACCTTGCATTATTTCTTTACTTTGGCGATGCAACACTCAGGTATCTGGGTCGGCACTGGTCTCATGCCATCGAATGCCAAGTCCGCAAAGCGTGATGATGTGAACTATGTCGGCTCTTTTGCTGGCGCGATGATGCAAACCCCATCCGATGCCAGCGCCGATGAAGTTAACCCCGGGGACCTCGAGACCGCCCGTTTGTATGGTGAGCGGATTGCCAAAATTGCTAGCCAGTTTCACGCTTAAATGATGATGCAGATTCGTAAATCGCAGGAGCGGGGCTATGCCAATCATGGTTGGCTTAAGAGTTTTCACTCATTTTCCTTTGCTAATTACTATGACCCTAAATTTATGTGCTGGGGTAATTTGCGGGTGATTAATGAGGATCGGATTGATCCTGGCACCGGCTTTGGTGAACACAGCCATCGGGATATGGAAATCATTAGCTATGTTCTCTCAGGTGAGTTGGCACACAAAGACAGTATGGGTAACGTCAAATCCATCCCGCCTGGAGACATCCAACGCATGAGTGCCGGTACGGGCGTCACCCATAGCGAGTTCAACTATGCCAAGGATCAGACCACCCATTTTCTGCAAATTTGGATCCAGCCCAAATTTACGGGAGTCAAACCAGGCTATGAGCAAAAAACGATTCCAGCCCAAGATAAAGATGGCAAATTACGCCTCTTAGCCTCCATCGATGGAGCAGAGGGCTCGATCACCATGAACGCGGATGCGAAGCTCTATGCCGGTACCTTTAATGGTGATCAATCAGCGATCCTCAAACTGGACCCAAGTCGCAAAGGATATGTGCATCTCATCAAAGGCACCCTGACGGTGAATGGTCAGCGCTTAAGTGGTGGCGACGCTGCCATGATTGCAGATGAGTCAAGGATTGAGATCAGCCAAGGTGAAGAGGCGGAGGTGTTGGTCTTTGATCTTGTGTGAATTACACTCAAGCATTAATAGAACTTATTTGATCTTATGTCACCAAGCTCATCCAAACTTGTTCGCCTATTCCTAGCCGGACTCTTAGCGGCGTTTCCTCTGATAGCAACGGCTCTGCTGATTGCCTTTGTAGTGGGGATCGTGATTCGTTGGCTTGGACCATCGAGCGCAGTCGGCAGTGTGATGGCAAAGATGGGCTTAGGCATTGCAGGTTTCGAGTGGGTTGGTTATGTCATTGGCTTGGCGATCGTGATCCTAGCCTTGCTCATTCTTGGCCTGTTGGTTGAGAAGGGTTTGCAGAAGGGATTTACAGCCATCATTAATGGCTTGGTTCGGAAGATACCCGTGGTACGAACTGTCTATGACACCATTCATAGCTTTGTGAGTTTGGTTGCCAAGCGGGATGATGAGGAGCTCAAAACGATGCGCCCGGTATGGGTACATTTTGGTGGGGCAGGCGGTGTATCTGCTCTGGCTTTGCTCTCATCCCCCCAAGCGGTAATGGTCAAAGAGCAGGCCTGCTATGCAGTAATTGTGCCAACCGCGCCAGTGCCCATTGGGGGCGGCTTACTCTATGTGCCAGTTGATTGGGTAAGTCCTGCCGAGATTGGCATGGAAGAACTTACCAGCATCTACGTATCGATGGGTGTTACATCGCCGCAGTTTATGAAGACCTATAAAGCTACATAGCTGCAACAGGTTATTTCAGCACTTATAAACCCAGCTCACTATGGGATCAAAGTCGAACAAGCTGAAGCCTGAAATCATCTGGCTTGCGGTATATGAGTACTAAATCAGGCTTGATGTGACAGTCTCGATGATCTCTCCAATCGCCAATCAGCGAATGATCCCGATACCGACTGGGCAGCTTTTTATCTGCAATCAATAATTTAAGAATCAGAGTTAAATCACTTGTTAGTGATTGTTTGTGGTTTCCTTTGAGTTCTCTTTTAAAGTCGCGCTTGAATTTACTGGTCCGCTCAATCGTCCGCATTTAAATCATTCATTAAATCGTCAATTGAACGAAAGGACTTTAATCTTCCTTTCCTAGCCTCTTTCATTGCTGAAATAGTTTCAGGATTTGGAATCAACGGCTCAAAGGGAAGAGCCTTCTCCTTAGCGATTTTGGTCATCATGATCCTAAATGCTGAAGATGGAGTGAGACCCATAGCAGCAAGTACTGCTGTGGCTTCCTCTTTAATCGTTTCATCAATCCTGGCTCGGACCACTGCATTTGCGACCATTTTAACTCCTTGTGCTACATTGTAGCACAAATTTTTTCATATCCCAGCCAATCCTAGTTGTCATTAATTTGACACAAACATTTCTATATAATTGGAAATATGAAAAATACCGACGCCATCCAAGTTCTTTTAGCCCTTGGCCAGGAGACCCGCCTCAATATCTTCCGTCTAATCGTGCAACGCGGCGATATTGGCCTGACCCCCAGCCAGTTGATTGAGAAGTTAGGCATTCCCAATGCAACCTTGAGCTTTCATCTGAAAGAGCTAGTCAATGCCAAGCTGTTATTGGTAGAGCGCCAAAGCCGCAACTTGATCTATCGCCCTAATCCCAATGTGATTGAGGATCTCAGTGAATTTTTATTGGATAACTGTTGCCAAGGTCAATCGTGCGGAACTCATAAGTCTAAGAAAAAGGTCGCATGCCCATGAAAAAATACAACGTACTCTTCTTGTGTACCCATAACTCCGCCCGGTCTGTTCTGGGGGAGGCACTGGCCTCCACCCATCCCAGCGGTCTATTCATCGGTTACTCTGCAGGCTCGACACCAGGTACTCAAGTCAATCCTTTTGCCAAGGAGTTAGCCTTAGAGATAGGCTATGACGAATCCAAATTACGCAGTAAGAGCTGGGATGAGTTTGGTTTACCCAATGCCCCTAAGATGGATTTCATTATTACGGTCTGCGATAACGCCGCCGGTGAGGTTTGCCCCGTCTGGCCAGGCAATCCTGCCACCGCACACTGGGGATTTCCAGATCCATCGCAGGTTACGGGTTCGGATGTAGAAAAGCGCCTTGCATTCATTGAGGTGATGAACGGTCTCAAAAAACGCATTGATTTGTTAGCCAGCATGCCGCTCGATAAACTCGACTCGATGGCTCTGAAAGATATTCACCACAAAGCCTCATGAAGTCCTACGCGGCCGAGTTCTTCGGCACCGCATTACTGCTTACGATTGTGGCGGGTAGCGGCATCATGGGTGAGACCCTCTCGAATGGTAATGCAGCCGTGGCCTTGCTCGGTAATAGCATCGCCACCGGGGCAGGGCTCT
Organism: Polynucleobacter sp. HIN7; assembly: GCF_030297595.1. NCBI lineage: Bacteria > Pseudomonadati > Pseudomonadota > Betaproteobacteria > Burkholderiales > Burkholderiaceae > Polynucleobacter > Polynucleobacter sp. HIN7. The sequence goes on along the minus strand of NZ_AP028138.1, from coordinate 1,065,203 downwards.
ATGTCTTAATCGTCCTCTTGGGCCCCATCTCAGGTGCGCATTTCAATCCAGCAGTGAGCCTGATGTTTTGGAAGCTGGGGCAGCTTAATCTCAACAAGCTACTTGCCTATTGGGCATGTCAGTTTAGTGGTGCGATTGCTGGAATATGGGTAACGCATCTAATGTTTGGTCTAGCAATCTTGCAAGAGTCAACCAAGGTGCGCACTGGTGTTGGTATTTGGGTTAGTGAGTTGATCTCAACACTCGTGCTTCTCTCGGTGATTCGGATTGGGGATCAGGCGGCAAAAGATAAGGTGCCAATGTTGGTGGCGCTTACTGTCACTGCGGGTTACTGGTTTACCTCATCCACTTTTTTTGCCAATCCTGCGGTCGCTGTGGCGAGAAGCCTCACCAATACCTTTGTGGGCATTGCGCCTGCCGATGTGTTGGGCTTTGTCAGCGCTGAACTGATTGCTGCCCTCGTGATGGTGATGCTGTTTTGTAAGGCGAGTAAGTCGATCCATCAACGATAGGGCGTAATCTTGTCGGCGTTGAGAACGTAGGCGCTACTGCCAATCTCAGAATAAGTTCGACCCTCGCTCAGAATGCCTTCCACCCAGATGGCATCCATGGTGCGCACCTTCGAGCCCTTGGGAGGCTTGACCAAAATAATTTGATTGGCCGGAGGTGGTGGCGAATGAATGCAGGCACCAAAGTAGGGGACTAATAAAAACTCACTACTTTGCATGCGTTCCGCGTCAAGTGGCACCACATAACCAGGAATACGTATTGCTTTACCGATATAAACCTTGGACGGCGGCGCGGTGTCCCAAGCTTTCTTTAGTCGAGCATAGGCCTCATCGGCCTTGGGGTCGCCATCCATTAAGCTGCCGTAGCGGCGCATGCGAGTGACCTCCAAGATCATTTTCTTGCGCCAACCCTCAGGCATCAGATCATCCCACTCGATCTCTTTATAGGTCGTAGCCTCACTGCGAAGTGGATGCGCCCCAAGCATGAGGCCCAGTAAGCTGACACTCGATAAGCGTAAAAAGGATCGTCTCATGTGGATGGGGGATTTAACTCTTCGTTGAGTGCCATTCTATAGGCTTTGATGGCCGGAATGCAGGCACAGAGGAGCACAACAATCACCAAGGCGAGTAAGGAGAGTAGATCATGGGTAGTCGGAAGCCCAATGCTGGTGACCACGCCCCAGGAGGTGCGGAAGTAATCGGCTGATAAGAGGATCGCGATCTGTAACATCAGCCAGCCTAGTGCAATACCAATTAGACTAATCAAGAGCGCTTCAAAAAGTACAAGGCGTAACAGTTGATAGGGCTTGGCTCCAATCGCCCGAAAGATCGCTAACTCACGACGCCGGTTCTCCAGTGAGACCAATAGGGTGGCCGTGATTCCTAGGATGGTGGTGATCAACACCCCTAAAGAAATAATTAAGAGCGCGTTCTCAGCCACCTCCATGGTGGACCATAAGTCATCTAAGGCAACCCCGGGCATCACACCCATAAGCCCTGCATTGGGCAGGGCGTCGATTTGGCGCCGTGCTGAGAACACGCTGCCGCGATCCTTGAGCCCGACATAGAACGCACTCACCTGAGAATCCGGATTGAGCTTGGCAAACTGAATTCCGCCTTCCTCAATGTCATGGAGCGCATCAAAGGCATTGGTGGAAATGAACACCGCGTTATCGATGGGGGTGCCATTAGGCTTTAGGATGCCTACCACCCGAAAGGGCGAGTTACTGTGGTCTTGCTTGGGGCCGGTACCTGAGCCATGGGTAATGGCAATTTGTTCACCTAGTTTCAGTTGGGTGTTCTTAGCCACGTTAGCACCCAGCACGACCTCAAAGAGTGTGGGATCGGTCAGTGCCTTGCCTTCGGATAATTCCAGATGACGACCTTGTGCCTTGATACGAGTAAAGAACTCAATGCTCGTACCCACCACTGGATAGCCCCGGAAGCTATCGCCCAATTGGACAGGTACCACCCAGGCAACAGGCTTAATGGCCATGAGGGATTTTTCATAAGAAGCGGTAATGGTGTTGGTCGCTCGACCAATATGAAACACACTATATAAAATCAGCTCAGTTGGGCTTCCCTTGGCGCCTACCACCAAATCGACACCACTGATGGCATTCGAGAAACTGGTCTTGGTGTCATCCCGGATCTTAAAGACCCCAAGCAGTATCGCCACCGAGATAGCGGTCGATAAGACCATAATCAATAAGCCGCCTTTGCGAGCTAAGGCGCTCAAAAGTGCAATGCGTAACCAAACCATTAGACGGTCACCTTCCGAGCAAAGCTGATGCGCTCATCAAATTGCTCACTCAGACGCTCATCATGGCTGACCATCACTAAGGCAGTGCGTTGCTCTTGTGCAAGACTCAAAAATAAATCCATCAGTTGGGTCTGATTCTGCCAATCCAAGGCTGAGGTAGGTTCATCTGCGATCACAATCGATGGCCGACCAATAAAGGCACGTGCCGCCGCAACGCGTTGCTGTTGACCAATCGAGAGCCGATGTGCGGGTTGGGTGAGGAGAGCTGGAGCGAGACCTAGGCGTTCTATTAAATGCGACAGTGCGGAGTCTAGGGAACCAAACTCCGCAATGGCAGCTTGACGCCGCTTGGGATACAGATGGGTAGGCAACAGGATGTTATCGGCAACACTAAGGTAAGAGATCAAGTTAAATTGTTGAAAGATAAAACCCATTTCTTCGCCGCGTAAGCGATCTATCGCACTCCGACTTAAGTCCTGTAAACGTTCGCCATGGATCCAAATCTCACCACGCTTGGGTGGCATCACCCCGGCGAGCAGGTTTAATAAAGTACTTTTGCCACACCCCGATGGCCCTGAGATGAAGAGACTCTTTCCAGGGGCCACCGAGAACGATAGATTGGTAAAGAGTGGCGCCTGAGCTGGCCAAGCAAACTCCAAATGCTTAACCTCAATCGCGAGGGAGTGGGGCGAGCGGCTCACTTAAAAGTTAACCGTACTGGAATCGCGTTCGGCGGTCGCTGATTTTTGACCCCAAGGACCAACTGACTCTACCCGAATCTCTTTGAGACGTTTGTATTCCGAAAAGAGGCCAATGCGAAGTTGTTTGAGTGAACCGATTTTGGCACAGTTCAGATCAAACTGATAGTCCAGATCGGCATGCTTACCTGCTTGATCGCGCACGATGGTGCTACTAATTAATTTGGGGGAGCACTCTGCATCATTATTTGCCACAAAGAATGCGCCTGGATTTTGCAGTTTCTGGTTCATAGTATTAATGGCATTAGTCTCCGCCTCTGTCTTGGGGGCGCGCTCAAACCCAACGAGCGCCTCCAGCGGAAGCTTCATGTTGCCAATTGCCCTACCAGACTCAATTGTGAGCTCAAGTTTGCCCTTACCATGCTCATGCGCATGGCCATGCTTCGCCTGAGCCAGAGCATGTCCGCTTGTGAGGGATAAAGCCCCAATTAATAAAAAAGGAATAATGATCATCGCTGGCTCTTTAAAGGAAATAACTATTGATCAACCTAGCATACTACCTAGAAATTAATCCCATTTCATGAATGGTCTATAAAATATGTGGGCTTAGTCATTTATGACGTTTTTGTAATCGATCTTTATCCACAGGACCCATCAATGCGTATTTCCAATCGCTGGACTGCCATCTTTTTAACTCTTCTTTGCCCACTGCTTTTGATCGCATGTCAATCGACGGGCAAAGATGGCAAACCATTGACCCCAGCCGAGATTACGGAAAAGCGCCAAGCAACCATCAAAATGGCAGAGACGGGCTTAAATCTTCTATTGAAGCAAGACCCCAAGGTTCGCAAAGATATTGAAAGCGCGGCAGGTTATGCCATATTCAATACCACGAATGTGAACGTCATCTTGGTGGTGGTGGCGCGCGGCGAGGGGGTTTTATACGATAAGCGCTATAAAGACCAACCGGTCTTCATGCGTGATATGAAAACCGGCGAGGGTCTCGGCGCTGGATACCAAGAGCAATATCAAATTATTATCTTTAAGACCCAAGATGCCATCGAACAATTTATTCTGACTACCGTTGATGGTCAGCAGTTGGGTCTCGATGTTGAAGCAAATTTCTCTGCTGGCTCAAGCAGTACGATCCGCTCGTTTAATCCGAATGTGACCTTCTATACCGTGGGCATCTCGGGCTACGATTTGCAAGCCAATTATGGCGGCGCTTTATACATGGTTGATCAGCAGCTTAATACCCCAGCGGTCTTAAAAGCCATTCAAGAGCGCCGTCAGAAGAAATAATTTCTAGTTTGGTGAGACACAGAAGTGAGCACCCCAGCAGCGCTTGAGTTTGACACCATTATTGTGGGCGCTGGTAGTGCGGGTTGCCTCTTAGCAAACCGTCTCTCCGCAGACCCAAACCATCGAGTCTTATTACTCGAAGCCGGAGGAGAAGATGATTGGTTTTGGATCAAAATCCCCGTCGGCTACCTCTACACGATTGCTAATCCAAGAACCGATTGGTGCTTTAAAACTGAGTCCGATCCTGGCCTCAATCAGCGCTCGATTCATTATGCGCGAGGGCGTGTGATTGGCGGATCCTCATCGATTAATGCCATGATCTATATGCGTGGTCAGGCGAGTGACTATGCACGCTGGGCCGAGTTAACCGGTGATCCCATCTGGAGGTGGGATCACTCCCTAGAGACATATAAATCCCTAGAAAACTACTTTGCTGGAGCCAATGCCTGGCACGGAGATCAAGGGGAGATGCGAGTCGAGCAGCCTCGGGTGCAGTGGGAGATCTTAGATGCTTGGCGCAAAGCTGCACAGGAGCGGGGCATTCCCTCGATCGAGGAGTTCAACCGAGGCGATAACGAGGGTTGTGCATATTTTCAGATGACCCAAAAGAAGGGAGTGCGTTGGTCGATGGCCGATGCGTATCTCCACCCAATTCGTCATCGAAAGAACTTAACGATTCTGACTAAAGCACAGGTATTGCAACTCAATTTAATACCGACGCAACCCCAAACCCAAAATAATCCAAAACAACAGATGAATGCCTGGTATGGCGCAGCCTGGGAGGTCACTAGCTTGGATCTAATCCATGCGGGATCACGCGTCACTGCCCATGCCAAGGACCAAGTGATTCTGTCAGCCGGTTCGATTGGATCCCCCCAACTATTGCAAGTCTCAGGAATCGGTGCGCACCATCACCTCAATTCCATCGGGGTCGAAACTAGGGTAGACCTTCCGGGCGTAGGCGAGAACTTGCAAGATCACTTACAGATCCGCACGGTGTATCAGGTTGAGAACTGCAAGACCGTCAATACACTCTATAAAAACTGGTTGACCCGAATGGGAATGGGCCTTGAATATCTCATCAAACGTACTGGACCACTAACGATGCCACCATCGACCTTGGGTGCATTTACCAAAAGCGATCCATCGCAGCCCACAGCGAATATTGAATGGCATGTACAGCCACTCTCCTTACCTAAATTTGGGGAACCGCTACATCCCTTTAATGCGATTACACCCAGTGTATGCAATTTGCGACCCAGCTCACGCGGCTGGGTGAGGGCTAAATCAGCCGATACCCAGATGCATCCAGAAATCCGGTGCAATTATTTATCGACCCCAGACGATCTAAAGGTGGCAGTCGATAGCCTTCGAATCACACGCCAAATTATGGGAAGCGATGCCCTAAAGCCTTACGCCCCCAAAGAGGTGTTACCTGGTACTCAATTACAAAGCGAGCAAGACCTTGAGCACGCGGCACGTGATTTAGGAACAACGATTTTTCATCCAGTGAGTACCTGCGCTATGGGGAAGGTCGACGCCCAAGGTCAAACTGATAATCCAAATACCGTATTGGATTCTGAGTGTCGGGTGCGCGGAGTAGCACGCTTACGAGTCATCGATGCCTCAGCGATGCCCTGTATTACCTCCGGTAACACCAATGCGCCAGTGATGCTCATCGCAGAAACTATTGCCAAGCAAATCCTGGCGCAGCGCTAGGTCGAGCTACCGTATTTTTTCTGGCAGGCCTCGGCGGATAGCTCGGGATGATTGCGCTTACAACGCTCAACTCGTTGTTCAGGGGTCATGTTCTTCATGTTTTGATACATCGAGCGACACTGGTCAACACTCATCTCAGGATGGCGTTGGCGGCAATGATCAATCATGCGTTGTTCATTGCTGGTATCTTGAGCCATTCCAGGGCTCACCCAGATCATTAGAACAGTACTAATTGTTAATATAGGTTGACTCATGCGTAATCGAATCATTTCATTCTCCGTAGATAAGTTGGAAGGATGCTGTACATTAAGCCAATTGATTGATCGTACTACGAATGACATGCTACTGCTGATTAATTTAATTAAATTCATTTGCTTGACCATTCCCTTGCTTTCAGGTGTGACACTGGCCCAATCCCCAACGAGTACTATGAGCCATACTGCCAAATCAGGGCAGCAAATGCAAAATCCGCTGTACCCTAAATCGCATGTCTTAGTCACCTATAACGCTAATCAAAAGTTAGGTGCCAACAGTAATATTAAGCAAGATGAGTATATGGTTGCTCCAGTCATTCCACTGCATCTTGGATCAAACATTCATTTGATTCTGAACCCGACATTAACCTACAACCGCAATATCAGCAATCAGCAGGTCACTAATCAGCAACAACCAATTCAGTTCCCAAGTTATTTCACTGTCATTCTCGATAAACGATGGTTTGCCGGAATCGGTCCCTACGTTCAGACCCCAGCCAGTAATGCCAATAATGGGTCAAGGCAAACGGGTATTGGTATATCGGCTGGGGCTCTATATGCACCAGATAATTGGACCATTGGCGCGACCATGTTTAATTCTTGGGGGATTGGCAATGACCTATCAGGTAGCTCAGCCAATATTCTGAATGTACAACCAACACTGTCCTATACGAGTGATCATGCGTGGACTTACAACTTATCGAGTCAAATGAACTTCAATTATACCGCGCGTAATGCTACTAATCAGCTCACCTTGAGTGGTGGCAAAACGGTCAAATTGCTGGACTATCACGTCTCATTTCAGTTGGGACCAACCTATATGGTGACCACAACACCAACCAGTGCTAAAGGCTTTGGAGCCTACCTTGGGGTTAGTATTAAATCAGCCCAATAAGGTCAAGTATGATGAAGCTTCTAAACGAAAGGCTCTTGATGATGCGCCGTTATTTACTAACAATCCTAATTACTTTATCTCTAACTCATATCGCTCAAGCGCAGCAATGTAAGGCATTGGTTATCACTGGCCATCCAGCATATCCGCCAGTTGCTTGGGCAGCCGACGGAAAACTGCAAGGGTCATCGGTTACTTTAGTCAGCAATATTGCCAAAGGTCTTGGGGTTGAGAAAGTTACCTCGATGGATTTTGGTTCATGGGAGAAGGCGCAACAAGCCATACGTGATGGTCGCGCAGACATCATCTTTGGTATCTATAAAAATCCGGCCCGAGCCGAGTATATGCATTACATAGAGCCACCATACATGCTCGATCCAGTATCGATCGTGATTCGTAAGGGTGACAATTTTAAGTTCACTCAATGGTCTGATCTAAAAGGGCATCGTGGCGTGACCAACCAAGGAGAGAGTTATGGCAGTCAATTTGATGCCTATATCAAAACCGAATTGAATGTTGTTCGATCCAATGGCGTTGATCAGGCGTTTGCTCAGTTACTCAATAAACAGGCTGACTATTTAATTATTGGAAGCTACCCAGGCAAATTAGAAGCCAAGAAGTTAAATCTGGACTCCAAGGTGGTTTTCTTGCCCAAGAGCGTGTTAACAGCAGATATGTATATTGCCTTCTCTAAAAAATCGAAGTGTTACTCCCAATTAGAAAAGGGCTTTACTGAGGGGATCAAAAAAGCAGTTGCCAGTGGCACGGTCGATCAACTGATTGAGAGTGCTAACCAACAGTTTTATAAGTAGTCAGAGTAAAGAAAAAGGCTTACAAGCCAATTAAGCTGCAAGCCTTATTGAATTTGGCTCCCCGACCTGGACTCGAACCAGGGACCTGCGGATTAACAGTCCGTCGCTCTACCGACTGAGCTATCAGGGAATAGATTTTGATTATAGCGAAGATTTTGATTTGCCCTCAGATATCCCCATTAGGGCATTTGGGTAACTTTTTCCTTAACAATTTTTCCATCTTTCATATGGACAAAAAAGGTGCCCGTTAGAAAAGATATTTTTTTTGCTAACTTCGCAGACCGCCTAAGTGCTTTGAGGGCGTCTAGAGTCTCTTGAGGGATTCTTTGATTTTTAACTAATTTCACTTTTGCACTCCAAAAGGATAGGTGCTTCATTTGTATTATCAAATACTGCCCAATGATCAACTAAATGCTTATAAATAGTATTTAGATTCTGAAGTCCTGATAGGTATCTTCTCTTTATTATATTGCTAGGAACATCATGCCCGCCTTGCTTGACTCTATTTTTAACTCTTTCCACAGCTAATTCAGGGGTAGGTAACTTTAAAAAAATGAGTGATATTTCATAACCTGCTTTTTTCCAGCGCTTTAGTTTGGCGGCATAACTTTTACCCGATAAGGTAGTTTCAAACACAAAACTCTCTCTATTTCTTACTAAATTAGATATTTCATGAAGCATGATTTTGCCGGCACTAAATGCTGCAAGATTTGGATTAAAGGGTGACAAACCAGTTGCGATTAAATCAGCATTTACAAAGCGTTTAAATTTCAGCTCTTTGAGGATAAATTCTCTTGCAAAAGTTGTTTTGCCAGCACCATTTGGACCCGCGAGTATTAGTATTTTCGGCAATTAATTATTCATTAGAAGTGTTGATGGAATGCCAGTGAAAGAGGAAAATAGACTAAGTGCACTTAGATTAAATTATATCAACATGAAAACCTCCAAACCCAACCCCATCCTGATCCCCAAGGTATTAAGCATTGCCGGATCTGATAGTGGTGGTGGCGCAGGCATTCAGGCCGATCTGAAGGTGATTACTGCTTTGGGTGGTTTTGGGATGACCGCCATTACGGCAATTACTGCACAAAACACGATGGGTGTAACCCGTATCCAAGATATTGACCTTGATGTGATTGAAGCGCAAATTGATGCAGTAGTGACGGATATTGGTGTGGATGTGGTCAAGATCGGCATGCTGGCGAGCCCCGCCATTGTAAAAACAGTGGCCGCTACACTCAAGAAACACGGTATTCGTAAAATCGTATTGGATCCAGTCTTGCGGGCTACCTCAGGAGCCAGTTTGGGTGGTGACGATACAGCGCGCACCATGGTGACCGAACTCTTTCCCCTTGCGACCATCATCACCCCCAATTTACATGAAGCTTCGATCTTATTGGGACGTCCGATTGTGGCGGTTGATCAATTTAAGGCAGCTGCTGAAGAACTATTAGCCCTTGGCCCACGCGCGGTCTTGATCAAAGGTGGACACCTGGAAGGTGAGCCCAATGAGCTAGTCGACTATTTAATCTGGCATGATCGCAAAGACGATGTACCAGTGGTGTTTCATAAAGAGTTTAAGCATCCACGCATACCGACGGTGAACACCCATGGCACAGGCTGCTCACTCTCAAGTGCTATTGCAACCTACTTGGCTGACAAGCATGATCTCAGTCACTCGGTAGCGAAAGCAATCTCATTTGTGAGTGCAGCAATTGAAGCAGGGCAGCGTTTAGAAATTGGTAAGGGTCCCGGGCCGCTGTGGCATATGCACGACTTCTATCCTACTCAACTACCAGATCAACAATAGCTTGCTTAGTTGGTTTTCATGAGCTCTTGTAAGCGCTTGACCGCCGCTTTGGGATCATCGCTGGCCACAATCGCGCGTACTACTGCGACCGATCCCACACCACTTTGTGCCACCGCATGAATACTTCCCTCATCAATGCCACCAATCGCGACGAGTGGATAGTGCTGCATCAGCTTGGCATAGGCGTATAAGCGTCCTAAGCCTTGAGGTGCGGTGGGCATCTTCTTTAGATTGGTCGGGAACACCGCACCCATGGCAATGTAGCTTGGGCAATAGCGATCCGCAATCACCAACTCAGCGTAGCCATGGGTACTCAGCCCCAAACGCAGGCCTGCCTCACGAATCGCATCCAAATTGGCGCTTACTAAATCTTCCTGACCTAAGTGCACTCCATAGGCGCCAGCTGCAATCGCTTCTTCCCAATGGTCATTGATAAATAAGAGGGTCTTGCTACCTTTAACTGCCGCAACCGCCTCACGGATTTGTGAACGTATTTGGGTTACATCATCGGATTTAAATCGCAACTGTGCGGTAGGTAGCTCAGCATCGACCATGCGCTTAATCCAATCCGCATCGGGGAACACCCCATAAAGACCCAAGCGCTTCGGACACTCTTTAAAGGCTTTTGGATTCGAATTGCGCGAGTAGGGCAACATCTCAAAATACTCTGGCCGTGAGGGCCAGAGCTTGGGATTAAAGTCACCTACGTCTTTGATCATACGTGACCATGCTTTGCCTAACACGCGTGCATCACTCTCAATAAAACCCATCTCAATCGCCGCAATCGTACCAGCAAGTTCGTATTGATCTTGGCTGGCCTCGGTCTTAATGGTTGGCGGTGGTTGATCAGGACTAAAGCTTGGCAAGGGTAAGCACAACTCATGATGGCAATGCGCTGCCACAATTTGCTTCGCCATCTCCCGAATATGACTCACACTAGATTCCTATTCGTGATGCCAAAATGGCGTACCGACCAAGGGGGTACTTGCCTGCGCTGAATCCTGTGGTTGCATCGCTCCTGACAAAAACGCTTGACGACCTGCATGAACCGCGCTGGCAAAGGCTTGAGCCATGGCAACAGGATCTTGGGCGAGTGCCACGGCCGTATTCAGTAGCACACCATCAAAGCCCCATTCCATCACGGTACAGGCATGGGACGGTAGACCTAAGCCCGCATCGACGAGTAAGGGAACCGACAAACGCTCGCGTAGTAAGCGCATCGCATAAGGATTAAGAGGCCCTTGACCGGTGCCAATCGGTGCAGCCCAGGGCATGACCGCTTGGCAACCAACATCGACTAAGCGCTGACACAAAATGAGATCCTCGGTGCAATAGGGCAGAACCTTAAACCCATCTTTGATCAGATGCTCGGCGGTTTGCACCAGGCGCAAGGTATCCGGTTGCAGGGTGTAATCATCTCCAATCAGTTCCAACTTAATCCAGTTGGTCTCAAACACCTCACGCGCCATCTGCGCGGTGGTAATTACCTCTTGTGGGCTGTGGCAACCAGCGGTATTCGGTAATACCGGTACTGCCATTTTCTTGAGGAGCTCCCAAAAGCCGCTATGTGCATCGGTTGCAGCTGAGCCTTGACGACGTAAGCTCGCTGTAATCATCGCTGGGCGTGCACGTTGCACGGCGGTCTCTAGTACCTGAGGCGAGGGATAGCGTGAGGTACCTAGTAGCAAACGACTCGCAAATGACTCCCCATACAGAATGAGAGGATCATTGAGGTGGGTTGGTAAAGGAGCGGTCATGAGTTGAATATGGATAGTTTAACCACCGGTCACCGGTGAAATAATTTCAATGGAGTCGTTGTCATGCAAAACATACTCCGCATGCTGTGATTTAGGAACGAACTGCAAATTAACCGCCACGGCATACGGTGGCTTGGCATCGAGCACTGTTAAGAGATCGCTAACCTTGCTCGCAGGGGGAAGCTCACGGACCTGTTGGTTGACGAGCACGCGCATCATACGAGGGATCCACTCAAGCTAGCTTGCTGGATTTGCAAATCAAAGCGCTTGGCAAGCGTTTGGGATTCGCCCTGTAGTACTTGCAGTGCCGCATCCATCATTGCTGGCGCAATTAAATAACCATGGCGATAGAGCCCATTGATTTGCATGAGCCCAGGTTCAGGGATGCATATCTCCGGCAAATTATTTTTAAGTGTTGGACGACATTGCGTAGCCGCTTCCACAATCCGTGCCTCGGCAAAGCCGGAGTGCACCGAGTAGGCCGCTGAGAGTAATTCCATGGAAGAGCGCACGCTCACGGGCGAGAGGTCATCGGACTCAATCTCAGTGGCCCCAATTACATACAGATCATTCTCTTTAGGCGCAATGTAGATGGGATAGCGGGGGTGGATCAAACGTGTAGGACGCTTGAGCTTGACCTCTGGGGCATGCACCCGAATCACTTCCCCTCGAACTCCACGCAGGGGATTACGAGTATCGGCCCAGCTGGCTTTGGCACCTAAGCCCCGGCAGTCAATCACCCAGTCAAAGCCACGGCCTCGTAGCTCATGGGGCTCCATCGCGCGATGCCAATGCATGGGCACTTGTGCTTTCGTTAAGAACTCAAGTAAGCCAGTTAAGAGTTGACGATTATCGAGCTGGCCCTCGCGAGGCAAAAAGAGACCTTGGGTAAAGCGCTCCGCTACGGCAGGCTCAAGCTCGGTGAGTGCCTTGCTATCAAGATGCCAGGGTGTCGCCAGAGCTGGGTTCATACGCACATTACGCTCAAGATGTTCAGCAAAGCGTTGCGCCTCGGGTGCATCAAGGCGATGCCATAAAACGAGGGTGCCGTCTTGCTGAAAGTAGGTCTGTTGCGATACTTGGGTATTTAGTTCAGTAATGAGTTGCTTCCAGCGATCAAGCCCATATAGCCCCATGCGCACCACCGGTGCTTCGGTAATGGCGGATTCGGCAAGAGGCGCCAGCATGGAAGCGGCAACCCGTGCTGCCGAGTGCTCTGCATCGGGGCCACTGCGCTCAAACAATTCAACGCGTGCACCCGATTTGGTGAGGGTATACGCCATCATCCGACCCATGAGGCCGGCACCGACGATGGCGTACGACATACTCATTGCAAGACTTACTGATAGATCTCACTGCCGCGTTTGCGGAACTCGATCGATTTCTCTTCCATACCCTTGGCAGGATCAACACCTTCTTTGAGGCTCGCGGCGTAATCACGTACGTCTTGGGTGATCTTCATCGAGCAGAACTTGGGACCGCACATTGAACAGAAGTGCGCAATCTTGGCACCCTCGGCCGGTAGGGTGGCATCGTGGTACTCACGCGCACGCTCGGGATCCAAGCCGAGATTGAACTGATCTTCCCAGCGGAACTCAAAACGTGCTTTGGAGAGGGCGTTATCGCGCAACTGAGCACCCGGAAAGCCCTTCGCAAGGTCAGCGCCATGGGCAGCGATCTTGTAGGTAATGATGCCCTCGCGCACATCCTCTTTATCGGGAAGACCCAAATGTTCTTTGGGAGTTACATAGCACAGCATCGCCGTGCCGTACCAACCAATCTGCGCCGCACCCACACCACTGGTGATGTGATCGTAGCCAGGAGCAATATCAGTAATCAAGGGTCCTAGGGTGTAGAAGGGGGCCTCAAGGCAATGCTTGAGTTCTTCGGTCATGTTCTCTTCAATGCGTTGCATTGGAACGTGACCAGGACCCTCAATCATTACTTGCACATCGTGCTTCCAGGCCTTAGCGGTAAGTTCACCTAAAGTATGCAACTCACCAAACTGAGCGGCGTCATTGGAGTCTGCGATGCAACCAGGACGCAAACCATCGCCAAGACTAAATGACACGTCATAGGCTTTCATGATCTCGCAGATCTCATCAAAGTGGGTATAGAGGAAGTTCTCTTTGTGATGCGCTAAGCACCACTTGGCCATGATCGAGCCACCGCGGGAGACGATGCCGGTAATGCGATCGGCAGTGAGTGGTACATAACGCAGCAATACGCCCGCATGGATCGTAAAGTAATCCACGCCTTGCTCGGCTTGCTCCACCAAGGTGTCACGGAACATTTCCCAGGTGAGATCTTCGGCAATACCACCGGTCTTATCGAGTGCTTGATAAATCGGCACCGTACCAATGGGTACTGGCGAGTTCCGAATAATCCACTCACGCGTTTCATGAATATGCTTACCGGTGGAGAGATCCATGATGGTGTCGGCACCCCAACGGATCGCCCAGACCATTTTCTCGACCTCTTCATTAATCGAGGAGGTCACGGCGGAGTTACCCAAATTGCCATTAATCTTCACACGGAAGTTGCGGCCAATGATCATGGGCTCGAGCTCTGGATGGTTGATGTTGGCGGGGATAATGGCGCGACCTGCAGCAATCTCCGAGCGTACAAACTCTGGAGTAATCACATCCGGAATATTCGCACCAAAGGATTTGCCAGGATGCTGCTTGAGGATCTGTTGATAGCGTGGATCTTGGCGGAGTTTCTCAAGGCCCATGGACTCGCGTAGAGCCACGTATTCCATTTCAGGGGTGATGATGCCTTTGCGGGCGTAATGCATTTGACTGACGTTCGCACCGGACTTGGCAACCCGAGGCGCAGCAATGTGTGAGAAGCGCAAATGCGCGGTGGCTGGATCGTGTGCGCGGGCCACACCGTATTCGGAGGAGGGGCCAGCGAGTTGCTCGGTATCACCGCGCTCACCAATCCATTGACTACGTAATTTAGGCAGACCCTTCTCTAAATTGATGACGATATCGGGATCGCTGTAAGGACCTGAGGTGTCATACACCGGAATCGGCGGATTAGGAGTCTCGGTCTCACCGGTTTTGGTCGGTAACTGCTCAATCACCCGAATCGGTGCCTTCACGTCGGGGCGCGACCCTTGCAAATAGGTTTTGGTGGAAGCCGGATAGGCAAACTTTTGCCCAAAGTCACGCTCCAAACTCTTCAGACTGGGGATCTCAGGTTTGGCCTTCTTTTGATTCTCGGTGCTAACGCTCATGTCCATCTCCTCGCAATATTCATAGAGTGGACGAAACCGGGTGCCGGTTTGATGGAACTCCCCACGCCAGCATTACCTGGATCGGGTTCGAGGGTCTTTCTCAGCACCACCGCAGTGGGGGCACCCCTGTTTCATCCTTATGACCCTATTTAACCACGAATCCCCCAAGCCCATCCTTGAGCTTCATCAAGCCATCCGGTTGCGGCGCAATATCAAGTCGGCAGTGACCAGGGCCGCATCGGTCGTGAACTCATCCGCTAGGATGCGAGCAGCGGCCTCCGCGAGATCTAGTTGGATAAAGCTACTGACCTCGCCATCGTGGTTGACGGGGATTAGATGATTAGGGAGCTCAAGGTCAAAAATGAAGAGGCTTTCATGGTGGATGCCATGGGGTGGGTGGGGGCGACTAATGAGTAGCTTGCCCGCTGGGGCAATGGCACTGGCGATCGGCTCCGGAATGCCTGCTTCTTCCCAAAGCTCCCGAATCGCACAATGCACCACGGTCTCAGAGGCGCTAATGCCCCCTGCGGCGAGGTTATCGAGTTTGCCGGGATCAATTTGCTTACTCTCGCTGCGCCGTCCTACCCAGAGTTGGCCATTTACGCTTACGCCATTGATGTGCGCTGCCTGACTTTGCACCCCAAGACTACGAAACGCCGCGCGCTCAACCCGAAAGTACTCATGACCATCAGCGCCATAGAATGCAAACTCTTCATTGCGCCACGCGGGGATCAAGCCAGCGTCACGCATCCTCATCGCCAAGACGCGCAAACTGGCACTGAGGTGGGCAGGAGGAACTGCTGCCAAAGACAAACCACGCGCACTGACATTCAGATGGGCAATTGGCTCGCATTGCAAACTCTCGATCACGAAGGGGGTGAATTCAGGGACGAGGTGACCAACAGTGCGCTCACCTAACAGAATCGGCAGGCACGCGTGTGGTAGATGACAACTCGCGTTTTGCAACATTTCTTCGAGAGCGGCGAGTGTGCTTACAGGAATTGTTGACATGAATCAAGTGTAAGCGAACTATGTCGACCATGCTCAATTTTTGAGCATGCCAGCTCACTCGTTTAAAAATCAGCACTTAGGAAAATTTTTATCGATTTGTCCACATACGCTGTGGATAACTTCATCACCAATCGATCGTGCATGAATTAAAAAGCGTAACAAATAAAGGACATGTTCACATCAAACAAGATTAGTAGTTTTCCTAATTCAACAATCAATGCGTTATGAATAAATTTGGTCCCCCTGCCAGGAGTCGAACCTGGATCTATCGCTTAGGAGGCGATTGCACTATCCATTGTGCTACAGCGGGAGTGGATTACCAGCCACACAGGGCCCATGCTTGCTCAGCTAGACCAATCACAACTTCTGGAATGAAGTAGAGCGCAAAGACCAGCATCAGAAGGATCGCAACGCTTGCATAGAGCGCGACCTTCTTCCAGGTGAGAGTTGAAGTAATTGATAGCGATTGACTCATGTGCTCATTCTACCGAAAGCAGGTGGTCATCGCTACAGAAACTCTACCGCCTCACGCGCTTGCTGGGCGCTGTAAGGGTTCCTCGCGGATCGGTAAATTAATCAGACCGGCAAAGACCCCGAGGGCCATGGCAATGCCCCATACGATCTGATAAGAGCCGGTGAGATCGTAGAGGTAGCCACCAAAGTAGGCACCACAAAAGCTCCCTAATTGATGGGAGAAGAACACCACCCCCGAGAGCATGGTGAGGTACTTGACCCCAAAAATCTGAGCGACGATCGCATTCGTGAGCGGAATGGTCGAGAGCCAAAGTACCCCCATCACGGCAGCAAATACATAGGTGCTCATCGAGGAGAGGGGTAACAATAAAAAGAGGGCAATCGCTAGCGAGCGTGTGAAGTAAATACCCGAGAGTAAAAATCGTTTAGGAAAGCGTTCACCCAAGACCCCAGCGTAGTAGGTGCCAATCACATTAAATAAACCAATCAAGGCCAAGGCGGTGGTTGCCACAGTCGCACCGTTGATGCCCGGATAGATCGCCGACATATCCTTGAGATAGGGCGCGAGGTGAACCGAAATAAAGACCACCTGAAAGCCGCACACAAAGTAACCCATCATCAAAAAGCGAAAGTTGCGATTACCAATCGCTTCGTTAAGAGCCTGTCGGATGGTTTGATCACCCGCTTGATTGGGCGCAAAACCGGTCTCGCGTAAGAAAAACGCAATCGGGATCATGAGTGAAGCCATGAGTCCTAAATAAATGAGTGCTTCGCTGGCTCCAAAGTTGCTAATCAAACCTTGCTCAAGCGGCATCATCAAAAACTGACCAAAGGAGCCGGCCGCTGCAGTAACCCCCATCGCCCAGACGCGTTTCTGGGGTGATACATTGCGACCAATAATGCCATACACCACGCTGTAGGTCGTAGCAGCTAGACCAATACCAATTGATAGGCCACCTGCCAAATGAAACAGCAAAGGATCATTGGTGAGCGCCATACCAATCAGACCCACGGCATATAAGAATCCACCCAGAATCATGATCTTGAACGGACCATAGCGATCGGCAAGCGCACCAGCGACGGGTTGAGCAAATCCCCAAATCAAATTTTGTAGGGCAATCGCTAATGCGAAGGTCTCACGCCCCCAACCGTTGGCGGAGGTGATGGGCATATTAAAGAGACCAAAGCCATGACGAATCCCCATGGAGAGGGTGACCATTAGGCTGCCAAAGATCAGCACTTGAAGCATCGATAGGCTTGGCGTGCGCTGGGTCACACAATGCCTTTCTGATGCAACTCGCTAATTTGTGAAGCACTCATACCCAGTTCGTGCAAGACCTCATCGGTGTGTTGTCCCAACAGTGGGGGTGGCATGCGCACCTCCACAGGGGTTTTGGAGAGACGCATCGGACTTGCGACCAATTTCATGGTGCCGGCGGTTGGATGGGGCACGCGCATCTCAATCCCACGCGAGATCACTTGCTCGTTCTCAAACACCTCTTGCAAATTATTAATGGGCCCACATGGCACACCTGCCGTCTCCAACAAAGAAATCCACTGCGCCTTGGTCTTCTCCTTCACCATCTCGGCTAACAGTGGGATTAATGCAGCGCGGTGCTCAATGCGCGCGGGGTTGCTTGCAAAGCGCGGATCGTCAGCAAGAGCCTCGCGGTTACCAACTTTCACGAAGTTACGAAACTGACTATCGTTACCAACCGCCACAATGATCCAGCTATCGGCAGTCTGAAAGGTTTGATACGGCACCACATTGGGGTGAGCATTACCCCAGCGATGCGGCGAGACCCCGCTGCATAAATAATTGCTGGAAATATTGGCAAGCATCGCGACCTGCGTATCGAGGAGAGCCATATCAATGTATTGACCTTCACCGCTGCGATCGCGATGGATCACCGCCGCAAGAATCGCTGAGCTGGCATACATGCCCGTAAATAAATCCACGATCGCAACCCCAGCCTTTTGAGGGCCGCCACCCGGTAAATGATCTGCTTCACCGGTAATGCTCATGAAGCCACCCATGCCTTGCAAGATAAAGTCATAGCCAGGGCGATGTTGATAGGGGCCGGTTTGACCAAAGCCGGTGATCGAGCAATAAATAAGATTGGGCTTGATCGCACATAACGATGGATAGTCAAGACCGTACTTCGCTAACTGACCAACCTTGTAGTTCTCGATCACCACATCGGAGGTCTTGACCAGATCGCGCACAATCGCTTGACCCTCGGGGGTGCTGATATCGAGCGTGATGGATTTCTTATTGCGATTAATCGAGATGTAATACGCTGACTCGGTGGTGTCTTGACCATTGGGGTCTTTAGCAAAGGGAGGGCCCCAATGGCGGGTATCGTCACCTGCGCCCGGGCGCTCCACTTTAATCACCTGAGCACCCAAATCAGCTAAGTTCTGAGCACACCACGGACCCGCTAATACCCGGCTCAGATCTAATACTCGAATATGACTTAATGCTCCCATGGGCTTATTTTCCCACGCTTTTGTCACACGCCTTTGGGATATGACTACAATTTCTGCGCATGGCGACTCGTAAACCATCCCAATACAGCGAATCCTCGATCAAAGTCTTAAAAGGCTTGGAGCCGGTGCGTCAGCGTCCGGGCATGTACACCCGCACCGATAATCCCCTGCACATCATTCAGGAGGTCTTGGATAACGCCTCTGACGAAGCACTTGGTGGTTACGGTAAAGAAGTGGTGGTGACCTTACACACCGACGGTAGTGTGAGTGTTGAAGACGATGGCCGCGGCATTCCCGTGGGGATGCACCCGCAAGAGAAAAAACCCGTCGTTGAAATCGTCTTTACCCAACTGCATGCTGGCGGTAAGTTTGAAAAGGGCAGTGGCGGTGCCTATGCATTCTCAGGCGGCTTACATGGGGTTGGTGTGTCGGTTACGAACGCGCTCGCTAAACGCTTAGAGGTCACAGTGTGGCGTGAGCAGCAGGTCTCGAACATTGCCTTTGCTGATGGCGATGTGATCGAGAAACTCAAATCCAAAGCGGCTACCAAAGGCGATAAAGCGCATGGCACCAAAGTGCGTGTCTGGCCCAACCCTAAATACTTTGATAGCGCCACCATTCCCATGGCTGATCTCGAGCGCCTCTTGCGCTCCAAGGCAGTGCTTTTACCCGGAGTCAAGGTCACGCTCGTACATGAGAAAAGCGGTCAAAGCCAATCGTGGCTCTACACCCAAGGATTAAAAGGCTATCTCGATGAGGCCTTGGCACAAGGTGGCCATAGTGCCCCAGTGATTCCTGCGTTTGAGGGCGAGCATTACGCCAGCGGCACAGGGGATGAAGAAGCCTTTGCCGAAGGTGAGGGCGCCGCTTGGGTGGTGAGTTGGACCGAAGAGGGTGCGCCGGTGCGTGAGAGTTACGTGAACCTTATCCCCACTCCAGCGGGCGGTACGCATGAGAGCGGTTTGCGCGAAGGACTCTTTAATGCGGTCAAAAGTTTTGTCGAGATCCACGCTTTACAACCCAAGGGTGTGAAGCTCATGCCTGAGGACGTATTTGCTCGGGCCTCATTCATATTGTCTGCCAAGGTATTGGATCCACAATTTCAGGGACAAATTAAAGAGCGCCTGAACTCCCGCGATGCGGTGCGCCTGGTCTCTGGCTTTGTGAAGTCAGCGCTTGAGCTGTGGCTCAACCAACACGTCGATTACGGCAAAGCACTTGCAGAGCTCGTCATTAAGCAAGCGCAAGCGCGCACCCGCGCTGGGCAAAAGGTGGAAAAGAAAAAATCCTCGGGTGTGGCAGTACTGCCTGGAAAGCTCACCGACTGTGAGAGTGAAGACATTCTTTTAAATGAGATCTTCTTGGTGGAGGGCGACTCCGCCGGTGGTTCTGCCAAGATGGGTCGTAATAAAGAATACCAAGCGATTTTGCCCTTACGCGGTAAGGTGTTAAATACCTGGGAGACCGAGCGTGATCGGCTCTTTGCGAATAATGAAGTGCACGATATTGCAGTAGCGATTGGGGTTGATCCCCACGGGCCAGGTGATGAGCCCAACTTGGGCAACTTACGCTACGGCAAGATTTGCATACTGTCCGATGCCGATGTGGATGGCTCGCATATTCAGGTGCTGCTGCTCACACTTTTTTATAAACACTTCCCACGCTTAGTCGAGAACGGTCATGTGTATATTGCGCGACCACCACTGTATCGCGTGGACGCACCTGCGCGTGGTAAGAAGCCCGCACAGAAGATCTACGCACTTGATGAGGGCGAACTAACTGCCATTGAAGATAAGCTGCGCAAAGACGGTGTGCGCGAGGGCGCCTGGCAAATCTCGCGCTTTAAGGGCTTAGGTGAGATGAGTGCTGAGCAACTGTGGGATACCACCTTGAATCCAGATACTCGTCGTCTCTTGCCGGTGACCTTGGGCGAGATGAGTGAGAGCGAGACCATTAAGACCATGGACATGTTGATGGGCAAAGCAGAATCTGGCGCACGCCGCGATTGGTTAGAAGAGCGCGGTAATGAAGTAGAAGCCGACATTTAGGACACAGCATGGCAAGTAAAAAATCCACATCGAGTAACAATAAGAAAGGCAGTCCTGAACAGGGCGACCTCTTCACGCAAGAGCGGCCCAAAGCAAATACCGCTAACCCTGAGGAGTTCTTATCCTTAGGCATCTACGCTGAGCGTGCGTACCTTGATTACGCGATTAGTGTGGTCAAAGGGCGCGCATTACCCGAAGTTGCTGATGGCCAAAAGCCCGTGCAACGTCGCATTCTGTTTGCCATGAACGAGATGGGCTTGCGTGCTGATGCGAAGCCAGTTAAGAGTGCGCGCGTGGTTGGTGATGTCTTAGGTAAGTTCCATCCACACGGCGATCAATCGGCCTACGATGCCCTGGTGCGCTTGGCACAGGATTTCTCCTTACGCTATCCACTCATTGATGGTCAAGGCAACTTTGGCTCGCGCGATGGTGATGGGGCTGCGGCGATGCGTTATACCGAAGCACGCTTGACTAAGATTGCGAGCCTGCTGCTATCTGAGATTGATGAGGGCACGATCGATTTTGTGCCCAACTACGATGGTTCGTTTAAAGAGCCGAAATTACTCCCAGCACGTCTGCCATTTGTTTTACTCAATGGCGCCTCCGGCATTGCCGTGGGTATGGCGACCGAAATTCCATCGCATAACTTGCGCGAGGTGGCAAGCGCCGCCGTGGCTTTGATGAAGTCTCCCAAAACCAGTTTGGACGATTTGCTCAAGCACATCCCAGGTCCGGATTTTCCAGGGGGTGGCCAAATCATCTCGCCGGCCAGTGAGATCGTCCAGATCTATGAGGGTGGGCGTGGTTCGGTCAAGGTGCGCGCCCGCTGGACCATTGAAGAACTCGCACGTGGGCAATGGCAAGTGGTGGTTAATGAGTTACCACCCGCGACCTCGGCACAACGGGTCCTGCAAGAGATTGAGGAGCTCACTAATCCCAAGGTGAAGTTGGGCAAGAAATCACTGACCACCGAGCAAAACAATCTCAAGCAAACTATTCTGAACGTCTTGGATGGTGTGCGCGATGAGTCGAGTCGTGAGTCCCCGGTACGTTTGGTATTCGAGCCTAAGAGCAAGAATGTGGAGCCGAGTGAGTTCATCACCTTACTACTTGCGCATACCTCGCTCGAGTCGAATGCCTCGATTAATTTAGTGATGATCGGCAATGACGGCCGTCCCCGTCAAAAAGGATTAAAAGAGATCCTCACCGAGTGGATTGAGTTTCGAGTCGAGACCGTCACTCGTCGTACCCAGCATCGTTTGGGCAAGGTCAAGGACCGGATGCATATCTTGGAAGGGCGCAAGATCGTCTTTCTGAACATTGATAAGGTCATTAAGCTGATTCGCAATAGCGATGAGCCAAAACCCGATCTGATGAAGGCGTTCAAGCTCACCGAGCGTCAAGCAGAAGACATCTTAGAGATTCGTTTGCGCCAGTTAGCGCGCCTGGAGGGGATCAAGATTGAGCAGGAGCTCAAAGAGCTCAAAGGGCAAAAGGCAGAACTTGATGAGTTACTCAGTAACGAATCGGCATTGCGTAAACACATCATCAAAGAAATTGAAAGTGATGCCAAAGAGTTTGGTGATGCGCGTCGTACCCTCATGAAAGAAGATGAGCGTGCAGTGGCCGAGGTGAGGGTGATTGATGAGCCGGTGACTGTGATCGTATCCCAAAAGGGATGGGTGCGAGTCCGTCAGGGCCATGAGCACGATCCCCAACAGTTCACTTTCAAAGCGGGCGATGCTCTCTACGATACCTTCGAGTGCCGCACTGTCGATCAAATGTTGGGCTTTGGTAGTGACGGTCGGGTCTATACGGTCGCTGTGAGTGAGTTACCCGGTGCACGAGGCGATGGCTCACCACTCACAAGCTACGTCAATCTCGCGCCAGGCTCGCAAATGGTCGCCTACTATGCGGGTCACGCCGATGATCTGGTCCTCATCTCCACCAAAGGTGGTAATGGGTTCTTAGCGAATGTCGCAGACATGATCACTCGCAATAAAGCGGGTAAATCGTTTGTGGGTCTGGATAAGAAGACGCCCGGTGATGCACCTCTTGGTGCTGCCGAGGTAAACGAGGGGATGCGTCAAGTCGCTTGCTTATCCGAGAACGGCCGACTCTTGGTATTCCCACTCGATGAGCTCAAGCGTCTACCAACTGGTGGTAAAGGTGTGATCCTGATGGGACTTGATCCTAAAGAATTCATGCGTTCAGCAATTGCTGTGGGCGCCGATGGTGCGAGTTATTCTGGACTTGGTCGCGGTGGCAAACTAACCGATACGCATCTGGATGCCAAAACGCTGAAGGGCTTTGCAGGCAACCGCGCACGTAAGGGCCACCTCGTTGAACCCCGACTCAAAGAAGCAAGACTCAAAGCAATCTAAACATACCCAATATGGGTAGGGTCATACCCAAATTGGGTATTGATCAAACGTAGGCCAACCAACGCCCCATCCCAATGACACTCGCCCAACCGGTGAGTGATAGAAGGGCTTGTAATTTACTGATTCCATTTGTTACTGTGCGCATACGCAGAATCATGGCATTGGCGAGTAATAGGAAGATAAGGCACATCTTGAGGATAAATAAGCGTGAGCTAATGAGCTCAGAGGCTTGCGCAATAAACATCAGCGACCCAGTGAGAACCGCTAGACCAAAGCCGATAAATGCAACCAAGACGCCCAAGCGAGATAGGTCCGACAGATTGAGTTTGTTGCCAAACCCTAAGACCCGTAAATCCATGATGACCACGCTTCCAAAGAGCATGCCAATGCCCCAGATGTGCATGGTCTCAACCGTAGGGTAGAGCCAAGTCGAGTGCTTCATGGCCTGAGCTAGCCATAAGCCCTCCAAGGCCATGACGGGACTACTCATTAGCGCAGTTCAATGGTTTTAGAGCCAGCAGTGATGCGCTCGGCACGCAGTTCATCGGGTTGGGTGCGATTGATATAGCCCTCCACCGTGATTTGCGAACCATTAGCAATATCACTTTTACTCAAGCCCCGGTTTTCCATTCGAAAGGGTGGGGCAAGCACAATCGTCCACGACTTACCATCGGCACTTAATTTAATCACTCCATGCGGATGCTCATAGCCACTTTGAGTAATCGTGCCAGTGAGCTTCACGGTCTTGGTCTGATCATATTCAGACCAACCGTGATGGGCATGAGCAAGACCAAGATTGAATAACAAGCAGCTCAGAATGATTCGTTTAATGATTGGGATCATATGCACCTCGTTCGGATAATTGATTTTATGGTGAGATGGCACGCATCACAATGATTGATAGCGCTTGGCGGCCTTTAGAAGCTCCTCGGCAACACGTTTACGCAAACTGGCAGGCGCCAGTACCTCAACACCATCCCCATGCTTCATGATCTCCATGATGAGTTCCGGATCTTGGTTGTAATCAAACTCAAGGAGGTAATTGCCTTCTTTATCGAAGCTACTTACTTGCTGGCCATGCCAGGTCTCCGCAGCAACCCAGCGGGCTTTCTCTGGGGTAAAGCGTAATTTGGCGCGTTGCGTGGCCTTACCAGAGAAGATGCCATAACTCTCTGCAAAGTTTTCATGTAATTCTTTTTCGGGAACCTCAATTGCCTTTTCATCTAATACATGGGCTGCCTGAATTCCATCCATGGCAAAACTTCGTAGACCTTTGCGTAGATGGCAATACGCATCGAGGTACCAGTTATCCCGATAGAAAATTAAGCGCTGTGGTGATACATCACGCTCGGTTGATTCATCCTTACCCTTGGAGTAATAGGACAGGTGTAAGCGCTGGCGCTTTAGGAGTGAGATACCGACCTCTTCAAAGTTCTCGAGCACATTCTTGCGGGCTGACACACCAAAGACCTTAATGCGTTTACGTAACTCTTTTGCAGAGATCTCGGATTGTCCTAAGATGCCATCAATGATATTTATTAGCGGTGCAATATGGGGGCTCAGTAAGCCATTGGTATCTAGATTGGATAATAGGTGTTGCATCAGAACGAGGGCAGTCGCCTCCTTTTCAGAGAACCACAAGCCGGGTAACTCAAACTTATCGCCAGCATTGGGCTTATCAAAGCGATAGCCACCCATAGCGCGGTTGTAGACAATTGGCGCGTTCATGCGATCACGCAGATAGTCAAGATCGCGTTTGAAGGTTGCGCGCGAGATTTCTAAGCCACTCAAGAAATCCTCAATCGGCACGCAACCCCGACTCTGGATCATGTACTTAATCTTGTGCAAGCGCTCCATATCGCTCATGAGCAATCTTTCATAACTAAATAGGCATTAGCATGGGCCATAAAAGGCTCACTATATGAGCCAGTTTAAGGTAAGTCAATGACGCCATATACGAGCCCCAGGTGCTAATCACTTCAGTTAGCATTGGGGTATGAGAATCTTCAAACTCCTGATCGCGTGCCTCATGCTTCTGCCAAGCTTGGCCCTGGCGCTGACGGTTGGCCAAACCATTGAGTTAGGGCCAATGCAAACACTCAATAGCGTGCCGTATGCCATACCGGCCAACAACACCAAGAACACCTTAATCCAGGTATGGGCCACCTGGTGCCCATTTTGTAAGAAGCAAAATGCTTACCTTGAGAAACTCTATAAAGAGTTACCACCCAACTCACTGAACGTCATTACCATCTCCATTGATAAGAACCCATTACTTGCCAAGCAATACATGGAGAACAATAAGTACACATTCCCAGCAGCGATGATGACTCCGGAACTGCAAAAATCAATGGGCAAGGTGAAGGGCATACCCATCCTCATTATTCTGGACAAGAACAACAAAATTATTTACCGGGAAATCGGCGAGATATTTCCTGAGGAGTATGCAGACCTTAAGCGCTTTGCGAAAGTTCAGTAAATAATCAAGTAATACCTACTTACTACTTCCATTGTGATTACAAACATTTAGCCCCAACCTTCTTCACAAACCATATACATGCTAATAATCTAGTGATTATTAAATCCAAAAGGTTAGGCATTCAGAATGGTGTTTTTAATTGAACTCACTCACAATCGAGCCAAAATATTCCGTATTGAGTTTGGCTCTCGCATGCTCATGGCGATCACGATCTTGGGGATTGCCTATTTGACCTTCAAAAGTTTGCTTGGCATATTTCTCGGATTATTTGGCAAATAGCAAAATGATCAATTCGTTTGCATCAACAGGAAATAAGGACGAGCCCGACCCTCGGCACTGATAGTATTTGGGTATGGCTGCTTCGTTCCCGACCTGACCAGGTTGCCAAGCCACCATGCGAGGAGGCCCGTCCGTACTTATTGTAGCCTTGTTAGAATTGAGCCCATGACTGCACTTGCACTGGCTCGTAAATGGCGCCCTAAAACCTTCACTGAACTGGTGGGTCAGGATCACGTAGTGAAAGCCTTAACCCACGCCTTAGATCAAGGCCGCTTACACCATGCATGGTTATTCACGGGCACCCGTGGGGTGGGGAAGACCACCATCTCTCGCATCATGGCCAAAGCCCTCAATTGCACTGGAGTGGATGGTAAAGGGCAAATGACCTCACAACCGTGTGGCCAATGCCAAGCCTGCACCGAGATTGATGCCGGACGATTTGTTGATTACATCGAAATGGATGCGGCGAGTAATCGTGGTGTGGATGAGATGGTCTCTCTATTAGAGAAAGCCGCTTATGCACCAAGCAGTGCACGCTTTAAGGTCTACATGATCGACGAGGTGCATATGCTCTCCACACATGCCTTTAATGCCATGCTCAAGACCCTCGAAGAGCCACCACCGCATGTGAAGTTCATTCTGGCGACTACCGATCCCCAAAAGGTGCCGGTCACCGTACTCTCCCGCTGCTTGCAGTTCAATCTCAAGCAAATGCCAGTGCCTCTGATCGTAGAGCACCTGCAGCAGATTCTGGGTTCGGAGTCGGTCAGCGCTGAGCCCAACGCTTTACGGGTGATTGCAAAAGCCGCCCAGGGATCCATGCGCGATGCGCTATCGCTTACCGACCAAGCCATCGCTTATGCCGCAGGGCCGGTCACAGAGGCTGCAGTTCGCACCATGCTGGGCACGATTGATGAGACCTATCTCATCAAGATCTTAGATGCCCTCCAGAATAAAGATGGCAAGACCTTAAACGACATTGCGGAAGAGATGGGTCTGCGCAGCATGTCCTTCTCCTTAGCACTGCAAGATCTGGCCAGTCTCTTACACAAAATAGCGACCGCCCAGATCGTGCCAGACTCTGTATTGGAGGATTGGCCAGAGGCAAATGAGATTCGGAGGCTTGCTAAAGTATTTACTCCCGAAGAGACCCAACTCTTTTATCAGATCGCTATTACCAGTCGTGCTGATTTGTCATTGGCCCCCGATGAGCAAGCTGGATTTGCAATGGCGCTTCTACGAATGTTAGCCTTCAAACCCGGTGGCAGTGGTAGCACTTCAGTAACAGCGAACAGCATACCCAAGCCTGCTACGCAAGCAACTCCTAAATCAGCCGCTCCTGTAAACAAGTCAGTAGAAGCAAAGCCGGTTGCAAAGACTGTTGCGAGTACTGTTACAAATACTGCACCCGAAACCGTCACCCATACGCCGAACCTCAATAGTGAGATCAAACCCGATTGGCATGCGATGGTACGTAATTTGCCATTGCGAGGACTCTTGCAACAACTGGCTCACCAAACCGAACTGGTGGAGTGGCGCGACACCCCAACGACACTCTTTATTACTCTGACGACCGCAATGCCTCAGCTGGCGACGGATGATGCGCTCGCCCGTTTTGGGGAGACCCTCCGGGCGCAGTACGGTAAACCCGTGAAGCTGCAATTGGGTGAGGGTAAGGCTAATCACACGATTGCTAAAGTAGATGCCCAAATTTACGAAGAGAAAAAACTCAATGCCGAAGAGCAACTTGCTGAAGACCCATTCCTAAAAGAGCTGGAGCGTGAGTTCGGAGCCAAAGTGGTCTCGGGCTCAGTTCGTCCCATTAATTAATTTCGATAGCGGAGAAGCACACCATGATGAAAGGTCAAATTGCGGGTTTAATGAAGCAAGCCCAGCAAATGCAAGAGAAGATGAAGCGCGCCCAAGAGGAGCTCAATGCCTTGGAACTCACGGGCCAAGCCGCTGGCGGCATGGTGAAGGTCACGATTAGTGGCAAGTATGAGATGAAGCGGGTACAAATTGATCCGGCAGCAATGGATGATCGCGAGATGCTCGAAGATCTGGTGGTCACTGCCTATACCGATGCATTCAAGCAGGCTGAAGCCGCTAGCCAAGCTCTCATGTCGGGAGCGACCGCTGGGATGCCGATGCCCCCCGGATTTAAGTTACCGTTCTAAAGTCGGATGAGCCGGACCAAAGTACCAAACGAGCCTCAAGACGCACTTAGTCGTTTGGTGGAGGCCCTGAGGGTCTTGCCAGGCGTTGGCCCCAAATCAGCGCAACGTATGGCGTATTACTTATTGCAACATGATCGCAATGGCGCCGCGGTTCTAGCTCAGTCATTGGGTGAGGCAGTCGAGTCCATCGGCCATTGCCAGCGTTGTAATACCTTTACTGAACTCGAGCTTTGTACGACCTGCAGCGATTCACGTCGCGATCCCGCCTTACTGTGCGTGGTGGAGACCCCGGCCGATCAAGTGATGGTTGAGCAAACCATGAGCTTTAAGGGTCAGTACTTCGTGCTGATGGGGCGTATCTCACCACTGGATGGCATGGGCCCCAATGAGATTCATTTTGATCGCTTACTTGATCGGATCGAGAAACCGGAGTTCGGTGGACCCGTACGAGAAGTGGTGCTGGCCACTAATTTCACGAGCGAGGGTGAGGCCACCGCCCATTACATTGGTGAGGTCTTAAAGATCAAAGGCATCAAAGCAACCCGCATCGCCCGCGGCATTCCGGTGGGTGGCGAGTTGGAGTATGTGGATGCTGGCACCTTGGCTCGCGCCTTACTCGATCGCCGCTCCATCAGCTAAATCCATTAACGAAAGCATTTATGAGTAAAGTCCCACACATCTTAGTGAGTAATGACGATGGCTATTTAGCTCCTGGCTTACTCGCTTTGGTTAATGCACTACGCCCCTTAGGCAAGTTAACGATTGTGGCGCCCGAGCAAAATCACAGCGGTGCATCGAACTCGCTCACACTCTCACGACCCTTGAGTATTCATCGGGTCGCCGGTGGTGAGCGCGATGGATTTCTGTTTGTAAATGGCACGCCCACCGACTGTGTGCACATGGCCATGACCGGATTTTTGGAGAGTAAACCCGATCTGGTGGTCTCAGGAATTAATCAAGGCGAGAACATGGGAGAAGATGTCCTCTACTCAGGCACCGTCGCCGCTGCAATTGAAGGCGTGAT
The DNA here is from genome assembly GCF_030297595.1 of Polynucleobacter sp. HIN7. Classification (NCBI taxonomy): domain Bacteria; kingdom Pseudomonadati; phylum Pseudomonadota; class Betaproteobacteria; order Burkholderiales; family Burkholderiaceae; genus Polynucleobacter; species Polynucleobacter sp. HIN7. The sequence continues at coordinate 1,036,081 of NZ_AP028138.1, read as the reverse complement.
GTTTGGGGTACCGGGTATTGCATTCTCACAAGTAGATCGCGGCTGGGCTCAAATTGAAAATGCTGCAAAGGCGGCGCGCGACATCGTGACCCAGGCTCTGCAAGAGCCGATGGAGCGAGTCGATGGCATCGCCACCTTACTAAATGTCAATATTCCCAATGGCCATTATGAGCAACTCAAACGCTGGCGGGTGACGCGCTTAGGAACACGCCATCACTCGCAACCCGTGATCGTGCAACAAAATCCTCGTGGTGAAAACATTTATTGGATTGGTCCCGCAGGCGAAGCACGTGATATCTCTCCAGGGACGGATTTTCATGCGATTAATGAGGGATGCATCTCAATTACGCCGATGCAACTCGATCTCACACACCATGCGCGTCAAGCCAGTATGCGCGCATCCGGTTGGGACCGCGAATGAAAGCAGCCGAGCGCTTCGCTGGGCATCGCCAAGACCTCGCACGCAAGGTGCATGCGGTGGGGATTAAGAACCCGCAGGTCTTGCAAGCCATTGCCACCGTACCACGCCATTCATTTGTGGATGCTGGATTGCACGCGCAAGCCTATGAAGACTCGGCATTACCGATTGGTCATCAGCAAACCATCTCGAAGCCCTCGGTGGTGGCACGCATGATTGAGCTCTTGCACAAGAATAAACAACCCTTGGGCAAGGTGCTAGAGATTGGTACGGGATGTGGCTACCAAGCAGCGGTGCTGAGTTTGTTAGCGCAAGAGGTTTACTCGATTGAGCGAGTTCGTGCTTTGCATGATCTGGCTCGCACCAAATTACGACCCTTCCGCATCGCCAATTTGCGCCTCATCTATGGCGACGGAATCCGCGGGCTAGCGCAAGCGGCACCTTTTGACGGAATCATCCTCGCAGCGGCGGGGTTGGGGGTGCCCGACCCCTTATTGGATCAACTGGCGATTGGGGGGCGCTTAATTGCGCCGGTCTCTAAAAGCGAGACCGAGCAACAGCTCTTACTCATTGAGCGGGTGAGCTCCCACCGCTATCAAAGGACCGCACTTGATGAGGTCTTTTTTGTGCCCTTACAATCAGGGGTGATATGAACCCATTGCATGACAGCCCACAATCCCGATACACGATTCGCGTCGGCCAGACCGCTCTCGTAGCGGTTATCGCTTTTGGGCTTGCAGCATGCTCGACCCCTCCAAGAACCAAGCCAGCCACCATTACAGATCGCAGTGCGCCGGTAGCCAGCATACCTGCTCAAGAGCCAGTGCCGCCTGGGTTCTATCGGGTTAAGCGCGGGGATACCTTGATTCGGATTGCGCTCGATAACGGACAGTCCTATCGGGACATTGCAGCATGGAACAACATCACCGATCCTAATTTGATTGAGGTTGATCAGGTCTTGCGGGTGAAGCCACCGCCAAGTATGGCTCGGGTAACAACCAAGCCGATTGAGCCGATCAAACCCGCTGATAGTAAAGCGCCGGCTGATAGTAAAGTTGCCGTTAAGAAGGTGGAAGAGAAAGAAGTGGCGGTTGCTGAGCCCAAAGCCAATGCCATCGATCCGCCGATTAAGCTCTCATGGCCCGCGAAGGGTAAAGTAGTTGAAGAGTTCAATGAGGCCAAGAACAAAGGCATCGATATTGCCGGCAAGATGGGCGAGCCCATTCAAGCGGCAGCCGATGGCAAAGTGGTTTATGCCGGCAACAGTCTGCGAGGCTATGGCAATCTGGTGATCGTCAAGCATGACAACACCTATCTCACGGCCTATGCCCATAACCGTACACTCTTAGTGAAAGAGGGTGAGAACGTGCGCAAGGGCCAACGGATTGCTGAGATGGGCGACTCCGATGCCAATATGGTGAAGTTGCACTTTGAGGTGCGCATGAACGGCAAACCCGTTAACCCGATGCAGTATTTGCAATAACTGTAATCACCCGTTTGGCTAAATCGATCCCCAGCGTACTGGTTTTTGATATTGAGACCGTTCCGGATGTAGCGGGTCTACGGTTACTTAATTCTTATCCAGATTCGATGAGCGATGCTGAGGTCGCAAAGGCTGCGATGGATGAACGTGCTGCCCAAACCGGCCACGAGTTCTTACCCCTCTATTTGCAAAAGATCATTGCGATCTCGTGCGTGATTCGCAGAACCACCAAAGAGGGCTTACCGCAATTTAAGGTTGGTAGTCTCGGAACCGCAGCCGATGATGAGAAAACCCTTGTGCAAGCCTTCTATGAACTCATTGAAAAATACACCCCTCAGTTGGTGTCGTGGAATGGTAGCGGCTTTGATCTACCGGTCTTGCATTATCGGGCGCTGTTAAATCAAGTGGCCGCGCCGCGCTACTGGGAGATGGGTGAGAGCATGGACAGCGATAGTAAAGACTTTAAGTGGAATAACTACATTAACCGCTATCACATGCGCCACATTGATCTGATGGATGTTTTGGCCAAACACAATGCGCGCGCTAATGCACCGCTCGATGCGCTAGCGAAGCTGTGCGGCTTTCCCGGAAAACTGGGCATGGATGGCTCGCAAGTGTGGCCTGCGTATCAACGCGGAGAGATCGAGCAAATCCGACAGTATTGTGAGACCGATGTGGTCAATACCTATTTGGTCTACTGCCGCTTTCAACAAATGCGTGGCGGCTTTACTGCCGATGAGTACGATGAAGAAATCATCTACGTGAAGCAGCAACTCGAGCAGGATGCCAAGCAAGGTAAAGCCCCTTGGGCTGAGTACTTAGCCGGCTTTAGTTACTAGCATCCATCTCGTTCAGAATGAGTACGGAAGCACCGATGCCAAAAGCATCTCCGATCGTTACGATTGACTCTTTGGATCTCGATGCACAAGGCGTCGCACGGCAATCGAATGAAGAGGGTGGCAAAGTACTTTTTATACGGGGAGCATTGCCTACCGAGCAAGTGACTTACACCATCACGCGGGAGAAAGCGCGTTTTGCCAAAGCCAAACTTCATGAGCTGATTAAACCGGCGGTCTATCGCACCACACCTCGCTGCACCTATTTTGGGACCTGCGGAGGGTGCAGCATGCAGCATCTGGATTTTGCGGCTCAGATTGCAATGAAGCAGCGAGTTTTAGAGGATGATCTGTGGCATATCGGACGGATTAAGCCCCAGGAGATCCTACGACCAATTGCAGGACCCGCTTGGCACTATCGCCACCGTGGACGCTTGAGTGTGATCGATCGCTCGATTAAGAAGGGCACGATCTTGGTGGGTTTTCATGAGCACAACAGTAGTTATGTGGCGGATATGCTGACCTGCGAAGTCATCCCCAAGCGAATCTCCGATCTCTTGGTACCGATGCGGGAACTGGTGGGCTCACTTAGTATCCGGGATCGCGTTCCGCAAATCGAGTTTGCTGTTGGAGAAGACACAAACCAACCGGGCGTCACTCAAATTGCCTTAGTGATTCGGCATTTACTACCGCTGACACCCACCGATCTCAAGAATCTGGAATCATTTGCCAAACATCATCAAGTTGGTATTTGGTTACAGCCCCAAGGGCCTGAGAGCGCCAAACCGTTTTATCCCACTGAGCAGTCCCTGAGCTATACCTTGCCAGAGTTCGGGGTCACCTTGCCGTTTCTGCCGACAGACTTCACCCAAGTTAATCATGCAGTTAATCAAGTGCTCATCAGTAAAGCCATTGCATTACTGGATATCCAGGCGAGTGATCGTGTGATTGATCTCTTTTGTGGCATTGATAACTTCACACTGCCCATTGCAACCCTAGCCAAGGAAGTGCTTGGCATTGAGGGTAGTAAGACCCTAACTCAGCGTGCCTTGCAAAATGCTCGGCATAACCAACTCGATCACAAAACCCAATTTAGTCAGAGCAATCTCTTTGAGATCACGGCCTCTGATCTCAATGTCTGGGGCAGGGCCGATAAATGGCTGATTGACCCACCGCGTGAGGGCGCTATGGAGATTTGTAAGGCGATGCAAGATCTGCCAACAACAGCGCTACCGAAACGCATTGTCTATGTGTCATGCAATCCCAAAACACTGGCACGTGATGCAGCGATTCTGACGCACGAACTCAATTACACCCTGAGTAAAGCAGGGATCATCAATATGTTCCCTCACACCTCGCACATTGAATCGATTGCGGTGTTTGATCGACTGGGATAAAAGTTAGGTATTCTGATAGGGTTCATCGATTAGATTCCCCATGACCAACCTCAACCAGCTACCGACTGATTTACCCGTTCCCAAAGACGATGGGGCGTGCAATCATTTGGTCGGCATGGCTTTGCCGAATGTTGCTTTATTAGCAACCGATGGATCGATGGTGAACCTCTCACAACTACCCGGGCGCACAGTCATTTATTGCTACCCCATGACCGGGCAGCCTAATGTGTCATTGCCCGAAGGGTGGGATCAAATCCCAGGCGCGCGTGGCTGCACACCCCAAAGCTGTGCTTATCGTGATCACTATCAAGAACTCCAAGCCTTAAATACCAATGTGTATGGCCTCAGTGTGCAGAGTACGGATTACCAACGCGAGATGGCTACCCGTTTGCATTTGCCATTTCAGGTGCTCAGTGATGAGCAGTATCAGTTCCAGCAGGCGCTCAACTTGCCAACCTTTGTAGCGGCAGGGATGACCTTACTCAAACGCGTGACCCTGATTACCAATGATGGGCATATTGAGGCAGTACATTACCCAATCTTCCCAAGTGATAGTGATCCTACTTGGGTATTGGATTATTTGAAGAGCAAGAAATAAAAAGGGCGCCGCAGCGCCCTAAGTTACCGCATGAAGATGTTGCTATTAGTCGCGGTCTCCACCAAAGATGCCTAGAAGAGCCAAGAGGTTGGAGAAAATGTTGTAGATGCTTAGGTAGATGCCCAAGGTTGCAATGATGTAGTTGGTCTCACCACCATTAACCACGCGCTGCACATCCACTAAGATGAACGCGGAGAAGATGGCAATTGCTACAACCATCAAGGTGAGCATCAGGGCAGGGATCTGCAACCAGATGTTGGCCAAGGAAGCCAAGATCAACAGAATGACACCTACGAACAGGAACTTGCCCATGCCCGAGAAGTCTTTCTTGGAGACCGTGGCAATCGACGCCATCACGGTGAAGATTGCAGCTGTGCCACCAAAGGCACCCATGATAAGAGCAGCGCCATTGCTGTAGCTACCTAGGGTCATGCCGATCAAGCGAGAGAGCATCACGCCCATAAAGAAGGTAAACGCCAGCAAGAGCACGACGCCCATACCGGTATCTTTGTTCTTCTCAATTGCCCAGAAGAAACCAAAGGCAACGGCCAAGAACAAAATTGCGCCCATAAATGGACTACCTTCAAAGAAGGTAAAGCCCATGGCCACACCCAGCCACGCACCAATCACGGTAGGCACCATGGAGAGTGCCAAGAGGGCGTAGGTGTTTCTTAGGACACGGTTACGGGATTGGGCAGTTGCAACTGCAGCACCACGACCAAAACCATACGAATTCAGATCACTCATTGAGTAGCTCCTTAAAGTAAGTCCAACATGGACTTGATAGTCACCAAGTATAGACAAAACATATAAAAATCAAGACCTTTGTGACAGGAAGGTCGCTGGCATTAGGGTCTTTTGGTGATATACCTAAGAAATTCAATGGCTTAGGGGTCGGAATCGGGGATAAAACCCTAAAAACAACGTATAATTTCGCATCGCAATACCGAGTATTGCTGACAAATGATTCAATAAAACCGAAAAACCGTTTCATACAACCTCACTGGAGTTTTTGCATGGCAATTCAGCGCACCTTATCCATCATCAAACCTGACGCAGTCGCGAAGAACGTGATTGGCCAAATCTATGCTCGTTTTGAGCAGGCTGGTTTGAAGATCGTCGCCGCCAAAATGGCGCACCTCTCAAAAAATGAAGCTGAGCAGTTCTATGCCGTGCATAAAGAGCGTCCTTTCTTCAAAGACCTCGTGAGCTTCATGATCTCAGGTCCGGTGATGATTCAGGTACTTGAAGGTGAGAACGCGATTGCCAAAAATCGTGAGCTGATGGGTGCGACCGATCCCAAGAAAGCCGACAAGGGCACGATCCGCGCTGACTTTGCAGATAGCATTGATGCTAATGCCGTGCATGGTTCCGATGCACCAGAGACCGCTGCAGTGGAAGTCGCCTTTTTCTTCCCCGGCATGAACATCTACGCACGTTAATTCACCATTGAATTCAAGCCGCACGAACTTACTCAATTTTGATGCTGCCAAGATGGCAGAGTACGTTGCGGGACTAAATGAGAAGCCCTTTCGGGCCAAGCAACTTTTGCAGTGGGTTCATCAGCGTGGCGTCTCTGACGTGGCGCTGATGACCGATCTGGCTAAATCCTTTCGTCATCAACTCGCAGAAGAAGCAGAAGTCATTAGCCTGCCAGTCATCCAGGATATGAAGGCCGGTGACGGTACCCGCAAGTGGTTATTGGATGTTGGGGCAGGTAATGCCGTTGAGATGGTGTACATCCCAGAGGATGATCGCGGCACATTGTGTATCTCCTCCCAAGCGGGTTGTGCAGTCAATTGCCGATTTTGTTCCACTGGTCACCAAGGCTTTGCTCGTAATCTGACCCCGGCCGAGATTATTGGACAACTCTGGTTTGCCGAGCATCATTTGCGCGAGGATCCGCTTGCGATTCGCAGGCTGGATGAGGATTGTGCGGAGCAAGCACAGGGTCGTGTGATTACGAATGTGGTGATGATGGGCATGGGCGAGCCTTTGCTCAACTACGATGCGGTGCTCGTGGCATTGCGTTTGATGCTCGACGATCACGCCTATGGACTCTCGCGCCGTCGCGTGACTGTCTCAACCTCGGGTGTGGTGCCCATGATGGATCGCTTGGCCCAGGATTGCCCAGTGGCTCTCGCTGTATCCTTGCACGCACCGAACGACGCTCTGCGCGATGAGCTCGTGCCACTGAATCAAAAATACCCCTTAAAAGAACTGATTGCCGCGTGCGATCGCTACTTACCATTTGCACCGCGCGACTTTATTACCTTTGAGTACTGCATGCTCGATGGCGTCAATGACCAAGACCAGCATGCCAAAGAGCTAATCAAACTCTTAAAGGGCTTGCGTTGCAAATTAAATCTCATTCCCTTTAACCCATTTCCAGCCTCGGGCCTCAAGCGTTCACCCGCAGAGCGCGTCAAACAGTTTGCCCAAATTTTGCAAGACGCTGATTTAGTAACCACCGTGCGTAAGACCCGCGGTGACGATATTGCGGCTGCCTGCGGCCAGTTGGCAGGCGATGTGATTGATCGAACCCGCCGCGCGGAGCGCATGCAAGCACTCAATGAGCAGGTGATTCAGTTTCAGGGACGATAATGAACGCAATTGGATGCCATGATGAATAAGATCGAGCCAGGCTGTTTGCCACCATTACCCCTCGGACCATTACCGCGCCGCCTATCGCGCCAGTCGGTGGTGGCGTGGGGCGATAACCGCGTCACAGTTGGTGGAGATGCCCCGGTGCGGGTGCAATCGATGACCAATACCGATACCGAGGATGCGATTGCAACCGCGATTCAGGTAAAGGAGTTGGCGCGTGCCGGATCGGAACTGGTGCGTATTACCGTGAACACCCCTGAAGCCGCAGCACAAGTGCCCTATATTCGCGAGCAACTCGATAAGATGGATGTGAAGGTGCCACTGATCGGTGACTTTCATTACAACGGCCACGCCTTACTCAAAGATTATCCCGATTGCGCCAAGACCTTATCGAAGTACCGTATTAATCCCGGTAATGTGGGTAAGGGCGCTAAGCGGGACCCGCAATTCGCGCAAATGATCGAGGCAGCTTGCCATTACGACAAGCCAATTCGGATTGGGGTGAACTGGGGCAGTCTCGATCAAGATCTGCTAGCGCAGATCATGGATGAGAACGCCAAGCTGGCCACTCCCAAAACCTCTCAAGAGGTGATGATTGAAGCCTTGATTCAGTCGGCTTTGCAATCAGCGAGTAAAGCGGTTGAGCTCGGCATGAACCCTAATCAGATTACGCTCTCGTGCAAAGTGAGCGGTGTGCAAGATTTAATTGCGGTCTATCGCGATCTCGCCAGACGTTGTGATTACTCTCTGCATCTCGGACTCACGGAAGCAGGCATGGGTAGCAAAGGCATCGTGGCATCAACTGCTGCACTTGCAGTGCTCTTACAAGAAGGAATTGGTGACACCATTCGTATCTCCTTAACACCTGATCCTGGTGCGCCGCGTGAGAATGAGGTGATTGTCGGGCAAGAGATCTTGCAAACCATGGGATTGCGCAATTTCACGCCGATGGTAATTGCTTGTCCTGGATGCGGTCGCACTACGAGCACCACCTTCCAAGAACTGGCTGCCAAGATTCAATCGTATCTGCGTCAACAAATGCCAGTATGGAAGAAAACCCATCCAGGCGTGGAGAATATGAACGTGGCAGTGATGGGTTGTATCGTCAATGGCCCAGGCGAGAGTAAGCATGCCAATATCGGTATCTCTCTACCAGGCACTGGTGAGAGCCCCGCAGCACCGGTCTTTGTCGATGGTGTGAAGGTCAAGACCCTACGCGGTGAGGGCATCGCCGAAGAATTTCAACTAATCGTCGACGAGTACGTTAAAGCCAATTACCATGCAAAAAATTAATGCCATCCGCGGCATGAACGATCTGCTGCCTAAGGATGCAGCAGCTTGGTCTTATCTCGAGCGCACCTTAGCGGATCTGACTCGAGCCTACGGCTATGAACAGATTCGGACACCCATTGTGGAAGCCACCGCACTGTTCCAGCGCGGTATCGGTGAGGTGACTGATATTGTCGAGAAGGAGATGTACTCCTTTGAAGATCGACTCAATGGTGAACAACTCACATTGCGCCCCGAGGGAACGGCAGCGGTCGTGCGCGCCACGATTGAACACAATTTAATTTATGACGGCCCCAAACGGCTTTGGTACACGGGACCCATGTTTCGGCATGAGCGCCCACAGCGTGGACGCTATCGCCAGTTTCATCAATTTGGGATTGAGGCACTGGGATTTGCAGGCCCAGACATCGATGCCGAGATCATCTTGATGGGCCAACGCCTGTGGGATGAACTGGGTTTGCAAGGCGTGCGTTTGGAGCTCAATTCTCTAGGTGAGGCACCAGAGCGCGCTGCGCATCGCCAAGCACTCGTCGATTACTTTACGCAACACCACGCACAATTGGATGAGGACTCGCAGCGGCGTTTGCAAACCAATCCACTGCGGATCTTGGATTCGAAGAATCCAGCAATGCAGGCTCTCATTGAGGGCGCCCCCAAACTCTTGGAGTTTTTGGGTTCAGAGTCATTAGCTCACTTTGAAGCAGTACAAACGCTTCTAAAGGCCAACAACATCCCATTTAAGATCAATCCACGTCTGGTGCGTGGCTTAGACTATTACAACCTGACCGTGTTTGAGTGGACCACTGAGGCATTGGGTGCCCAGGGTACGATCGCCGGCGGTGGTCGCTACGACCCCTTGATGGAGCGGATGGGTGGTAAAAGTGCCCCAGCCTGCGGTTGGGCGATGGGCATGGAGCGCGTACTCGATCTGATGGCGATCTCGGAAAGTACTCCCGCTAGTGAACCCGTATGCGATGTGTATGTCTTGCATCAAGGCGGCGATACTCTAGTACAGGCAATGATTGCGGCAGAGGCGCTGCGAAGCGCTGGAGTCGATGTGATTTTGCATTGCCCACCCGATGGGCAGAGTGCAAGCTTTAAATCTCAAATGAAGAAAGCGGATGCCAGCGGTGCGCAATTGGCTCTGATTATTGGCCCCGATGAACTCGCTCGTGATGAAGCGCAATTAAAGAATCTGCGTGGCACCGGTGCGCAACATGCCGTGCCACTCTCTGGCTTATTGGTGGCCGTGGTGGATGCTTTAGTGGATTCCTAGCCATAAAGCATAAAATAAGCGTTTGAACAATTGAAGAAAGCAGTATTGGAATGGCACTTGACCTCGAAGAACAAGAGAACCTAGCGAACCTTAAATCGTTTTGGGCCCGCTATGGCAATTTCATCATCGGTGTCATTACCGTGGCATTGCTCGCCTATGCCGCTTTCAATCTTTGGGGCTGGTATCAGCGCAGCCAAGCTGCCGACGCGGGTAAGTTGTACGAGACCCTGATTAATGCAGTCACGAAGAACGAGAAGGACAAAACCTATCTCGCCGCCGATGATCTGCAAAAGAAATACGGCGGTACCACCTATGCCGCAATGGGCAACCTCGTGGCTGCCAAGATTGCGATGGACAGCAATGATGCTGCAAAAGCACAAGCGTATTTGAAGTGGACCGCCAATAAAGCCAGTGATGATTCGTTTCGGGCGCTGGCGCAATTGCGTCTTTTAGGACTTCTGATTGATCAAGGAACGGAAGCCAGCCTGAAAGAGGCCGATCAACTCCTTAAAGAAAAAGCCGTCAAAGGATTTGAGCCTTTATGGATTGAGCGCCGTGGCGATTGGTATTTGGTGCAAAAGAAGATTCCGGAGGCCCGCACCGAGTACCTCAAGGCGATGAAGGCGATGCAAAGTGATAAAGCCTTTCCAGAGGACGCACGTGGTTTGTTGAAAGTGAAGATTGATGCCGTAGGGGGTATGTAGTGCAAGTTTTGCGCTGGGGACTCATTGCATCACTTTCACTTGCATTGATTGCTTGTTCTGGCTCGTCTAAAGTTCGCAAACCCGCTGAGCTCGTCAATGTTAGAAATCAAGTCGAGCTTGCTGAGGTTTGGTCAACCAATGTAGGCAGTTCGATACCCGCGAACTTCCGCCCCGTAGTTGCTGGCGATCATGTATTTGCGGCATCTGCGCGTGGCACCCTTAGTAAATTAAATATTCAGAATGGACGCGTGGTGTGGGAAGTTAGTGTTCCTGAGAAACTCTCGATTGGTCCAGGATCGGATGGTAAGACCACGGTTGTGGTGAGCGCGGAAGGCAATGCCTACGGTTACGATGAGTCGGGCAAAAATATTTGGAAGACCCCGATTGGTAGCGAGGTGCTCTCCGATCCGATTGTGGGGGCGGGGGTGGTCGTAATCCGCACCTTAGATCATCGTTTCATTGGTTTGGACGCAGCGACGGGTAAGCGGCGTTGGATCTATCAGCGACAACAGACTCCTTTGTCGTTGCGTGTCGGCTACGGAATGCTCCTGGTGGGTAATGATGCGGTGGTGACTGGATTTGGGGGTGGTCGCTTTGGAGCGCTTGCGCTCTCCAACGGTGGTCTCATCTGGGAATCGGCCGTCTCCTTCCCCAAGGGTTTCTCTGAGATTGAGCGCTTAAATGATGTCACCAGTCGACCCAGCTTAGAAGAGGGGCGTCTTTGCGTGGTCTCGTATCAGGGCAAGATCGGCTGCGCTGAACTGCGTAGCGGTAATTTAGTGTGGTCGAAGGACTTCTCAAGCTATACCGGTACCACCCAAAGTACCGAGTTTGTGTTTGCTGCCAATGAAAAATCCCATGTGTATGCCTACCGTGCAAGCGATGGTGTGCAAGTTTGGGAGAACACCCAGTTAACCTGGCGTGATGTTGGTGAGCCACTTGCGATTGGACGCGTGGTGATGATGGGTGATAAACAAGGCTATGTGCATCTTCTGAATCAAAATAGTGGTCAGATGGTCTCGCGTATTCGTCACGACAGCTCACCGGTCACAGCAGCACCGATTGCAGCCGGGGGCGTGATCATCATTGCTTCTCAAGGTGGCAAGATTGCGGCGTATCGCCCGCGTTAAGACCCATTACTCATGAAACCCGTTATTGCCATCGTGGGCCGACCCAATGTCGGCAAATCCACCTTATTCAATCGCTTAACCAAATCCCGTGATGCCTTGGTGGCGGATTTTCCTGGACTCACGCGCGATCGCCACTATGGCAACGGTCGAGTGGGGGATCGTGAATTTATTTGCATTGATACGGGCGGCTTTGAGCCCGTTGCCAAGACCGGCATCATGGCCCAGATGGCCAAGCAAACCAAGCAAGCGGTCGCTGAATCGGACCTCGTGATCTTTTTGGTCGATGGTCGACTCGGACTTGCACCGCAGGATCGCGTGATTGCGGATTTCTTGCGCAAGACCGGACGCCCGGTGATCTTGGCAGTGAATAAGACCGAAGGTATGTCAGCTAGCGTGGTCACCGCAGATTTTCATGAACTGGGTCTCGGTCAACCCGAGCCCATTTCCTCTGCGCACGGCGATGGAGTGCGGGCTTTAATTGAAGAGGCTCTTGATCAGCTTCAGATCCCCGAACCTGAGCCCGATGATGCTGCCGTTGCCGATGGCACGCGACCCATGAAGATTGCGGTGGTCGGTCGACCCAATGTCGGCAAGTCCACCTTCATTAATACTTTGCTTGGCGAAGATCGAGTGATTGCTTTTGATCTTCCCGGCACCACGCGCGATGCCATTGAAGTCGAGTTTGAGCGTAATGGCAAATCCTATGTCTTAATTGACACCGCGGGGCTGCGCCGGCGTGGCAAGGTGTTTGAAGCCATCGAAAAGTTCTCGGTGGTTAAGACTCTGCAAGCAATTAACGATGCCAATGTGGTGATCTTGATGCTCGATGCCCAACAGGATATCTCGGAGCAAGACGCACACATTGCTGGCTATATTGTGGAAGCAGGGCGCGCATTAGTAGTAGCTGTGAATAAATGGGATGGCATTGATGCCTATGTGAAAGAACGTGCACGGGTTGAGATTGCCCAAAAGCTTCGCTTTCTAGACTTTGCCAATGTGCATCCCATCTCAGCTAAAAAAGGATTTGGGATCAAAGAGCTGTTTAAGGATGTGGATAAGGCCTACCAAGCTGCGATGGCGAAACTCTCCACCCCTAAACTGACCCGCGCCATGATCGATGCAGTGGCACACCAGCAGCCCAAGCGGGTGGCCAAGGGTCGACCCAAACTTCGCTATGCCCATCAGGGTGGTATGAACCCCCCAATCGTGATTATTCATGGGAGTGCACTGCATGGGATTACCGATAGCTACAAACGCTATCTCGAAGGGCGCTTTCGGGAGATCTTTGAGCTGCGCGGCACCCCCTTGCGAATTGAGTTCCGTACTGCGGCAAACCCTTATGTCAAGGATGAAAAACCACGCCGTAAGTAGGATTTGTCACACAAATACAGAAATCCATTAATTAGGGTTAATATCCTTATAGAAAACATCAGTGTTGTATACAAAAGCAAGACTCCCTAACTTAAATAACGATTAAGGAGCAGTATGAATACCAAACAAGTCCAGTTGCTGCAGGACCCTTTTCTCAATGCCTTGCGTAAAGAGCATATTCCGGTATCCATCTACTTGGTAAACGGAATTAAGTTGCAAGGTAACGTTGAGTCATTTGATCAATACGTGATTCTGTTGCGCAATACTGTCACGCAAATGGTCTACAAGCATGCGATATCGACCGTGGTACCCGCCCGAGCTGTGAGCTTTAGGGCAGACGATGAGGACGCTCCAGCTGCATAACACCGGAGTCGAGGAGGTCCGCGCGGTATTGGTTGGGATTGATACCGGCAAAGACGATTTCCCAGAAAGCATGGCTGAGCTTGCACTCTTGGCAGAGAGTGCGGGCTCCATTCCAAGTGCCTCGGTGATTGGTCGCCGCGGCAGTGTGGATCCATCCTTATTCATCCGTTCCGGTAAGGCCAATGAATTGCTGCGGGCCATGAAAGAGCACGATGCTGAACTCGCGATCGTCAATCACGCGATTTCCCCAACCCAGCAACGTAATCTTGAGCGGCATCTCGGTAAACATGTGATCGATCGCACGGGGTTGATTCTGGACATCTTTGCACAGCGTGCGAAGAGTCATTTGGGTAAGACTCAGGTGGAGTTGGCCAATGTGCGCTATCGCATGTCAAGGCTAGTGCGCGCTTGGAGTCACTTGGAACGTCAAAAGGGTGGTATTGGTCTGCGTGGTGGCCCGGGTGAGACCCAGATGGAGTTGGATCGCCGCATGCTCGCCACTAAAGCAAAACGCTTAGAAGCCGAGCTTGCAAAGTTGCAACGTCAGCAGCGCACTCAACGGCGGGCACGCGCTCGCAATGAGGTGTTCTCGGTGTCACTAGTGGGGTATACCAATGCCGGTAAGTCCACTTTATTTAATGCGCTCACGAAAGCCGGTACCTATGCTGCTGACCAACTCTTTGCAACCTTGGATACCACCTCTCGACGGGTTCACTTGGAAGAGGGGCGACAAATTGTCCTTTCTGATACTGTGGGATTTATTCGTGAGTTACCCCATCAATTGGTGGAAGCCTTTCGGGCCACGCTCGACGAAACAGTGCATGCGGATTTGATCTTGCATGTGATCGACGCCTGCAGCCCCGTTGCGAAGGAACAGCAGGCCCAAGTCGAGGCAGTTCTCAAGGAAATTGGGGCGGATGGTATTCCCCGCTTAGAGGTCATGAACAAAATTGATTTGATGCCACAGACCTTTACGAAGGGTCCCCAGATTGAGCGTGATATCCATGGAGTGCCCTATAGGGTCTTTATATCCGCTCAAGCCGGTATGGGTTTAGACCTCCTGCGTGAGTGTCTATGCGAGTTTGCGCACAGGACTGATAAACTAAAGGTTGAGCACGCTGACGTCCAACATCGCAAGGCGCATGGCGATCTGCTCCAACCCTTAACCGATAGACCAGAAACCGCTGATTTTGATTTCCATTCGACCCGAAACTATTCGCCAAACACTCCATAAAGTAGGTGACTACTTTAAAGGGTTTTTCTCCGTCAATGATCCTGGCTGGGGAAATAATTACCAAGCACCCAAAGGGGATAAAGACCCCAAAGAAGGTGGTGATCAGGCTCAGCCCAATGATCCAATCGGGCAGCCTCAAGGTAATCGCCGTCCAAATAGTGGGCCACCCGATTTAGATGATCTCTGGCGTGACTTTAATGACAAGTTGAATAATCTCTTTGGCGGTAAGAAGCGCCCATCGGGCGGTGGTCAGCCCCCAAGTGGTGGTGGTCGTAAGCCACCGCAATTTAATGTTGAAGGCTTTAATCCTAAGACGGCTAGTTTGGGCGCCTTGGTGATTGTGACCCTAGTATGGCTCTTTAGTGGCTTCTTCATGATTCAGGAAGGTCAAGCGGGTGTTGTTCTCACCTTTGGTAAGTACGATTACACCGCGCGCCCCGGTATTAACTGGCGGATGCCTTGGCCAATTCAATCAACCGAGACCGTGAACTTATCGGCCGTTCGTTCGGTTGAGATCGGTCGCTCGGTCATGATTAAGGGCACCAATCAAAAAGACTCCTCGATGTTGACCGAAGACGAAAACATCATTGATGTGCGTTTTGCAGTTCAGTATCGCTTAAAAGACCCGATGGAGTACCTCTTTAATAATCGCGATCCAGACATGGCTGTGATTCAAGCCGCTGAGACCGCGGTGCGTGAGATTGTGGGACGCAGCAAGATGGATACGGTTCTGTATGAAGGTCGTGAGAAGATTGCGATTGATCTGGCGCTGGCTATCCAAACTATTTTGGATAGTTACAAAACCGGTATCTTTGTGACCAGCGTAACCGTGCAAAACGTACAACCGCCTGAGCAAGTTCAGGCCGCGTTTGATGATGCTGTGAAAGCCAGCCAAGACCGAGAGCGTCTCAAGAGCGAGGGTGAGGCGTATGCGAATGACATCCTGCCGCGCGCCAAAGGTACTGCAGCTCGTCTGATTCAAGAGGCTGAGGGTTATCGAGCCAGAGTCTCGGCGATGGCTGAAGGTGATGCCTTGCGCTTTAAACAAATTTACAGTGAGTACGCGAAGGCCCCACAGGTGACCCGCGATCGGATGTACATCGACACCATGAAGGAAATCTATAACAACGTCTCGAAGGTCTTGGTGGATACCACCAAGAGCAATAGCTTGTTGTATCTACCGCTCGACAAAATCATTAATCAGGTAACCACCGAGGCACAGCAAGCTGCCCAAGTGCAGGGCGCCACGCTGCCTGGCGTCGTATCACCGAATGCCATCTCCGCTCCTGTCCCCAACGCAACTCCTTCGCCCGCAGAGCGCGCTCCTGAGCGTCGTGAAGGCTTGCGTAGTCGTGAACGTTAAGAATCGAGGAAAAAGTTATCATGCCTAATCGTCTCCTTGGTCTTATTCTGGGTCTAATCGTTGCGTTTTATTTGATTAGTTCTTGCATCTTTGTAGTGGATCAACGCAAGTTTGCGGTGGTGTTTGCCTTCGGTCAGATCGTACGAGTAATTGAAGAGCCAGGTCTGCAGTTCAAACTTCCTGCGCCATTCCAAAACGTCATCTTTTTTGATCGTCGCATCATGACGATTGATAATCCCGATGCTGAGCGCTTCATTACTGCTGAGAAGAAAAACCTCTTGGTGGATTCGTATGTGAAATGGCGCATTATCGACCCGCTTAAGTTCTTCGTGAGCTTCCGTGGCGATGAGCGTTTAGCAACGGATCGTATGAATCAGCTCATTCGGTCGGCATTGAACGAAGAGTTCACTAAACGCACCATTCGCGAGATTATTTCTGAGCAGCGTGATCAGGTGATGCAGGGCATTCAGAAAAAAGTGGAGGACGATGCCAAAGCCATTGGTATTGAGATCGTCGACGTTCGTCTCAAGCGGATTGACCTCCTAGCCGAGATTAGCGATTCGGTTTATCGCCGGATGGAAGCCGAGCGTAAGCGCGTTGCGAATGAGTTGCGATCCACTGGTGCGGCAGAGTCCGATAAGATTCGGGCGAGTGCGGAGCGTCAGCGCGATGTGATCTTGGCAGAGGCCTATCGTGATGCCCAGCGCATTAAGGGAGCAGGCGATGCACGTGCCACCGCTTTATACGCAGATGCATTTAACCGTGACCCGCAGTTTGCTCAGTTCTATCGCAGCCTTGAGGCGTATCGCAATTCGTTCAAGGATAAGAAAGACGTGATGGTGATCGAGCCGAGTAACGACTTCTTCCGGTTCATGCAGAAGAAGAACTAATCGAGTTCACCATGAACCGTTGGTTATTGCCCGAGGATATTGCTGATGTATTGCCAGCCCGGGCTCGTAAGATCGAGGAGTTGCGGCGCCGCTCGCTCGATCTGTATCAATCCTATGGCTATGAGCTCGTTAGTCCGCCGTTATTGGAGTTCTTGGATTCGCTCTTAACTGGGACGGGATCTGATCTTAATTTGCAGACCTTCAAGCTAGTTGATCAGCTTTCTGGCCGCACCTTAGGCTTGCGTGCCGACATCACACCTCAAGTGGCGCGCATTGATGCACACCTTCTCAATCGTGAAGGCGTAACCCGTTTGTGCTACGCGGGGTCAGTGGCGCGCGTGCGCACACCGCCAGGCTCGACCTCGCGTGAAGAGTTGCAATTGGGTGCCGAGATTTATGGGCATTCCGGATGGGAAGCTGATCACGAGGCGATCCAACTCCTTCTGAAAACACTTAGCCAAGCTGGCATTGGCAATATCTATTTGGATCTCTCGCATGCCGGCGTTCTCAAAGGAATCTTGGGGGATTTAGTATTGAGTCATGCTGATACCGAGACCCTCTACACCTTATTACAAACGAAAGACCGGCCGAGTCTCGCTCAATGGGTGAGCCAGTTTGCGCCCTCGATTAGCAAGCCTTTATTGGCATTACTGCAACTCAATGGAGCATGTGCCGAGGTCTTGGCCAATGCCCGTTCTGGCCCCCTGGCATTGCCCAATCAGCCGATGATTGAGCGGTCTCTCAAAGACCTTGAGCGTTTGATTGAGGCGATCAGTCGCTTATCCGATCAACTCGAGCTCTCACTTGATCTGGCGGACTTGCGTGGCTATCAGTACCACAGCGGCGTGATGTTTGCGGCCTATGTCGATGGTTTACCTCAGCCGATTGCGCGAGGTGGTCGCTATGACCATGTGGGTCAAGCCTTTGGTCGCTCACGTCCGGCTACGGGGTTCTCTCTTGACCTGCTCACGCTGGCCGACCTATCGACGATTTCCATCAAGCGCCAGGCTATTCTGGCGCCATGGTCGGACGACCCTGCTTTAAACCATCGCATTGCAGAGTTACGCGCCGAGGGTGAGGTGGTGATCCAGGTTCACAAAGGGGATGACGCACATTCTGAGGAGTTTGAGTGCCAACGCGAGCTCGTTAAGCAGGGCACTGGCTGGGAACTAAAATCACGTGCCTAGTGGCTTGATCACTACAATTAGGCTAAATCAATAAAAAATGAAGTGGAATGGATATGAGTAAGTCTCGGGGTCGTAATGTTGTCGTGATTGGCACGCAGTGGGGCGATGAGGGGAAGGGCAAGGTGGTTGATTGGCTCACCGATCACGCACAAGCCGTCGTACGCTTTCAGGGTGGACATAACGCCGGACATACACTCATTATTGGTGGCAAGAAAACTATCTTACGCCTGATTCCTTCAGGGATCATGCATCCTCAAGTCATTTGCTATATCGGCAATGGTGTAGTGCTCTCACCGGAGGCTCTATTTAAAGAGATTGGAGAACTTGAAAGCGCAGGTCTTAATGTACAAGGACGCTTAAAGATCTCCGAAGCAGCCACGCTCATTCTTCCGTACCACGTTGCGATTGATCATGCGCGTGAGAAAAAACGTGGCAGCGATAAGATTGGCACGACCGGGCGTGGAATTGGTCCTGCGTATGAAGATAAAGTAGCTAGACGAGCACTCCGGGTACAAGACTTCTTTTATCCTGAACAATTTGCCTCTAAGTTGCGCGAGAACTTGGATTATCACAACTTCGCATTAACTCAGTATTACAAAGTGGATCCTCTAGACTTTGATCGTGTGCTCGATGAAGCTATGTCCTATGCGGAGCGCATTAAACCCATGGTGGTGGATGTCTCAAGCGCACTCTATGCGGCTGAGCAAGCGGGTCAGAACCTTCTCTTTGAAGGTGCACAGGGCACCTTACTTGATATTGACCACGGTACTTATCCCTTTGTGACCTCGAGTAATTGCGTTGCTGGTAATGCGGCTGCTGGCTCTGGTGTAGGACCCGGTTCATTGCATTACATCTTAGGAATTACCAAAGCCTATTGCACCCGGGTGGGCGCAGGACCATTCCCCAGTGAGCTGTATGACCATGAGAACCCCAATAAGCAAGATCCGGTAGGTATTCGCTTGGCTGAAGTTGGTAAAGAGTTTGGATCAGTGACCGGACGACCACGGCGTACGGGTTGGCTTGATGCCGCTGCATTGAAACGCTCCATCCAAATTAATGGTCTCTCTGGCTTGTGCATCACGAAGCTTGACGTGCTCGATGGCATTGAGACCATTCGTCTGTGCGTAGGCTACAAGCTGGATGGCAAGACCTTGGATGTTTTGCCACGAGGTGCTGAAGCGGTCGCGCGTTGTGAACCCATCTACGAAGACTTTAAGGGCTGGACTGAGAGTACCGTTGGGATTACAGATTGGAACAAGTTACCCAAGACCGCTCAAGACTATCTCAAACGCGTGCAAGAGATCTGTGGCAAACCGATTGCGATGGTCTCTACCGGACCAGAGCGGGATGAGACCATCCTCTTGCAGCATCCGTTTGAAGATTAAATGAGGATTGGTATTTAATCCTCTTGCATTTTGGTGCCCAAAAGAGGACTCGAACCTCCACAACCTTTCGATCGCCAGCACCTGAAGCTGGTGCGTCTACCAATTTCGCCATTTGGGCATATTTGCATTATAGGTTGCAGTCATCACATTGTGGTCAAATCACTCTAATGACCATAATTGCGAAAGCCGTTCATGCGTAAATCGGATCAACCTATTACCCGCGATAGCGACCGCATGGGCACGGTTCAGGGTCACCGCGATGGCTTTGGCTTTGTGGTGCCCGATGATGGCGGTGAGGATATCTTCCTAGCCGAGCGTGAGATGGCTCGGGTCATGCATGGTGACCGGGTCTCGATTCGAGTATTGGGTACCGACCGACGCGGCCGACCTGAGGGTCAAATTGTGGAAGTGCTGGTGCATGCCAATCGCTTGGTCATTGGACGTCTACTCAATGAGAACGGTGTTCTGATTGTAGCGCCTGAGGATAAGCGTATCGGTCACGACATCCTCATTCCACCGCGCGGGCAAGGCATGGCCAAATTGGGCCAGGTGGTGAGTGTTGAGATTATTGATTATCCCGATAGTTATCGCCAGGCTGTTGGCCGGGTTGTTGAGGTCCTGGGTGAGATTGATGACCCCGGTATGGAGATCGAGATTGCGGTTCGTAAGTATGGTGTGCCCCATACGTTCTCACCTGCTGCCCTAAAAGAAGCTGAAGCATTACCGAATGAAGTCACGCAGGAGGATCTCAAGGGCCGAGTTGATCTACGCGATATCCCACTGATTACGATTGATGGCGCCGATGCCAGAGACTTCGATGATGCGGTCTATTGCGAGCCAGTCCAGTATGGCCAAACCAAAGCCTGGCGTTTAATTGTGGCGATTGCTGACGTTGCCCATTATGTGAAGCCCGGTCACCCTTTGGACAAGGATGCCTTACTGCGGGCCACCTCGGTGTATTTCCCTCGCAGAGTGATTCCGATGCTACCCGAGAAAATCTCGAATGGCCTTTGCTCCCTTAATCCCGAAGTCGACCGCCTGTGCATGGTTTGTGATGCGGTGGTAGATCAAAAGGGTGAGATTCTGGCGTATCAGTTTTACCAAGGCGTGATGCACTCTGCGCAACGCTTCACCTACGATACCGTCTGGGAGATATTAAGTAATACTCGTGGACCCGAAGCAGTACGCTTTGCCCAGTTTAATGATCAACTAAATCACCTCTACCAACTCTACAAAATACTATTTGCCGCCCGTGAGAAGCGAGGCGCAATTGATTTTGAGACCGTTGAGACCCAGATCATTAGTAATGAGCTCGGCAAGATCTTGCGCATTGAGCCCCGATTGCGTAATGACGCCCATCGCTTGATTGAAGAGTGTATGTTGACCGCGAACGTCTGTGCTGCTAATTTTCTACAAAAGCATGAGCATCTCAGTCTCTTTCGAGTACACGGCGAACCCTCGGTTGAGAAAGTGCAGACTCTCAAGCAGGTGTTGCGAACCACTGGCTTACATCTAACCGGAAGCGAGAAGCCTCATCCCAAAGACTTCTCAAAGCTCATGAAAGAGATTAAGGGCCGGCCCGATGCCAGCACCTTGCAGATGTTGATTCTGAGGTCGATGCAACAAGCCATTTACCAACCAGAGAACGAGGGCCACTTTGGTCTGTCATACCCTGCGTACGCTCACTTCACAAGCCCCATCCGGCGCTACCCCGATCTCCTGGTGCACCGCTCGATCAAAGCAATCTTGAGTAAGAAAGCCTATCATCCGCATTTGCCAGAAGATGTACCCATGAACCTCACCATGCCTCGTAAGGGGCAAGGTCGCGCC
Source organism: Polynucleobacter sp. HIN7 (assembly GCF_030297595.1). Taxonomy (NCBI): domain Bacteria; kingdom Pseudomonadati; phylum Pseudomonadota; class Betaproteobacteria; order Burkholderiales; family Burkholderiaceae; genus Polynucleobacter; species Polynucleobacter sp. HIN7. The sequence continues at coordinate 1,014,719 of NZ_AP028138.1, read as the reverse complement.
AATGCCGCTGCGGTGAAGCAGTCACAGCAGGATACCAAGGCAAAGAGTAAGCGCGCAGCTAACGCCAAAGGATCCAAAGAGGGTGCAGCGCTCGCCGTCTGGGCCCAGTTTGGGGTGCATTGCTCTGCCAACGAGCGCCGTGCCGATGAGGCCTCACGCGATGTGGAGGCTTGGCTGAAGTGCTATTACATGCGCGACCATTTGGGTCAGGAGTACGCCGGCACAATTACCGGGGTGGCTAACTTTGGCCTCTTTGTGCAGCTCGAGAGTTTATTTGTGGAAGGCATGGTCCACGTTACAGAATTAGGCGGTGATTATTACCAATACGATGAGGCCCGCCAGGAGTTAAGGGGGGAGCGTACTGGGATTCGGTATCGAATTGGTGATCGCTTGCATGTCTTAGTGAGTCGAGTGGATCTCGATGCTCGCAAGATTGAGTTCAGCCTCGTGAAAGCCAATGGCAGCAATGAGCGCGATGGCTCACGATTTAAATCAGCGGTCTTGGCCAATGACTCAGGTCGCCCCTCTAAGAAAGCGGCCCACAAGAAAACCCGTCCTGCCGAGAAAGCACCTAAGCGCGAGACCACGACCGCCAGCAAGAAATCAAAGGCAAAAACGGGTAAGACTGCACGTCAGCCATCGATGGGTCAGGGAACTGGTCGCAAGAGTCATAAGGGTAAACGCAAATGAAGCAGTTGCTCTTGGGATTTCATGCGGTGCAGACGCGTTTGCGGGTTGATCCCCAGAGTATTCAGTCGGTGTACTACGATCCTGCTAGACGCGATCGTCGGATGGCGGATTTCATTAAGCAAGCAGAACCCATCTTGGGGAAGCGTTTGTACACCGCTAATGCCGAGCGCTTACATAATCTTGCTGGCCATGATCGTCATCAGGGGATTGTGGCGATGGCAGAGGGCATCTCTGTAGCAAGAACCTTGCCAGAACTATTAGATAGCTTAGATGCTAAAAGTGATCCACCCTTACTCTTAGTGCTCGATGGCATTACCGATCCTCATAACTTAGGTGCCTGCCTGCGTGCAGCCGACGGTGCAGGAGTGCATGGCGTGATCGTTCCTAAAGATCGCTCGGCCAGCATCAATGCCACCGTGAGTAAGGTCGCCAGTGGCGCTGCCGAGGTAATCCCAATTATTACGGTGACCAATCTTGCAAGAACCATGCGCGAGATGCAAGAGCTTGGAATTTGGATCATTGGTACTGATGATGAGGCCCAGGAATCGATTTACGATGTTGATCTTAAGGGACCCACTGCGATCGTCATGGGTGCAGAAGGTGAGGGTATGCGGCGCTTAACCCGCGAGACTTGCGATCAATTGGTGCATATTCCGATGCAAGGGGCGGTCGAGAGCTTGAACGTCTCCGTGGCTACTGGTGTGACACTGTATGAGGCGCGCCGCCAACGCGCACAAGCTAAATCAACGAAGAAGTGATTAGCGAACTAGCAAGGCCTCGAGTTTCTCAATATCGGCACAAAAGGCCTGAATACCTTCTTGGAGTTTCTCGAAGGCCATGGCGTTCTCTGCTAAGAGCTTCCCAAACTTTGCTTGATCCAAGTTCAATCGCTCCACATGAGCTGATTTAGCATCGGCAACCAGCAATTTCGGGCTTACTGGCTCGGTACTAGCTTGCAACTCAGCCAAGAGTTCAGGGCTGATGGTGAGGAGATCGCAACCCGCAAGCTCCAAGATCTGGCTGGTATTGCGAAAACTCGCCCCCATGATCTCGGTTTCAATCTCAAAGTGTTTGTAATAGGTATAGATGCTGCGTACCGATTGCACCCCGGGGTCATTGGCTCCCCCATACTGCTCTGAAGACCATTGATCGCCTAACGACTTCTTGTACCAATCACTAATGCGTCCCACAAATGGAGAAATTAATCGAGCCTTAGCATCCGCACACGCAACTGCTTGCACCACCGAAAAAAGCAGAGTCATATTGCAATGAATACCTTCTTGCTCAAGCTCACGAGCCGCCATAATGCTCTCCCAGGTGCTAGCAAGTTTGATTAAAACCCGCTCGCGGGGGATGCCCATTGCCGTGTAGAGCGCCATGATCTCTTTGGCCTTCGCAATGGTGGCAGCGGTATCAAATGACAGACGTGCATCGACTTCGGTTGAGACCCGACCCGGCACAATGCGCAGTATCTCCACCCCAAACGCCACCAAGATCCGATCAATTAATTGGGCAGGGGGGGCGTTGGGATGATCACGCTGCACCGATGCAACCAAGGCTTGATACTCTGGCAGCAAGACCGCCTTGAGAATGAGCGATGGATTAGTGGTTGCATCTTGCGGAGCAAAGGCGCGCATGCGCTCAAAGTCGCCAGTATCAGCAACCACGGTGGTATAGCGTTTGAGTTGGGCTAATGTGTCCATAAGGTAATGGCATATGATAGCGAATATCCTTCTGTATCATTGCGTTTATGAATCAAGACGACCTCAAAAAACGCGTTGCCCAAGCTGCCAAAGACTATGTCATTGGGGCTATGCCCAAGGGTCAGTATTTGGGGATCGGGACTGGCTCAACCGCTAACTGGTTTATTGATCTACTTGCACCGTACCGCGATCATTTTGCGGGAGTGATCTCAAGTTCACTAGCAAGCACTGAGCGTTTGCTTAAATTGGGCTTTCATGTGGTCGACGCCAACCAATTACCTGATGCGATTGCAAAGCAATCCTACCCCATGCCAATTTATGTGGATGGTGCTGATGAAATTAATCCGCAGGGTCATATGATCAAAGGTGGTGGCGGCGCTTTAACCCGCGAGAAGATTATTGCTAGCATGGCTCAAGACTTTATCTGCATCTGCGATGAGACTAAACTCGTGCAGCAACTTGGCCACTTTCCCCTCCCGGTAGAGATTATTCCCCTGGCGCAAACGGCGGTTACCAAAGCCCTTGCCCTATTTGGTGGGCAAGCTCAATTAAGACTGATCAAATCCGGTAAAGCCGAAGGTCAACCGTATCTCACCGATAACAAGGCTTGGATCTTAGATATCCATGGCTTATCCATTGAAGATCCGATCACCCTTGAGGAGGCTATTAATCAAATCCCAGGCGTAATTAGTGTGGGACTCTTTGCCAAACGTAAGGCAGATGTATTGCTTTTGGGTAAAGAGGAAACCGTAGAAACTCTTCGATTTAGCTAAGCGCAACTACTGCGTAGGTGGCACATAGCCACTAGCCATATCGGCGCCACCTTCAAAGAAATACTTCTCGACCTGCTTGAGAAGGTATTGGCGGGCTCGGGGATCGGCCATATTGAGGCGGTTCTCATTAATGAGCATGGTCTGGTGCTTTAGCCATCCAGCCCAAGCCTCTTTAGATACCTGATTCCAGATCTTTTTACCAAGATCGCCAGGTAGGGGAGCAAAATCTAAGCCCTCAGCTTCTTTATTAAGCTTAATGCATTGAACCATTCGTGCCATATCAACCTCGATTGAACTAATTGCATTGATTATAGGCACTCCACCCGAGTTGGTATTGCACCTCAAAATGCGGGGGATTAAATCTTCTTGGTGAGCACCATGGATTTGCGATCCCAGTTGTAGATCTGCTTACGCTCTTCTGGAAGATCGTCAACGGTGGCACGCACAAAGCCGCGCTTGAGGAACCAGTGCTCCGTACGGGTTGTCAAAACAAATAATTTGTTAATGCCTTCTTGCTTGGCGCGTGCTTCAATGCGTTTTAATAGCCGCTCACCATCACCCGAACCCTGGGAGTTGGGGTCGACCACTAGGCAAGCAAGCTCACCCACACCATTCGGAAACGGAAAGAGGGCGGCGCAACCAAATAAGACCTTATCGTGCTCGATGACCGAGAACCTGGCGATATCGCGCTCGATCACGTCCTGACCACGCGCAGCCAAAATGCCCTCTGCTTCGAGTGGCAGTGTGAGTTGCAAAATACCACCCACATCATCTTGCGTTGCCTCACGCAGGTTCTCAATATCGGAGGCGGCCAGCATCATGCCTACTCCATCGTGTGTGAACAATTCTTCGAGTAAAACGCCATCCCGATCGCAGGGTAAGAAATGCGCACGGCTCACACCAGAGCGCACCGCGCGCATAGCCGTGTTCAAGAAGTTGCGCATATTACTGGGTAGATCAGGGTAGAGCTGGAGGTAGTGCTGTAGTTGGGCAATCGATAGCTCGGTAACCAGATGACCTTCCTCATCTTGCAACCCTGGGAATGGAGTTAAGAACATCAGCTTATCGGCTTTGAGGGCTGCAGCAGTAGCGGCAGCCACATCTTCAAACGACAAGTTAAATGCCTGACCAGTGGGTGAGAATCCAAGTGGTGAGAGTAATACCAACTTACCGCTATTGAGGGACATCCGAATCGATTCGGAGTCGACTTTACGGACAAGCCCAGTGAGTAGGTAATCGATCCCATCAACCACACCAATCGGCATTGCCGTAATAAAGTTGCCCGAGATCACCGAGATGCGGGAGCCCGCCATGGGGGTATTGGGTAAACCGCGACTAAACGCAGCTTCAATATCCAGACGCAGTTCACCAGCCGCCTCTTTGACACACTCAAGAGCGGGAGCATCGGTAATCCGATAACTGCTCATGTGGCCCTTACCAAACTTGCTCTTGATCTTACGCAAGGAGAGCTGCTCATCGATTTGGGGACGAATACCATGAACCAGGACGATGCGCATACCCATGGCATGCAACATGGCAATGTCCTCAATTAGGTTCTCGAGTTGATCGAAGTCCTGGGCTAGCTCACCGGCAAAGGCAATAACAAAGGTTTTCTCACGAAAAGCGTGGATATAGGGCGCTACCTCGCGTAGCCAGCCAACGAAGGGAAAGTGAGCAGAATGGGAGGAGGATGGAAGCGCGGACATAATGCGAAAATTATAGGGTGCAAGCGCGTAGATACCAAATAAATCATGGATGCCAATCCCTACAACTCATGCTTCGGGCTAGACTATGAGCGAGTCAAGCGCGATCGTTTGGCATTCACTACGGGGTAAACCCATTACCTTCCCAGAGAGTTTGCCGGTCTCCTCGCAGCGCGAGGTAATCGCCAAAGCCTTACTGGCAAGCCCTGTGATCATTGTGTGCGGAGAAACGGGTTCAGGCAAAACCACCCAGCTCCCCAAAATATGCCTGGCCTTGGGTCGAGGCAAAATCCATCAGGGTGGACTAATCGGTCATACGCAGCCGCGTCGTATTGCCGCCACAAGTACCGCCAAACGAATTGCCCAAGAGCTGGGTACACCTTTGGGTGAGGACGTGGGCTTTCAGGTGCGCTTTGCCGATCACACCAGTAGCCAAGCATCGATCAAATTAATGACCGACGGGATTTTGTTGGCGGAGACCCAGGCTGATCCTCTCCTTAAAAAGTACGACACCATCATCATTGATGAGGCCCATGAGCGCAGTCTCAATATTGATTTCTTACTTGGGTATCTTAAGCAACTGATCGCCAAGCGACCCGATCTCAAGCTCATCATCACCTCAGCGACGATCGATGCCCAACGGTTTGCCAACCACTTTGCAATCCATGGTCAAGCTGCTCCGGTGATTGAGGTGAGTGGTCGACTCTTTCCAGTGGAGCAACGTTATGCACCATTGCAAGTTGATGGTCAAAAGGAGGCTCTTGAGATCCCCGAAGCGGTTTGCAAAGCAATTGGCGATGTGTGGCGTGAGGGTGCCGCAGGGGCTGGCGATGTCCTGGTATTTTTGCCGGGTGAGCGGGAGATTCGGGAGTGTGCTGAAGCCTTACGCAAAGACCCATTTCTACAACAACGTTTCCATCCAGAGATCCTCAGCCTATTCGCACGGCAAGCAGTGAGTGAACAAGAGCGCGTATTCCAAACCGGCAATGGCCGCCGGATTGTGTTGGCAACCAATGTGGCCGAGACCTCCTTGACCGTGCCGAACATTCGGTATGTGATTGACTCAGGATTAGCGCGCGTCAAGCGTTACTCCTATCGGAATAAGGTTGAACAGCTTCAAGTGGAGCCGATCTCTCAGGCTGCAGCGAACCAACGCGCGGGTCGTTGTGGCCGGGTAGCCGACGGTATCTGCATTCGCCTCTATAGTGAAGTGGATTACCAAGCGCGCGCCGCGTATACCGACCCAGAGATCTTGCGCAGCTCACTCGCCGCCGTGATCTTGCGAATGGCCGCATTGCGCCTACCCAATATTGCGCAATTTCCATTCATTGATAAACCCTTGGGCCGGGCGATTGTGGATGGCATGCAGCTCTTGGAGGAGCTGGGTGCGATTGAGAACGTAGCCGAGCCAGATGTGCAGGGTCAACACCGTGTTCGACTCAGCGCGATTGGCAAGGCTCTCGCTGAGCTGCCTTTAGATCCTCGTATCGGGCGGATCTTGCTCGCTGCGCGTGAGCAGCAGGCACTCAAAGAACTCACCATCATTGCTGCAGCCATGGCCTGTCAGGATCCGCGTGAGCGACCGATGGAGTTTGCCAGTGCCGCCGATCAAGCCCACTTGCAATTTGCTGATGAGCGTTCTGAGTTCCTATCGTTTGTGAAACTGTGGAACTGGTATCAAGAGGCTCTGAAACACAAGCAAAGTAATCGCCAGCTGGAGAATCAATGCCGCAGCCTCTTTCTTTCGCCTAGGCGTCTTCGAGAATGGCGCGATGTGCATGGGCAATTACATGTCTTGCTGGCGGAGAAGGGTTGGAAAGAGAATCAAACCCCAGCAACCTATGAGCAAATCCATACAGCACTTCTTACTGGGCTTCTTGGCTATATTGGCAAGCGCGACGAAGATGCAAGCGATCAACGGGGCAATAAAGCCGGTGACTATCTCGGGGCTCGGGGTATTCGTTTATTCATTTGGCCGGGATCGAGCCTGGGTAAAAAAGTGGGCGCATGGTTTGTGGCGGGTGAGATTCAAGAGACCACTCGCTTATACGCGAGAACCTTAGCCAAGATCGAGCCTCAATGGATTGAGCGCGTTGCCAAACATCGTTTGGTGAAATCATTGAGCGACCCCTTTTGGGATAAGGAACGCGGCGAGGTCTTAGCCTTTGAGCGAGCCACACTGTATGGCTTACCCGTCTACCATGGTCGACGAGTGGCTTATGCGCCGCACGATGCAAGGGAGGCGCATGCCTTGTTTATTCAGAAAGCCTTAGTCGAAGGGGAGATGTTTGGTAAGGTCGACACCCCAGCTTTGGAGCGTGAGACCCAAGCGGAAGCAAAACGTCGTTACGGTAAATTATTTGCCTTCTTTTGGCACAACCGTCAAATGATTCGGGAAGTGGAGGCGCTCGAGCATCGGTCACGCCGCCCTGATGTATTAGTGGACGATGAGTTGCTATGCGCTTTCTATCGCGAACGAATTCCAGAAACGGTCTATAGTCGTAGCGGTCTCCAAGCCTGGCTTGAGGAGGATCGTGCCAAACTGGAACAAAAAGACCAGAGTCTGCGTCTCCAGAAATCAGACCTGATGCGCCATGAAGCTGCAGGTATTAGCGCTGACCGCTACCCCAAAACAATCGTCATGAATGGTGTGAGCTTGCAAACTAGCTATCACTTTGAACCGGGTAGTCCCAAAGATGGCATTACCTTGATCGTACCCATCACCGTTCTGAATCAGGTCGATGCGATTCAAGTGGAGTGGCTCGTGCCAGGCCTCTGTGTTGAGAAAGTCCAGCTACTTCTGAAGTCCTTGCCACAAAAGATTCGTCGTCATTGCATCCCATTGCCAGAGAGTGCTAAACAATTTGTTCAAGAACACTTAGACAGCAACAGTTTTGGGAAGGGGGATTTGATTGATCGGCTGATGCGCTATATCCGTGACCAGAATCCAATTGAGGTCAAGCGCACCGACTTTCGACCTGAGACCCTACCGGTCCATTGCTTCATGAACTTCCGTTTAATCGATGAGCATGGTCGACAGCTAGAGTTAGAGCGTAACTTAAATCGCTTACGTAGCGAGTATGGTGCGATAGCGCGTGACGCCTTCCAGAGCCTTGCTGATGCCAATATAAGAACGGTACAAACGGATCAAGCACAGGCATTACCCATTCAGAAGGGTAGTTATCAGGCTTGGGATTTTGGTGAGCTAGCGCAGACCGTCACCATGACACGTGGAAACCAAACTATTCAGGGTTATCCAGCGTTAGTGGATCGTAAGACAGCAGTAGAGCTGGAGGTATTTGATGATCCAGCGGAGGCGAAACGAATCCACCGCCAGGGTTTGTGCCGACTATATAGCTTGGTCTTAAAAGAGTACACGAAGGCTTTGCATAAACAATTGCCACATGCACGTGACATCGGTTTACTCTTTATTCAATTAGGATCAGCCGAGGAGCTCATCGAGCACATTGGCATGATGGCGATTGAGCGTGCCATGTTACAAAACCAATATCCCACCAATAAAGCAGAGTTTGAAGAATCACTAAAACAAGGCAAACCCCGCCTCATGCTCATTGCTGGTGAGATCGCGAAACACGTGTTAACCAGCCTGCAAGAGTATGCCGAGTTGCATAAGAAATTAATTGCTGCCAAAGCCCTATCAAGTAGTGCCTATGAAGACATGCGCTCGCAATTACAGGGATTGATTCATGCGCAGTTTGTGAAGCAAATACCTTATGAGCATTTGGTGCACATACCACGCTACCTGAAGGCCATTGGGCTAAGGATTGAAAAACTGCGTAGTAATGCTAGCCGCGACGCTCAAAACCAGCGCGATTGGGAGTCCGTTGCCAGGCCTTGGCAGAGGATGATGCAGGAGAGTAAAAGTACCGTTGGCATGAATGATGAGCACGATGCGCGCTTGCGTGAGTTCCGGTGGCAGCTCGAGGAGTTACGGGTTGCCTTATTTGCCCAAGAACTCAAGACCCCCATGCCAATGTCGGTCAAGCGTCTCGAAAAGGTCTTAGCCAGTCTGCGCTAATAAGCCTAGAGTTCTTAGGCCTTTGGCCACTTTGGGTGCGGCAAGTAGGGCCTTACAATCACTCTATGCAAATTATTCAACGAATCTCAATCATTGCAGTAGCCTCGCTGCTATGGATCTCAGTCGCACATGCTGCCCCCACTGAACCTAAACTCGCGATTGTGCTGAACTCCGGCGAGGCAACCGTGAGCCTCATCGATATGCAAACCCGCAAGGTGACCAAAACCTTTTATGTTGGCAAAGAGCCGCATCATTTGATGATGACCCCGGATGAGAAAACTCTCTTGGTCGCCAATGCGGTGGGCGATGACATTGCCTTGCTGAATCCATTAACCGGTGAGATTACTGGACGGATCCCCAAAATTATCGATCCTTATCAGATTGGCTATTCGCCTAACAATAAATGGTTTGTGGCGGCTGCCAATCGTTTAGACCGTGTTGATGTCTACGCTGCCAATGGTGCCGACTTTAAGTTGGCTAAATCAATTCCTGCAGCCAAGACCCCTAGTCACATCGCGTTTACTGCCGATAGCAAACTGGCATTTGTGACCTTGCAAGATTCGGCTGAGGTAGTGGCGATTGATTTGGATAAGCAGGTGATCGTCTGGCGGATGCGCACCGGACCGGTTCCTGCCGGCTTGTGGATGACGCCCAATGATCAGTACTTATTAGTCGGCATTACTGGGGCAGATTATGTGCAGGTGATTGATTGGCGCAACCAAAAAGAGATTAAACGTATCAAGACAGGCAACGGAGCGCATAACTTTCGGCCAATGGGTGACAAGAAGCATGTGTTTGTCACCAATCGTGTAGCGAACTCGATTAGCCTTTTGAATATGCAAACTCTTGAGAAGGTCGGTGATATCACGGGACTTCCCGCAGGACCGGACGATATGGAGTTAACGCCTGATGGTAAAACCTTGTGGGTCACCCTGCGCTTCTCAAAACGAGTGGGCGTGATCGATGTACCCTCGATGAAACTGATTGATGTGATTCCGGTGGGGCGCTCTCCACACGGTGTCTTTTTCTATCCCCGCGCTAAGTGGGAGTAGGGTGTCTCGCATGCGCATGATTCGGTATCCACTCATCATCGCATGCATTCTCTTGAGCCAAGTCGTGTCTGCACAATCCAGTGCTTGTAAAAATACGGCTTACCTCACGTTTGATACTGGCAATATGGCGGTTGCTGAGTACATCGCGCAAGTACTCAAGCAACAGAACATTAAAGCCACTTTCTTCTTAGCCAATGAGAAAACCAAACAGGGCGGCTATTCGTTGGATGATTCATGGAAGGGGTATTGGCAAGCCAGACTTCAAGAGGGCCATCGCTTTGGTAGTCACACCTACGATCACAGCTATTGGGTCCAAGATGTTGGTGAGAGTGATGTGATGTTAAGACCCCAGTTTGGCAAAAATGCTGGCAAAGCGATTCGTTTTGATCAAGCGCAACTTTGCCAAGAAATTTCCAGAGTGAGCACCCGTTTTCAGGAGCTCACAGGTAAGCCGATTGATCTGATCTGGCGTGCGCCGGGCGGTAAGACCTCACCTCGACTAATTGCCATGGGTGAGCGGTGTGGCTATCGCCACATTGGTTGGTCCCCCAGCGGCTTTCTGGGTGATGAGTTGGACTCTAAGCGTTTTCCGAATGCAAAGTTACTGGAGCAGGCCAGTCGGGGTCTCAAGAATGGTGATATTGCTATTGCCCATTTGGGGATTTGGTCCCGCGAGGATCCATGGGCGCCTGCGGTTCTGGAGCCGCTCATTGAGAACTGGAAGAAACGCGGCTTCTGCTTCGCCTTAATCCCGAATTGACGATAATAGGGGCATGAGCCTGATTCAATCGATTCAAGACGCTTACGCAGATTTGCATACCTGGTTGTATACGCAGATGGTCGAACCTATTTTGTTCCGAGCCGGTGCGATGGCATGGGCGGAAGATCTGTTTGACGGTACCGAATGGTTTATGTTGGGCGTGATTCAGATTCTGATCATTGCCATTGTGTTTCGGACCTGGGAGCGTATCAACCCTGCTGAATCTCAGAACAATACAAGACCGTATGTGCGGACGGATATTCTCTACACCCTGATTCACCGCCTTGGTTTATTCCATGGGGCATTCTTTATCTTGTTCTCAAGCCTGTTTTTCTACCTCTCGGGTGTCTTACACGATTGGCGCTTTGAGCGTTTTAATGTCGAGGGCTGGATCCCCGGTGTAACCACCATCCCCATCGTCAGTTTTCTGATCTATCTGATCATTCTCGATTTCATTGATTATTGGTATCACCGCGCCTCGCATCGCTTTCATTGGTGGTGGCAGTTGCATGCCTTGCACCATAGCCAAACACGCATGACCGCATGGTCCGATGATCGCAATCACATCATCGATGATGTGATGCGTGCCATGGTCTTTGCTTTCTTTGCCCTGATCTTTGGTGTACCGCCTGGGCAATTTATCTTTTTGGTAGTGGTCGGACAGTTGGTGCAAAGCTGGCAACATGCCAATCTGAAGATTGATCTTGGCCCCGCAAAGTATCTATTGGTATCACCCATGTTTCATCGTTATCACCACGCGGTCGGTTATGGCCATGATGCGCCGGGTAAGCCTGGCGTATTGGGAGGTTGTAATTTTGGGGTGTTATTTCCGTGGTGGGATATGTTGTTTGGTACTGCGGTGTTTGAGAAGCGCGTTTTTCCAACGGGTGTTCGTAATCTTGAAGTATCGAATAATCTTTTGGTACAGCAATGGCAGGGCTTCACACACTCCTTGCGATACCTGTTGAATCTACCCCGGTCAACAGAGACCAAATCCAAATCGATCAGCTAAGTAGATGAAGGAGCACGATTGTCTGAGTTAATTCGTTCACTGGGCCTCGCATTGGTTGGGACCATGCACCCAAAAATGCTGTGGTTGAGCTTTCGGCCATTTCTAATTGTGTCGATCTTCTGGGGGGTCGTGATTTGGTTGATCTGGTCGCCTGCGCTAGAGATGCTTCGTACCTTCCTAACTGCATCGATCTTCACAAGCTGGATTCAATCGGGACTTGAGTACGTTGGCTTTGATGAGGCGCGTGCTTGGATTGCACCCTTGTTCTTAGTGATCTTATTAATACCAATCATTGCCATTAGCCTCTTGGTCTTTATTACATTCTCGACCGTTCCTGCTGTAGTGGATTCGGTCGTGAAACAAAAATCCTACGAAGGAATCATGCGAATCAAGGGTGGCAGCTTGGTTGGCAGCTTCTTTTATACCCTGTGGTCCGCACTGATTTGCTTGGCTCTGGTGATGCTGACCCTACCGGTATGGTGGATCCCCCCATTATTTGCGATTCTGCCACCGCTCTTGTGGGGCTGGTTAACGATGCGTTTGATGGCCTATGATGTTTTACTAGATCACGCAACAGCAGAAGAGCGCAATCAATTACTGGAGAAGCATCGCTGGACTCTTTTGGGAATGGGCGTGGTCGCAGGGATGATTGGTGCGGTTCCTACATTCTTTTGGGCCACCTCGGTATTGGCTTTAATCCTCTTTCCATTTGTATCCTTTGTGGCACTGTGGATCTACTCACTCATCTTTATCTTCTCCGCTCTTTGGTTTAGCCATTTCTTATTGCATGCCCTCAAGCAATTACGTCAGAAGGAGCAATTGAACACGATTGACACCTCGGCAACCTTGATCGCTAATCCATCGAATCCAGGAGTAATTGATGGCTAATGAGCGTCGTTTTGGCTTAATCGTCATTGGAGATGAGATTCTGTCAGGCCGTCGCAGTGATAAGCATCTGAGCAAGATGATTGAGTTACTCAGTGAGCGGGGCATGCATTTGTCATGGGCTCGTTATGTGGCGGACGACCCCAATCACATTACCCAAACCCTTAAAGAAACCTTTGCAAGTGGTGATGTGGTGTTTAGTACGGGTGGTATTGGCGCAACACCGGATGACCATACGCGTCTAGCCGCCGCTCGCGCTTTAGGGGTTGAACTTGCTTTGCATCCGCAGGCCAAAGAGCTCATTACGGCGCGCATCGTTGCCAGTGCCGAGGGCGACCCTATTAAAGCCGATCTCAATCGTCCTGAGAACCAACATCGTTTTAAGATGGGTGAGTTCCCAATCGGTAGCGAGATCATTCCCAATCCATACAATCAGATTCCGGGATTTCGGATCCGTGAGCACCATTTCTTTCCAGGATTTCCAGTAATGGCTGCGCCGATGATGGCCTGGTGTTTGGATGAACATTACCGTGATCATTTTCATCAAACGAACTGGTTAGAGCAAAGTTTCATTGTTCCTAGTGGTATCGAATCGACCTTAACCCCACTCATGGAATCCATTGAGTCTGAATTTCAAGGGATTAAAGTGTTTAGCTTGCCTTCGGTGGGTGATCCGATTCGGGGTGGCGTGTTTGCTAGACGCCACATTGAGTTGGGCGTGAAGGGTGATGCAGATATCGTGCCAATGGCCCTTGAAAAGCTCAAATCTGGCACTTCTGATCTTGGTTTTGAGGTTTTTATTCACCAATAAATCCACTTTATTGCACTTAAATAGTGCAATATTGGCTTAAATCGCGATTTATTCACCAAAGTAGTGCAAAATGTCAAAATTGTGCAATCCTGCACGAGTACAGTTCATCCTGTGTATTAAATCGGAATTGGCATGGTTAAAACCATGTTGTTGAAAAACGCATTATCTATTCATTGAGGAGAGTTGCATGACCAAAACTGTCGCAGACGTAATGAAATTAGTCAAAGAAAAGGAATGTACTTTTGTGGACTTCCGCTTTGTGGATACCAAGGGAAAAGAGCAGCACGTATCGGTTCCTATCTCCGCATTCAATGAAGATAAATTTGAGAGTGGTCATGCGTTCGATGGTTCATCGATTGCTGGATGGAAGGGTATTGAGGCGTCGGATATGTTGCTCATGCCAGACCCAACCGCAGCGTATGTCGATCCATTCTATGAAGAGCCAACTTTGGTTCTCACCTGTGATGTGATCGAGCCATCCGATGGTAAGGGCTATGATCGCGACCCACGTTCGATTGCTAAGCGTGCTGAAGCGTATTTAAAGAGCTCCGGTTTAGGAGATACGGCTTACTTTGGTCCAGAACCAGAGTTCTTTGTATTTGATGGCGTGCAGTGGAATGTCGACATGCAAGGTTGCTTCGTAAAGATCAATTCTGAAGAGGCACCATGGTCATCGGGTGCTGATATTGAAGGTGGTAACACGGGTCATCGTCCTGGTAAGAAGGGTGGTTATTTCCCCGTTGCACCTGTTGATACTTTCCAAGACATGCGTTCGGAGATGTGCTTGATTCTTGAGTCCTTGGGCATTCCCGTGGAAGTGCATCACCATGAAGTTGCGGGTCAAGGCCAAAATGAATTGGGTACCAAGTTCAGCACGCTCGTACAGCGCGCCGATTGGACCATTTGGCAAAAGTATGTCGTCCAGAACGTAGCGCACGCCTATGGCAAGACCGCAACCTTTATGCCAAAGCCAGTGGTTGGTGATAACGGCTCAGGCATGCACGTGCATCAGTCGGTCTGGAAAAACGGTGAGAACCTCTTTGCAGGCAATGGCTACTCGGGATTGTCTGAGTTCGCGCTTTATTACATTGGCGGCATTATCAAGCACGCTCGTGCACTCAATGCGATTACCAACCCAGGTACGAACTCCTATAAGCGTTTAGTTCCAGGCTTTGAGGCCCCTGTGAAGTTGGCATACTCAGCACGTAACCGCTCGGCATCGATTCGTATTCCATACGTTGCTAATCCAAAAGGTCGTCGGATTGAGACCCGTTTCCCTGACCCATTAGCAAATCCATACTTGGCATTCTCTGCCTTGTTGATGGCAGGCCTGGACGGTGTACAGAACAAGATTCATCCAGGTGAAGCAGCTGATAAGAACCTCTATGATTTGCCACCTGAAGAAGATGCCAAGATCCCAACCGTGTGCCATAGCTTGGATCAAGCTCTGGAGTGCTTGGATAAGGATCGCGAGTTCTTGACTCGTGGTGGCGTGTTCACAAATTCGATGCTCGATGCTTACATTGATCTGAAGATGGAAGAAGTCACCCGCTTCAGAATGACCACGCATCCGATCGAGTTTGATATGTATTACTCGCTGTAATTATTTGATTGGTTGCGCGCGCTATGTTGCGTAATCCATTAAGTAAAGGGGCGGTTACTGGTTCGCCAGTCGCTGCCCCTTTTGTTTCCAGCATGCTCGACCAAATGCCAAACTCGGTATTGGTGTTTGTGGGCGCCACAAAAGATTTAGCCTATGCCAACGCTGCTGCCGAAGCATCCTTGGATTTATCCCGCAAGAGCTTACAAGGCTTAACCCTGTACGACCTCTTTGGCGATAACCAATCCTTAAATCACATGATTGATGAGGTCTTTGCAGGCCGCGCTGCGGCTCAGCGCCAAGAGTTAGTGTTGTACTCGGTTCCTGGAAAAATCTATCGTGAGCCACTTGCAGTGCATGTGGTGATTGCAATGTTAGAAGATCCAACGCTCATGATGATGGAGTGGTTCCCGATCGATCAACAATTACGTAGTGAGCGTGACGAGCGCGTCTCGCATCAAGTTGAAGCCAATAAACAACTCATGCGTAACCTTGCGCACGAGATCAAAAATCCCCTCGGTGGCATTCGAGGGGCTGCTCAACTTTTAGAGTTTGAGTTACCCGAGAAGGGCCTGCGCGAGTACACCCAGGTCATTATTAAAGAGTCAGATCGCCTGCAAACCCTCGTGGATCGTTTACTGGCGCCGCATCGCAAAGCCCATGCGATGGAGCCGCTTAATATTCATGAGGTTTTGGAGCGCATTCGTAGCCTGGTATTGGCTGAGTTCCCCCAAGGCTTGAAGATTATTCGGAACTACGACACCAGCTTGCCCGATATATTAGGCGATCAGGAGCAGCTGATTCAAGCGGTCCTCAATATTGTGCACAACGCTGCGCAAGCCTTGGCTGATGAAATTCGCCGTGGGACCGCCCAGATTGAATTACGAACCCGCGTCGCACGCTCGGTCACGATTGCGAAGCAACGTCATAAATTAGCCTTGGATCTGCATGTGATTGATAACGGTCCTGGTATCCCCGATGAGATTCGGGAGCGGATCTTTTTTCCCTTAGTCTCGGGACGCGAGGGCGGGAGTGGTCTTGGTTTAACCCTTGCGCAAACCTTTGTGCAGCAGCATCAGGGCTTTATTGCCTGCGAGAGCCGTCCAGGCTATACAGATTTTCATATACAGATTCCTTATCGGAAGCAGGAGATAGCGGCATGAGCAAACCAATCTGGATCGTGGATGACGATCAATCTATTCGCTGGGTTCTCGAGAAGGCACTAAGTCGCGAGAAGATACCGCATCGTAGCTTCAGCAATCCCAATGACGTGCTCAATGCCCTTGAAAAAGAATCCCCAGAGGTATTGATCTCCGATATCCGTATGCCTCGTGGCAATGGCATTGATTTGTTACAGCATGTGAAGGCGAGCCACCCGCATTTGCCAGTCATCATTATGACCGCCTATTCAGACCTCGAGTCAGCGGTTTCATCGTTTCAGAGTGGGGCGTTTGAGTATCTCACCAAACCATTTGATATCGATAAGGCCGTGGAGTTGATTCATCGTGCGGTTAGTGAAGGCAAGCGCTCACCAGGACCCAATAAAGAATCCAATGCATGGCTTCAAGAGGCCCCAGAGATTATTGGTCAAGCGCCAGCTATGCAAGAGGTCTTTCGAGCCATCGGACGTTTATCCCAATCGCAAGTCACGGTGCTGATTACAGGTGAGTCTGGAACGGGTAAAGAGTTGGTGGCGCACGCACTGCATAAACACAGCCCACGGGCCAAGGGACCATTTATCGCCTTGAACACCGCAGCTATTCCCAAAGACCTACTTGAGTCCGAGTTATTTGGCCATGAGCGCGGCGCATTTACCGGTGCGCAAGCACTGCGGCGTGGACGTTTTGAGCAGGCTGAGGGCGGCACACTCTTCTTAGATGAGATCGGTGATATGCCATTTGATTTGCAAACTCGGCTCTTAAGGGTGTTATCGGATGGTCATTACTACCGCGTGGGTGGGCATGATCCGATTCGGGCGAACGTGCGCATTATTGCTGCGACCCATCAGAACCTAGAGGCAAGAGTGGCGCAAGGATTATTCCGGGAAGATCTATTGCATCGCTTAAATGTGATTCGGATCCGTTTGCCCGCTTTACGCGAGCGCTCGGAGGATATTCCTGCACTTGCACGGCACTTCATGATCTCCAGTGCGAAGTCTTTAGGGGTTGAGGCAAAGCGCCTATCGGATGAGGCCATTAAGGCGATTAGCCAAATGTCCTTTCCCGGAAACGTCCGCCAACTCGAGAACCTTTGCCACTGGATGACCGTGATGTCACCCTCCACCATTGTTGGGGTTCATGATCTCCCCGAGGATTTACTGCAATCGGCCAATCCACCTGCTGCAAGCGCAATTTCATCAGTAGCTACTTCCATACCAAGCCTAGAGCCGAGCATTGGTCAGAGGGGCGGGGATTGGGAGAGTAACTTACATCGCTTGGCGGTCAAGATGCTGCAAGAAAACCAAGACGAGGTATTTGATTCTCTCTTAGCTAAGTTTGAGCGCTCGGTCTTAAGTGCGGCGCTTGAGGTCACGCGCGGCCGTAAGGTAGAGGCAGCAACCCGCTTAGGAATTGGACGCAATACGATCACTCGCAAACTGCAAGAGTTGCAGATCGAAGCCTAAGTTAACATCGCTGGCCTTTACAATCCAGTGATGTCTACTCATTCAAGTATTCGTTTAGCGGCTTGGAATGTTAATTCCATCAAGGTTCGTTTGCCGCATGTGATTCAGTGGTTAGAGGGCCAGGAAAAAGCGCAACGCCCAATCGATGCTCTGTGCCTTCAAGAGCTTAAGCTCACTGACGATAAATATCCCCATCACGAGTTGGAGCAAGCCGGCTACTTGAGTCTTACCAATGGTCAAAAAACCTATAACGGGGTCGCAATTGTGGTGCGTAAGGCTGCGCTTGGCGCTATCAGCACCGATCATCAAACCACTTTTCTGAAAGTGACCAAGAACATCCCAAATTTCGCTGATGAGCAACAACGCATCCTTGCTGCTACCGTTTGTTTTAAAGAGATGCCACCGATACGCTTAATCTCGGCCTATTTCCCAAATGGTCAAGATCCTGCTAGTGATAAGTTTATTTATAAACTTAATTGGCTTCATGCTCTCAGAATATGGCTCGCCACCGAGCTGAAAACCTATCCACGTCTAGCACTCTTGGGAGACTTTAATATCGCCCCCGAAGATCAGGATGTGCATGACCCTAAGGCCTGGGAAGGGCAAAATCTAGTATCACCCCAAGAGCGAGAGCAGTTTCAGAAACTCATTCAATTGGGATTGCACGACTCTTTCAGACTCTTTGAACAAGCACCCAAGACCTATAGCTGGTGGGACTATCGCATGATGGGGTTTAGGCGCAATGCGGGTCTTCGCATAGATCACGTATTACTCAGCAAAGAACTCAAAGAGAAGTGTATAGCCAGCACTATCGATAAGACCCCCCGAGGCTGGGAGCAACCATCGGATCATGCGCCGGTAATCGCACAGATTGCCTATTGAAAAGTAGCCTCATGAGATTAATAGTCTTTGCTATTTTGTCTCTTACAGGTTTGCATCTACATGCAAGCTGTACTGATCAGCTTATTGATAATGTGAAGTATTCAAATGAATTTACAGTTCCATACATATTAACTAGTCAAAATCAATCACCCCAGTACGTTTTAATCTTAATGCCCGGAGGAGCTGGTACTCTCAATCCGCACATCAATAATGAGGGTAAGTTGCAATTTGACTTCGCTGGCAACTTCCTGATTCGTTCCAGGAACCGGTTTTGTGATTCGCAATTTGCAACAGCCTCAACTAATTCAACGGAGAGCCCAGAGAGGATGGGTGCCTTAATTAATGATTTAGGGACACGCTTCCCAAATGCCAAAATCTGTATGGTGGGAACCAGTCGGAGTACCTACTCCACAATGGGATTGGCAGAAAAGTTTGACGGTAAGATCAATTGCATCATTCATACAGCATCCATGAACCAAATTGCCCGCTTTGATACTCGCAAGTTCAAGAGTAGACACCTGATGGTTCATCATAAAAATGATCCATGCCATTTGACCACCTATGCCAGTACCCAATCTAATCATGAGCGGTATAAAACACCTTTGATTACCATGGAAGGTGGGAGCTCAACGGGCGATGCGTGCCAAGCATTTTCTTATCATGGCTTTCATGACATTGAGCAGCAAACCATTGATCAAATAAAGGCTTGGATTAAGCAGTAGCTAGGCCTGCGCCACCAAGCCACCATGACGCAGTAGCGCATCAATTTGTGGAGGACGCCCCCGAAACGCCGCAAATGACTCAGCAGCCGGGCGACTACCGCCTACCTCCAAAATCTCTTGGCGATACCGAACACCCGTCTCTGGATCCAAGACCGTACCCTTAATCTTGGCCGCTTCCTCAAATGCAGCATACACATCTGCCGATAAAACCTCAGCCCATTTATAGCTGTAATAGCCTGCGGCATAACCGCCCGCAAAGATATGACTAAAGGTATTGGGCCAGCGTGAGATCGATGCTTGTGGGATCACGTGGTATTCGTTATTGATCGATCGGGCCAGGTCTAAGACCGCCTGACCTTGTGCGGTATTTGCATCAAAGCGCGAATGCAAACGCCAATCAGTTAAGGAAAACACTAGCTGACGCATGGTGGTTAAGCCATTTTGGAAGTTCTTGGCAGCCAGCATTTTGTCAAATAAGGATCGGGGTAAAGGCTCGCCCGTATCAATATGAGCGGTCATGCCTTGTAACACTTCCCACTCCCAGCAGAAGTTCTCCATAAACTGGCTGGGTAACTCAACTGCATCCCATTCAACTCCATTAATACCAGAGACACCCAATGCGCCCACTTGCGTGAGAAGGTGGTGAAGACCATGACCGCTTTCATGAAAGAGGGTAATCACATCATCGTGAGTAATTGTTGGTTGGCGCAATTGACCATCAACCTCAACGGGTGCAGCAAAATTACAAACCAGATACGCAACTGGTGCCTGCACCTCGCCATTACTAAAAACACGACGGCCACGCGCATCATCCATCCATGCACCACCGCGTTTGCCTGGACGCGCATAGGGATCTAGGTAAAAGTAAGCAATGGGTTGCTGCTGACCATTTAGGATCTCAAACGATTGAACGCTAGGATGCCATGTGGGCAGCGATGCAGGGCGGATACTCACTGAGAATAGGGTCTGGATTACCTTAAACAATCCCTCTAAAACCTTTGGAAGAGGGAAGTACTGTTTGAGTTCATTCTCAGAGAACGCATAACGAGCTTGCTTGAGCCTCTCGGATACAAATGCCATATCCCATGGCTCAATTTCTTGAAGGCCTAGGGACTTCATTCCAAACTCTTGCAGCTCTAACCAATCCTTTTGTGCAAATGGTTTGGCGCGTTGGGCAAAGTCACTTAAAAAGGTATCGACCTCAGCCACATCTCGTGCCATCTTGGGAGCTAAGCTGAGTGCCGCATAGTTTGCAAACCCAAGCATTCCTGCTTCTTCATCCCGCAGACGTAATTGATCAATCATGTTTTGGGTGTTATCCCATTCCAGTTGACCACGACCATATTGCGCAGCTAGCTCGGAGGCGCGGGTGACGTATGCCTCATACATGAGACGCCGCAGTGAGCGATTCTCAGCATACTGTTGCACAGGATAATAGGATGGAAAGTGCAGAGTAAATGCCCAACCTTCCAAACCCTTTTGTTTGGCAGTATCAGCCGCTGCCGCAATCACATCCTCAGGCAATCCAGCCAGATCGTCAATCGAGGTCACCACATGCACAAATGCGTCGGTGGCGTCGAGCACGTGATCTGAAAAAGCTTTAGCCAAAACCGCCTGCTCATCCTGGATCTGGGCAAAGCGGGGCTTATCAGTATCGGGTAGCTCCGCGCCTCCCAAACGAAAGTCACGCAAGGAGTTCTCAATCACTTTCTTTTGATCAACACTTAGAGCTTCAAATGAAGAGCTATTCCTTAACTCTTTATAGCGCTGGTAGAGGGCTAAGTTTTGCCCAAGACTGGCAAAGAAGGCGGTAACTTTGGGTAACATCGCACCATACGCTGCACGAAGTTCTGGAGTATCAGCGACTGCATTGAGGTGCGATACCACCCCCCATGAACGACCCAATTGCTCGGTGGCATCCTCAAGTGGTTCGACTAAATCAAGCCACGTTGCTGGTGTTTTTGGATCGACCGCCACAGTAACCGCACTCTCGCAAATACCTAGCAAGTGCTCAATGGCTGGAGCAATTTGGTCAGGACGCACGGCATCGTACTGCGCAATGCCGCGACCAAAGGATAAAAGGGGATTTCGGGAATCGAGGGAGGAGGGATTGATTGGAGCATTCATAGGGATAGCTTAATGGAATTTTCTTCAAAAGGTTTTATCAACACTAGATGACTGCATCTTTATTAAGAGTCATAAAATATGGAATTTATGAATAGGATTTCGTGGTGGAGAACTTAAAAAAGCAAAGTCGAATTATTCAAGACATGAATAAAACTTTTTCTACCTTAAAAAAGGCCGGAGTGATTAACGCTCAGCAAATAGCCGAATATCAATCTATTTCAACTAGAAAACCAAAACAAATGAATCAAAACTTAGGGGAAGTAAAAACTAGCTAAGCTTACTCACTGGCTTGGTACTACGCTCAACCGCCTCTAAGGTATTCATGAGGAGCATGGTGATGGTCATGGGACCAACGCCGCCTGGTACGGGGGTAATCCAACCTGCCACATACTTGGCCGTATCAAAATCCACATCGCCACAGAGCTTGCCATCTGGTAGGCGATTAATACCCACGTCAATGACAACCGACCCTGGCTTGATCATATTGCCAGTAATCATCTTGGGTTTGCCAGTTGCAACCACGAGGATATCCGCCTCTTTAGTGTGAGCTGTGAGATCTTTGGTCTTGCTATTGCAAATCGTGACCGTGGCGCCCGCTTGAAGTAAAAGCATTGCCATGGGCTTGCCCACAATATTGGATGCCCCAATCACAACCGCACGCGCACCACGCAGTGGGTACTCAATGCTCTCGAGCATCTTCATGCAGCCATAAGGTGTGCAGGGCTTAAAGAGTGGGGCGCCGACCATGAGGGCGCCAGCATTAGCCACATGAAATCCATCAACATCCTTCTCGGAAGCAATCGCCTCTAAGACGCGATCAGCAGCGATATGCTTAGGCAAGGGTAATTGCACCAAGATCCCATGAATACTCGGATCTGCATTAAGAGTCGCAATGCGCGCCAGAAGTTGGGCTTCATCAAGCTCCGCAGGGTAGCGCTCCAAGACCGAATGAAATCCCACATCCTCACAGGCTTTCACTTTATTGCGAACATACACTTGGCTCGCAGGATCATCTCCGACCACAATCACAGCCAATCCGGGACGCACACCTTTGGCGGTCAGAATGGCCGAGCGGGTTGCAATCTCAGCCCGAAGTTTTTTCGAGAGAAGATTACCGTCAATCAGTTGGGCTGGCATCGCGCTTACTCGAATGATTAAGAGAGTGCCAGACGTAGCAGGTCGGCAACAGTGTTGACGTTGAGCTTCTCCATGATGTTGGCACGATGTGCTTCAACGGTCTTAATAGAGATGCTCAGATCATCGGCAATTTGTTTGTTCAGACGACCTGCCACAATGCGCTCCAAAACCTGGCGCTCACGACCGGTGAGTTTGCTCAAGAGGCTCTGTGTGTTCTTACGTTGATCTGCCTGTGCAAAATCCACGCGTGCCTTGGTGAGCATTCGCTCAACCAGCGCGCATAGTTCATTCTCTTTAAAGGGCTTCTCAATAAAGTCGACCGCGCCACGTTTCATGGTCGACACTGCCATCGAGACATCCCCGTGACCAGTGATGAACGAAATGGGCATCGGTAAGTTCTCGCTGATGAGACGCTCTTGGAGCTCAAGACCAGACATACCAGGCATGCGCACATCCAAGATTAAGCACGAGATTGTCGACTTATCAGTGTTTTGGAGTGACTGCAAGAAGCGCTCGGCACTGGCATGACAACGGACGGTGTAGCCATTGCTTTCAAGTAACCAGGTCAGAGAGTCGCGCACTGCCTCATCGTCGTCAACCACATAAACGACTTCAGCCTGGGTTGTTTTCGGTGGATTGCTCATGTTCATTGCTATTTCCTATTGACGTCTTTGTTATTTGACTGGATTCCAACGGTAACAGAATTGTAAAGGTGCAGCCGACTAAGCGTGTGTGCTCGGTATCCATGTGATTTTTGGCCCACAGCCTACCATGGTGGGACTCGATGATGGAGCGGCAGATATTTAGGCCCATGCCCATTCCATCGGATTTGGTGCTAAAAAAGGGTTCAAACATTCGGTTGAGAACCGACTCGGCGATGCCGGCCCCAGCATCGGTCACCCGAATCCGCAGCATGCTAGGGAAGGTGCTGGTTTCGAGGTCAGCGCTAATCTTCACCGGTGGGGCCGACCAACGTGAGGAGAGGGGGTAAACCTCGCGCAGGCTATCTAAGGAGTTTTTCAGGAGGTTGACCAAGACCTGCTGAATCAGAACAGGGTCAAGCTGAACCTGAGGAATATCAGGGGCTATCTCGGAAATAATCTTGAGGCGATGGCGATTTGCTTCAATCTCCACCAGACCAACAGAGTCAGCGATGATGTCGCCAATATTGCATAACTTACTTTGTGGCTCACTCCGTTTTACAAAGCTACGAATGCGCGAAATGATGGTGCCTGCCCGATGTGCTTGGTCGCTGGCTTTTTCGAGTGCAGGAACTAATTCAGTGGAAAGCGGATTTTGGGTGCTCGATAGCCGCTTAGCAATTCCCATGCAATAGTTCGAGATCGCAGAGAGAGGTTGGTTGAGCTCGTGTGCGAGTGAGGATGCCATCTCACCCATGGTGGTAAGACGGCTAGTAAATTGCATCCGCTCTTCCTGTTGTCTGGCGAGCTCCTCGGTATTCTTGCGCAGCGTGATATCCGTAGCAATCAGTAACTGTGCCAGGTGACCATCCACCCAGGAAATATAACGGCGCCGTACCTCGTACCAATGCGTCGTATCGCCTCGTAACTGAATCTCCTCAGATTCAATTTCATTGGATTGTTTTAAGGCAGAGGCAGGCAAGCCTGCTAAGGCATCGACGTTATCACCTTCAAAATGGAAGATGGAAGATGGATCCATCTCATGGCCGGTTAGATCAATATGCCCCTTGGCGGTATCACCAAAGCGCTCACGGTAATAGCGATTAGCAAATAGCAGTTCGCCAGTTTCAATCGAGACCACCGATACGGCCGCATCTAAGCCCTCAAGCACTGTGACAAAGCGTTCTTGAGTAGCCGATAATTCTTCTCGGATCTTTTTGGGTTCTGAGATATCAATCACCGATGTCACCCAACCGGTTTGCTGGCCCTTATCATTGATTAATGGGGCGATAAAGGTACGTGTTGCAATCCGGGTTCCATTCTTACGCTGAATCGTGCCCTCGATCCCATTCTTCGCATTACCCTCAAGCGCCCCAGCCATCTTTTGCATTAATTCTTCGTGAAGCTCGGCTGGCCAGAATGGAAAGGGCGGTTTTAATCCAAGCAACTCCTCTTGGGCCCAGCCGGTCATTTCAGAAAATGATCGATTGACATAGGTAATGCGTTTTTCCATATCATGCGCCCGAATTCCGACCGGCATGGAGTCTTCTAGCACCCTACGGAAGCTACTCTCAGTTCGTAAGTTTGCTTCAGTGAGTTGACGCACTTGCATCTGTTTTAGAACCGACCACAAACTCCAGACCACAAAAGCGGATAAGCCAATCACAACACCCAGCAGCATCCGAAAGGTGAGGTCAGTTGGAGGTGGATAGGTATCCACGCGTAACATAATGTTGGGGCCCAGCGCACCAAAGTCCAGACTCGTTTCATTACTGAGTGAGCGCGTGGGTGTATCGCGATCGGATGAGATGGCGAGCACTCGATTATCTTTACCAATTAAGGAGTAGCGGTGCTGGCTCTTTAGCTCGGGTGGAATAATGTATTGCAAGATCCCTTGGCTCGAGTACATCACAGCTAATGCACCTGTCGCTTCCCCATCTTTGAAGATTGAAATAACCTCCCAAAAAACCGATTGACGCTCACTCATGATTGGATCGTCTTTCGGGACGGTAATACTAATTACCTGACTATAGGCGGGTCGATTAGTCTCACGACTTAAGAACAGAGCTTTCTTTAGTTCTCGATCAATATCGGTTGCTTGGGGCACGATATCAAACCATTCATGATTACGAGCAGGGGGAGGGACCATCCATTGCCGCCACTCGTTATCGTTTAACCAGATGAGCTGCAATATCTCGGGGTTGCCTAAGACAAAGGACTCGATTTGAGCTAAGACCTTGTCACGTCCGGCGCGATCATTTTGGGTTTGGGCGAGATCACGACTAAAGGATTGCAAGGCTTCGCTGTTATTGATAAAGCGCAGCTGAATCCGCTGCTTCACCAAACTTAGTTCACGAAAGAGGGAGCCCTCTTGTTGTTGTCGCTCTTGAACTTGCAGTGTTCCAAGAATGATGGCCATCACCACCAAAAAGATCACAATCGCCATTAGTGGCGTGTAAACCAAGCGCGAACCAATAAAGCGCCGGATCGAAGGCATTCGTTTAAACGCTTCGTAGAGCTTTACCTGCAAGGAGTTCCCAGTAGCCAATCCAAGGGTCTTTCTAATTAAAAGAAGTTCCTAATATAAAGGGCTTTGCACTGCAATATTATTCCATATAGTGATAAAGATTACCGGAATGTGGAAAATTAATTGTCACAATCGTCACCTATTCTTAGAATATTAGCCATAGAGGGACACAATCCCTCGTCACAGATTAAAACGGAGGCAAACCATGGCAGCTGTACCCGAGCAAGTGGCAGGTCAAATGAATCCAATGGATGTTGATCCAGTTGAAACCAAAGAGTGGTTAGAAGCACTCGATGGCGTGATCAAGCATGAGGGCACCGATCGTGCTGCGTATCTGATTGATCAGCAAATCGCGCATGCGCGTGTGAATGGTGTTGATCAACCCTTTCATGCAGAAACACCGTATATCAATACGATTCCAGTAGAGATCCAAGCGCGGATTCCAGGGGATCAAAATATTGAACATCGGATTCGATCCTTTACTCGGTGGAATGCCATGGCGATGGTATTGCGCGCCAACAAGAACACAAACGTTGGCGGGCATATTTCTTCCTTCCAATCGGCTGCTACCTTATATGACGTTGGATACAACCACTTCTGGCATGCGCCGTCCGAACAACATGGCGGCGATTTAATCTTCGTCCAAGGACACTCGGCGCCCGGTGTATACGCTCGTGCCTATATGTTGGGACGCCTAAGCGATGAGCAGCTTAATAATTTCCGCCAAGAGGTGGATGGCAAAGGCATTTCAAGCTACCCCCATCCTTGGCTAATGCCTGATTTCTGGCAGTTCCCCACGGTATCGATGGGCCTTGGTCCCATCATGGCTATTTATCAAGCACGCTTTATGCGTTACCTCGAGGATCGCGGTTTTGCGAAGACCGAAGGTCGCAAAGTGTGGGCCTTCTTGGGCGATGGTGAAACCGATGAACCCGAGTCGCTCGGTGCTATTGGTATGGCGGGCCGCGAGAAACTCGACAACCTCATTTTTGTGGTGAACTGCAACCTACAGCGCCTTGATGGGCCGGTTCGTGGTAATGGCAAGATTATTCAGGAGCTAGAGAGCGAGTTCCGAGGCGCTGGTTGGAATGTCATTAAAGTGGTTTGGGGTGGTCATTGGGACGCACTCTTTGCCCGCGATAAGAATGGCATCTTGATGCAGCGCTTGGGTGAGATTGTAGATGGTGAGTACCAGACCATGAAAGCCAAAAATGGTGCCTATGTCCGTGAGAAGGTATTTAATACTCCGGAACTAAAAGCCTTAGTGGCCGACTGGAGTGATGAGGATATTTGGAACCTCAATCGCGGTGGCCATGATCCCCATAAAGTCTACGCCGCGTTTCATTCGGCTGTGAACCATCGTGGTCAACCAACAGTGATTTTGGCAAAAACCATTAAAGGTTATGGCATGGGTGGCTCGGGTGAGGGCATGAATATTGCTCACCAAGCGAAGAAGATGAGTCATGACGATGTGGTGCGCTTTAGGGATCGCTTTGAGATTCCGGTAAGCGATGAACAATTGGCTGATATGCCCTTTGTGAAGTTCCCAGAGGGCAGCCCCGAACTGGAATAT
This sequence comes from Polynucleobacter sp. HIN7, assembly GCF_030297595.1. Classification (NCBI taxonomy): domain Bacteria; kingdom Pseudomonadati; phylum Pseudomonadota; class Betaproteobacteria; order Burkholderiales; family Burkholderiaceae; genus Polynucleobacter; species Polynucleobacter sp. HIN7. Next base: position 987,459 of record NZ_AP028138.1, on the reverse strand, counting down.
ATGCGCTCACGTCGCATGGAGTTAGGTGGTTATCTGCCACAGCGCCGCACAAAAGCTGAGAGCTTACCAGTGCCTGCTTTGGATGCCTTCGCGCCTCTTTTAGAAGCAACGACTGAAGGCCGTGAGATCTCAACCACCATGGCCTTTGTGCGTTTACTCAATACGGTGGTGCGCGACAAGACCATTGGTCGCCGAGTTGTACCGATCGTGCCTGACGAGTCACGTACCTTTGGTATGGAAGGTATGTTCCGCCAACTTGGTATCTGGAATCAGTTAGGACAGCTTTACACCCCAGAAGATCACGATCAGTTGATGTTCTACAAAGAAGATAAGGCCGGACAAATTCTGCAAGAGGGTATTAACGAGGCCGGTGGCATGTGTGACTGGATTGCAGCCGCGACATCATATTCCACCCACGGCGTGCCGATGTTACCGTTCTACATCTTCTATTCGATGTTCGGCTTCCAACGCATTGGTGATTTAGCATGGGCTGCTGGGGATATGCGCAGTCGCGGTTTCCTTCTTGGTGGTACTGCCGGTCGCACGACTCTGAACGGTGAAGGCTTGCAACACGAGGATGGCCATAGTCAGATCTGGGCGGCAGCCGTGCCGAACTGCGTGAGCTATGACCCCACCTTTGCGTTTGAGTTAGCGGTTGTGATTCAGGATGGTATGCGTCGCATGCTGACCGAGCAAGAGGATATCTATTACTACATCACCTTAATGAATGAGAACTATGCTCACCCAGCGATGCCTCAGGGTGCTGAGCAAGACATTATTAAGGGAATGTACAAGTTGCAGTCGATGGGTGACGCAAAAAATCCATTACGCGTTCAATTACTCGGTAGTGGCACGATCTTCCGCGAAGTGATTGCTGCTGCAGAACTATTAAACCAGGATTGGGGAATTGCTTCGGATCTATGGGGTTGCCCCAGTATGAACGAACTTGGGCGGGATTGGAATCAAACCAACCGCAGCAATCTACTTAACCCAACTGCCACACCGAAGTTATCGCATGTCGAGCGCTTACTGAAAGATCATCAGGGTCCAGTCATTGCTGCCACCGACTACATGCGTATGTTTGCAGAGCAAATACGCCCAGCGATTCAGAACCTGGGTCGTCGTTATGAGGTGTTGGGAACCGATGGCTTTGGTCGCTCCGATACACGCGAGCAACTGCGTCACTTCTTTGAGGTGGATCGTCGCTGGGTTGCGGTTGCTGCACTGAAGTCCTTGGCCGATGATGGGAAGATTGATCGCAGTAAGGTTGCACAAGCGATTACGAAGTACCAAATTGATCCCAATAAACCCAACCCCATGAAGATGTAAGGCCATCATGAGTCAATTACTTGAAATCAAAGTTCCTGATATTGGGGACTATCAGGATGTGCCGGTCATCGAGGTGCATGTCAAACCAGGTGATCGCGTTGAGAAAGAACAATCCCTCATCACGCTCGAGTCTGATAAAGCGACCATGGATGTGCCATCCTCCCACGCAGGAGTGGTGAAAGAGGTGAAGGTCAAAGTGGGAGATAACATCTCAGAAGGCGGCGTCGTTCTCTTGCTGGAACCAAGCGATGCGAGTGCGTCTGCGCCCGCTGCCCCTGCAGCTCCGCCAGCCCAAGTTGCGCCGGTTGTCTCAGCATCCACACCAACACCCCCACCAGCACCAATACCTGCCGCAACTCCTGTGCGAGCTGAGCCAGTAAGCTCAATTGATGGCGCAAGCCATGCCAGCCCATCGGTTCGTAAGTTTGCCCGTGAGTTGGGCGTAACGATTGCGCAGGTCAAAGGCACAGGCCCCAAAGGGCGGATTTCACAAGAGGATGTGCAAGCGTTTGTTAAATCCGTGATGACCGGTGCGAGTGCGCCAGCAAGTCAAAACCCAGGCGGCAGTTTAGGAGGCCTCAATCTCTTGCCATGGCCTAAGGTTGACTTCAGTAAATTTGGTGAGACCGAGCGTCAACCGCTCTCCCGAATCAAGAAACTCTCAGCTGCTAATTTGGCACGTAACTGGGTGATGATTCCGGCGGTTACTTATCATGAGGATGCGGATATTACCGACCTTGAGGCATTTAGAGTTCAGACCAATAAAGAGAATGAGAAGCAGGGCAGCAAAATTACGATGCTTGCATTCTTGATTAAGGCTTCGGTTGCCGCATTGAAGAAGTACCCTGAGTTCAATGCCTCACTCGATGGTGATGATCTCGTTCTCAAAAAGTATTTCCATATTGCCTTCGCAGCCGATACCCCCAATGGTCTGGTTGTGCCAGTGATTCGCAATGCGGATCAAAAAGGGATCTTCGAGATTGCCAGAGAGACCGCAGAACTCGCAGCGCTTGCACGTGAGGGCAAGTTAAAGCCCGAGCAAATGCAAGGAGCCAGTTTCACGATTTCATCCTTGGGTGGCATTGGTGGTACATACTTTGCGCCCATCATTAATGCTCCTGAGGTAGCGATTCTGGGCGTTAGTAAAGCTGCCATGAAACCCGTTTGGGATGGCAAAGCCTTTGTGCCGCGATTAATCTGCCCACTATCACTCACAGCGGATCACCGAGTAATTGATGGGGCGTTAGCGACGCGCTTTAATGTTTACATTTCGCAGTTACTCGCCGACTTCCGTCGCGCTGTTTTGTAGGAGAAGGTGATGAGTCAACATGCGATCGTAGTGCCTGATATTGGCGATTACTCTGATGTACCGGTCATTGAGGTTTTGGTGAAAGTTGGTGATGCAATTGAGAAAGAGCAGCCACTGATTGTTCTGGAGTCCGACAAGGCCACGATGGAGGTCCCCGCGGATCAAGCGGGTGTCGTCACTAGTCTTGCGGTGAAAGTGGGTGACAAGGTAAGTAAAGGTTCGGTGATTGGGCAGCTTGAAGTATCGGGTACAGCATCATCAGTTACTCCAGCGACTACAAAATCATCTGCACCACCAGTACCACCAGCACCGCCTGCAGCCATTCCAGTTCCCGCTGGCGCGTATCAGGGTAAGGTACAGCATGAATGCGAAGTACTTGTCTTAGGTGCCGGCCCCGGTGGCTATAGTGCCGCATTTCGGAGTGCAGATCTTGGTGCGAATGTCATTTTGGTCGAGCGCTACCCAACCCTCGGTGGCGTTTGCCTCAATGTGGGCTGCATTCCATCCAAAGCACTCTTGCACACCGCAGCGGTGATGGATGAGGTGAAGCACATGGCTAAGCATGGCATTGAATTTGCTCCTCCCAAAATTAATCTCGATCAATTGCGCCAACACAAAGAGGGCGTGATTGCTAAATTAACTGGTGGTCTAGCGGGTATGGCTAAGATGCGCAAGGCCAATGTCGTCAGAGGTCTGGGACGTTTTCTGGATGCTCATCACGTTGAAGTGGATCTATGCACAGGTAGTGGACAAGATCTATCGGGTCAGAAAGAGGTGATCCGTTTTCAGAAAGCCATTATTGCCGCTGGTAGTCAACCCATTGCCTTGCCCTTTATGCCTAAAGACCCCCGGGTGGTGGATAGTACGGGCGCATTGCTATTAAAGAGTATTCCAAAGCGGATGCTGGTCATTGGTGGTGGCATTATTGGTTTAGAGATGGCCACCGTCTATAGCGCACTCGGCTCTCGCATCGATATTGTGGAGATGATGGATGGTTTGATGGCTGGGGCTGATCGTGACCTCGAGCGCGTTTGGGAAAAAATGAACTCGCATCGCTTTGATCACATCATGCTCAAAACTCGGGCGGTTCGTGCAGAAGCCAAGCCGGATGGCATTGAGGTTTATTTTGAGGGTGAGAAGTCACCAGGCAGTCCACAACGCTACGACCTCGTGTTGGTAGCAGTAGGGCGTACCCCCAATGGTAAGAAGATTGATGCAGGTGCTGCCGGTGTGCAGGTTGACGAGCGCGGATTTATTCCCGTAGATGCACAAATGCGAACCAATGTAGCCAATATCTTTGCGATTGGCGACATCGTTGGGCAACCCATGTTGGCGCACAAGGCCGTTCATGAAGGCCATGTAGCAGCTGAAGCAGCAGCTGGTCAGAAATCCTACTTTGATGCGAAGCAAATTCCGTCGGTAGCCTATACCGATCCCGAGGTTGCTTGGGCAGGGCTGACTGAAGAGCAATGCAAGGCACAAGGCATTGCCTATGAGAAAGGTTTATTCCCATGGGCAGCTAGTGGACGAGCAATTGCCAATGGTCGCGACGAAGGCTTTACTAAATTGCTCTTCGATGCCAACACCCATCGCATTATTGGTGGAGGCATTGTGGGAACCAATGCGGGTGACCTCATTGGTGAGGTGTGCTTAGCCATTGAGATGGGAGCCGATTCGGTTGATATTGGTAAGACTATTCATCCGCATCCAACCCTAGGGGAGTCCGTGGGATTGGCAGCAGAAGCACATCATGGATCGTGTACCGATTTGCCACCCGCCAAGAAGAAATAGCGCATATAAACGATTTACGAATCCTGGGCCCCAAGAAAAAACCCCGCCGCAGCGGGGTTTCAACTTCAATCGTTCTATAAATTACTCAGAAGACTTCTTCGAGGCTTTTGCTGCTTTACTAGCCGCTTTGGTCACAGTATCTGCTGCATTTTGCATATTGGCTTGCGCCACTTCCATCGCGTGCTTGATAGCCTTTTGGCTGGTCTCATAGCTGTTGTTTGCTGCCGCGATTGCTTGCTTCATCATTTGCACGGCAGCATCTGACCCGGCGGGAGCATTTTTGGTCCACTCATCAACCATGGATTGCAATTTTTTCTGGTTAGCAGCGAACTCTGCCTCTGCCGTTTTGGTAAACGCATGGGAGCTATCTTGTGCAATCTCATAGAGATCACGACCGTAGTTCATCATGCGCTCAGCCATTGGCTGAATCATTTCAGCTTGCTGGGTAATGAGTTGTTGAACATCGCGTACTTCTAGTGCTTTCTTGGCATTGCTCATGCTCTCGCTCAAACTATTCTTGGCGATTTGCATATTGAGTTCAACGAGTTTCTCAACGCTTTTGAGGGCTTGATTGGTAAGACCGGCAAGGGTCTCCAGATTAGCCTTTTGGGCGGCCGCAATTTGTTCTGGGGTTAGGTTCATGATGAACTCCTTTAATTAAATGGGGGAGACTGGTTATAGTCATCTTACCTTTGATTATAGGAGAAGATTTGTTGCGTCGCAACAAAAAATATTAGCCGTAAGGTTAATATTAATAATTCAATATAATCAGTAACTTATACAATAAACCTTAGATTCCTTGAAAGCCTACTACAGCGATCACTTTGTATTACCCTTGCCCGCGGGGCATCGGTTTCCGATGGCGAAGTACAAGATGCTGCGAGATTTGGTTGTTGATCTTCCAGACGCTCAATTACTTGAGGCACCCAGGGCAAGTGATACAGAACTGCTCTTAGCCCATGACGCTTCCTACCTGCAACGGGTGATTAGTGGAACCCTGAGCGAGGCAGAGCAGAAAGAAATCGGATTTCCTTGGTCAGAGAAAATGGTGGAGCGTTCCCGCCGCTCGGTGGGTGCCACGATTGCCGCTTGTCAATCTGCTATCGAGGAGGGTGTCGCAGTCAATCTAGCGGGTGGTACCCATCACGCCTACCGTAACAAGGGCTCGGGCTTTTGCGTTTTCAACGATGCCGCGATTGCGGCGCGGATGCTGATGAAGTACCCAATCGGTCCTCAAAGAGTCGGCATTCTGGATCTCGATGTTCATCAAGGCGATGGCACGGCAGCGATTTTGCAACATGATCCTGCGATTTGCACGGTCTCGATCCATGGTGAGAAAAACTATCCATTCGCAAAAACGAACAGTGATCTGGATATTGCCTTAGCCGACGGTAGTGGCGACACCATCTATCTAGAGGCTGTCGAACAGGCCCTCGAGTTTCTTGCAAAACATGACATTGAATTTCTGATTTACTTGGCCGGTGCCGATCCTTTTGAGGGTGATCGCTTGGGACGCCTAAGACTCACAAAAGAGGGACTAGCGCTACGTGATCAGCGCGTCATGGCATTTGTGGGAGAGCGGGGTATCTCCATCGCCATTGCGATGGCAGGAGGGTACGCTAATCCAATTGAGGATACCGTGCAGATTCATTATCAAACGATCCAAATTGCAAGTGCGCATCAGCATAAAATGAGAACCTCCAAATCTCGACCCTCTTCATGAAGTCAGCCACTCCAATCGAGGCATTTGCCGCGCCATTATTTGTATTTATCTGGAGTACGGGCTTCATCATTGCGCGCTTTGGTATGCCATACATGGAGCCCGCCACATTTTTATTCTTACGCTTTACTGGCGTATTGCTCGTGATGGGTCTCATCATTTTGTTCTGGAAACCCATCTGGCCCAACCGCAGCCAGACCATCCATATTGCAGTCGCTGGAGTGCTATTGCAATTTGGCTATGTCATGGGGGTATGGAGTGCGGTGCGTTTGGGGATGACCGCTGGACTGATCGCATTGATTGTGGGATTGCAACCCATCTTAACGGCGTGGAGTGCGTCATGGGTTGCCGAGCGGGTTAACTATCGCCAATGGCTTGGTTTGGTTTTGGGCATTGGTGGTGTGGCTTTGGTGGTGGCTGATAAAACCAGCTTTTTGGATATTCCAATCAGTGCCTATGGTTTTGCGATTGCCGCCTTATTTGCCATTACCTTTGGTACGCTTTACCAGAAAAAATACTGCCCAGATTTTGATCTTCGGGCTGGATCGATGATTCAGTTTTCGATCTCAGCTCTCTTATGCTTGATTGTTGCCTTGCTCTTTGAGACCCGTGAGATTATCTGGAATACGCCAGTGATTGGGGCCTTGCTCTGGGGCATTTTGCCCACCTCGATTGGTGCAATTAGTTTATTGTTTATTTTGATTCGTAAGGGTGCTGCCACCAAGGTTACGAGTCTTTTATATCTAACACCACCCACCACAGCGTTGATGGCCTGGATACTATTTGACGAACCCCTGACTCTCATGATGCTAGCGGGGCTATTGCTAACGATGACCGCGGTGATCTTGGTCAACTACCAAGGAAAAATACCAGCCAAGCGCTAATCCAGTTATTATTATGTAACTGTACTGAATTCTGGGATTTATATTGAGATTGATTCAAGCGTTTATTAATTCAGTTACTCGTCATTTGTCTGAACAGCAGACAAGGGCCCGACGCCCCCTCCAGATTCTTTTCCTTGGCATTCTTAGCATTACTCTTGGTGTTACTGAGCCAGCCTTGGCGCAGTCTTCAAATAGTTCTCAAGCGAACAAGCCGAAACAGAGCGTCCAGGGAAACAAGTCGACGGCGGCTCAAAAGCCCAAGTCTGCTAATTCGAAGCAGGTTCGAACCACGGTCAATCGCCCCAAGAATCCCCCCCAGGCCTCTGGTCGTCCATCATTTGCAACTGCCATGGGGTTACGAAACCAACCCGATGATCTCAATCTCAAGTCGAGTGTGGCGATGGTAGTGGATCAGCACTCTAAAGATATCCTCTTTGAGAAAAATCCAGATGTCAGCTTGCCTATTGCATCCATTACTAAACTCATGACCGCGATGGTGGTGCTTGATTCCAACGCACCACTGAACGAAGTTCTCACGATTACCCAAGAGGATGTGAAGATTTATGCTAAATCTCGCTTGTCTTTGGGGACCAAGTTAACCCGTGAGGAAGCGCTCCTCCTGGCGTTGATGTCTTCAGAGAACCGCGCCTCGTATTTATTGGCTCGCAATTATCCAGGCGGTGCGAAGGCCTTCGTCGAGGCCATGAATCACAAAGCCTATTCTTTGGGAATGACCCATTCCAACTTTACCGATCCAACCGGTTTATTGGCGACCAATGTATCGACCGCTGAGGATTTAGCCAGAATGTTGGTTGCTTCTTATAACTACAAATTGATTCGGGAGTTCTCAGTCTGGCCCGATACGACCTTGGTCATTAATAAACGCCCACAGGTATTCTTAAATACCAACCGACTGGTGCGCGCGGGTGATATGGAAATCGGCTTGCAAAAAACGGGGTTCATTAGTGCGGCCGGTAAGTGCTTAGTGATGCAAGCCAAAGTAAACGGCCTACCCATACTGCTCGTGTTCTTGGATTCGGTTGGAACCCAATCGCGCTTTGCGGATGCCGTTCGGGTACGAGACTGGATTGAAAGTTATCAGCCTGGTGAGCCCAAGCCGATTCGCCGCCTGACAATGTAGAGACTAGTCGGTTTTAGAGCTGGTTTGGGGTTTATATCCCAGACCCTTAGAAATCTGTAGCGCAGTTTCTTGTAAGGCCTTGAGCCAATCGGGTTGCATGCGATCGGTTGGTGAGCTCAGTGATAGACCTGCCACTAACTTACCCGTGTCATCCAAAATGCCAGCCGCGAGGCAACTCACTCCGAGCTCAAGCTCTTCGTTATCCCGTGAGTGGCCCACGTGACGAACACTACCAAGCTCACTCTCAAGCTTCGCTAACTGTGTGATGCTGTTGCGCGTATGGCCGGCAAGACCCGTTCGGGTAGCATAGGCGCGTACTTGATTGGGGTCATCGACCGCCAAGAATAATTTACCAACGGAGGTGAGATGTAATGGGGCACGACCACCAATGGCGCGCACCACTTGCATCCCAGAGCGTTCACTATAGGCACGGTCGACATAGACAATTTCATCACCCTGACGAACAGAGAGATTGACGGTTTCCCCGGTCAGCTTATGAAGGGCTCGCATAGGCAGTTGAGCAGCTTCTCGAACGGATAGACGCTCTTTGACCAAATTACCAAGCTCTAAGAGCCGTAAGCCTAATTTATAAGTTCCACCATCACCACGCTCGACTAAGCGACAGGCAACCATGTCGTTGAGAATGCGGTGCGCCGTAGAAGGATGTAATCCGGTTTTTTGAGAGAGCAGTTTGAGGCTACTCGCTTCTTCCTGATCGGCCAAACAATCAAGCAGGTTCATCATGCGCTCAACGACCTGAATTGCCGTCTTGCCAACATCACCGGAGTTTTTGGTTGCCTTGCTATCCATATTGATGATTGTAATGAGTTTTTACAGCGTTGCGTATTGTGAAATCTAATAGTAAATCAACACAGGCAATTCAACAACTGAGAAGCGAATGAAATGTTTATGGAAAGGCCCGGACGCAATCTGCAATGAGTTTAGGTCCTTGATAGATGAGCCCCGTATAAATTTGCACCATACTAGCGCCTGCATCGAGTTTCTGTTTGACGTTCTCGCCAGACAGTATGCCGCCAACCCCAATAATGGGTATACGGTTATGAAGCACCTGAAATAAATCATAAATCGTTTGATTGGAGCGAGCCAAAACAGGCGACCCTGAGAGACCCCCAGTTTCATGACCATGCTCGAGCTCCTCTACACCGGTGCGTGCAATAGTGGTATTCGTAGCAATCACCGCATCGATCTCAAACTCCATTAAGAGCTCGGCAATCAGCCTAAGATCAGCGGCCTCAAGATCCGGTGCAATTTTAAGAAAGAGTGGCTTACGCACGCCTAACTGATTACTTAAATCTTGACGGGTTTGGTGAAGCGCTTGTAATAACTGGCGCAACATCGTTTCACCCTGAAGATCGCGCAAGTTTTTGGTATTTGGTGATGAGATGTTAGCCGTGATGTAGCTTGCCACTGGATACACCTTGCGCATGCAGGTCACGTAGTCATTAGCAGCATCTTCGATCGGAGTGCTGGCGTTCTTACCAATATTGAGACCAATCACGCCACCCTCTTGGTAAAACCGAGAGCGTTTGACACGTTCAATACAGGCATCAACTCCATCATTATTAAAGCCCATGCGATTAATTAAGGCGTTTGCACTTGGCAGACGAAACATGCGCGGCTTGGGATTACCTGGTTGTGGTAAGGGGGTCACGGTGCCAATTTCTAAGAACCCAAATCCAAGGCTTGCAAGTGCGTCAATATGTTTGCCATCTTTATCTAAACCGGCAGCCAAACCCACTGGATTACGAAATCGTAAACCGCAGAGCTCAACCGGCTTGATGATGGGTTTGCCAATTAAGGCTTTCAGAAGTCCGCAGCGCTCTAAGCGATCTAGTTGTGCGAAGGAGAAGTCATGAGCCTCTTCGGGGTCCATTGAGAACAGCAGGGGACGAACAAGCGGGTAGGTATTAATCATCAGTAAGCTGATGCGGCAACAAGGGTTGCCACTGATCGTTGATCAATCCTTCCAGTGGTTGAAATTTAATCTTGTATGACATTTTAGGGCTTTGTGCAATGTAGTAGCCCAAATATAAATAGGGTAGACCCAGTTTTTGAACCTGATCAATCTGCCACAAGACACTATAGGTGCCATAGCTCGTACCTGCTTGACTGGAATCATAAAAGGTGTAGACCGAGGAAATGCCTTGCTCCAAGACATCAATCATGCTCACCATCCGCAACCGCCCGGGATGTGGATCATTCGGACCATCCCGAAACTCTACCATGCGCGAGTTAACTCGGCTTTGCAATAAGAACTGTGTGTATTGCTCTTGATTGTCGTGCTCCATCAAGCTGGAGTGATGACGGGTTGATTGATACTGCTGATAGAGTTGGTAGTGCTCGTCAGTAAACGCAAGGCTTAAGACCTGAGTCTGCAATCCGGCGTGTTTTTGCCAAGCGCGGCGTTGACTGCGATTAGGAGTAAAGGAGGCTACTGGAATACGTGTTGCGATACAGGCCTTGCAATGATCGCAATAGGGTCGATAGGTATAAGAGCCGCTGCGACGAAAACCCGCATTCACTAAATTGCTATAAACATCGGCGCCGATGGAATGCGTAGGGGTGGCAACTTGCGAGCGAGCAATTTGGTTGGGAATGTAGCTACACGGATAGGGTGCTGTGGCATAAAACTGGATTGCCGTAATCGGTAGTTCATGGACACGGCTCATCGCAGGTATCTCTCTAGAATGAACTTATCCATTACCCATTTTTCTTGGATTGGGGTGGATACCGCACGCTCGATATGCCCTAAAAACTCAGAGCGGCTAATCGGCAAGGCACCCAAAGAGCGAAGATGGGCGGTTTCTTGTTGGCAATCAATGAAAGTCACTCCATGATCGTAGCACCATGCGCACAAGGCTGCTAAAGCAAGCTTAGACGAGTCCCGAACCCTAGAAAACATCGACTCGCCAAACACCATCGCCCCAAAAGAGACGCAATATAGGCCACCAATGGCGTGCTGATTCTGCTCCACGGTGATGCAATGAGCATGCCCTTGATCATGCAATGCTGTGTATGCATCCATGATCTCATGCGTAATCCAGGTACCATCTTGGCCTTGGCGCTCGGTGGTGGCGCAGGCGCGCATTACCCCCGGAAAATCATGATCAACCTGCAATGTCATATTTGGATCATCCAAGCATGCGCGGATTGTTTTACGTAATGACTGACTAATTTTGAGATTCGCGGGCCTGAGAGTCATGCGCGGGTCAGGTGACCACCACAAGACGGGCTGATGATCGGAGTACCAGGGGAAAATACCGCTGCGGTAAGCACGCTCTAACTGTCCAGGATAGATCCGTTCACTCACTGCGAGCAATCCCGGCACCTCTGGGTCAGGATCAGGCTGGGTGAGTGGGTTAGGGAATGGATCGCTTGGGCCAAGCCATGGGATGGTACTCATGATCAGTGATGCAATTTACTCAATGCGCTCACCGGGCAAAATATCACGCGAGCGCGTGCGGCCTTGCAAGATCCCACCGCTACGGAGATCCTCAAAATACCATTGCAAGGTCTGCTTCACGGTCGGAAAGGCAAGCTCCGACCAGGGGATTTGTGCTTCGGTAAATAAGCCGACCTCTAAACTCTCGATACCCGCTTCAAAGTGGGGTGTGCGCATCTGCGCTAAATAAAAGAGGTGGACTTGCTCAACATGCGCCACATTCAGAAGTGAGAAGAGGGGGCCAATATCAACATACGCGCCTGCCTCCTCAAGGGTCTCGCGGGCAGCGCCGTGTTCAGTACTCTCACCAACCTCTAGAAAGCCTGCTGGCAGAGTCCAGTAACCATGTCGTGGTGCAATCGCGCGTCGACAGAGTAGAACTTGATTCTCCCAAATGGGAATGGTGCCAACTACATTGCGCGGATTCTGATAATGAATCTCACCGCATTGCGCACAGACATGACGCATGCGAGTATCGTCAGGCGGTATTTGCAGGCGGACATTGGAGCCGCAGGAGGAGCAGTAGTTCATAAATGAGCCGGGATCATTCCGCGCAAAGCATTACATAGCATTATTTCATTAGCATTTGCTACCTGGGAAATAGTCAGGTTGGCCTCGCGGACATTCATGCTTGGATCGGCCAAGATGACCGATCGCATCACACCCGGCAACACACCTGCCGATAGCGGTGGTGTGAGCCATGGACCATTGACATCTTCACGGATCAATACGCTAGTACGACCACCTTCGGTGACGTGCCTATGCTCATTCATAAATAAGGCATCAAAGCCACCCAGCTCAACTGCCTTGTGCCAGGCGGCGTCGTAGATTACACGTTCACTAACCTTGTGACGCAATAAGGGGTTATGCGACTGCATGGTGAGTTGCTGTGGTGTGTATTGATCTTGCAAAATCTCATGGGCCCAAAATAATTGAACAGGACCGGGGAGCTTCTCAATGATGGAATGCGATAGTGATAGTTGGCCGGCTGCACTTAAATCAATCCGCACGCGATGGATGTGATCGTGCGCCAAATCCCTTGCAGCCGCTCGCACGATACTCTGCAAGGCATCATCATCAAATTGAATTCCTAAATCACGAGCTGAGCTCGATAGGCGCTCGAGATGCTTTGACCAATTTGCAATTCGGTTGAGATCGCTACCGCGATCAAAGCGGATGGTTTCAAAAATCCCTACACCGCTTGGCAGGCTCGTTAAGAATGATGCCTTGAGTTGGCATTCTTGGTATTCCGTATCAGCATCAGAGTCTATGGTAATTCCGGCGCCAACACCCAAGACAAACGACGATGAGTCGGATTGTGGGTCGTGATCCATCTGCAGCGTGCGGATTGGCACACTCATCGCAAAGTCTCCGTTGGGATCAAACCAGCCTAATGCCCCGCAATACCAGCCGCGTGGTTGATCCTCCAGCGCTTGAATAATCTCCATACTGCGTTTTTTGGGAGCCCCAGTTACCGAGCCGCATGGGAACACAGCTCGCAACACATCCTCAATCCGAAGATTAGCTCGTGGCTTTGCTTGTACGGTTGAGGTCATTTGCAAGACCTGACCGTGTTGCTTGACCTCAAAGAGTGCGGGAACATGAACCGATCCAGTTTGTGCAATGCGCCCTAGATCATTACGCAGGAGATCCACAATCATGACGTTCTCCGCTTGATTCTTGGGATCATTGGCTAGCTCACTGGCCTGTGCCAATGTTGCATCGGCCGTGCCCTTCATCGGTTCTGCTATTAAGGTGTCACCAGAGCGCCGAATAAATAGTTCGGGGGATTGCGATAAGACTACTTGATGGCCATCTTCAATGAACGCACCATAACGCCCCGGTTGCCGCTCTCGCAAGCGCGCATAGAGAGCAAGGGGTGAGCCATAGGCCTCGCCATACACCCGGTAGGAGTGATTAATTTGATAGGTATCGCCCGCCGCAATCCATGCTTGAATACGCTCAATATCCTCGGTAAAACGTGCGTGATTGATTGAGTCATGCCGATTGAGGATGCCACTGGGCGCTGACTCAATCGTTAGGCGTTCGTGTAAAAACGCATCGACCGCCTCTTTGGAAAGTTTGCTGACCTCAGCAAAGGACCACGCTCTGAGTAAAGGCAGTGGTTCAGGGTGCTTACACGCAATGCCTTGCCAGTAATAACCAAGCTCATAGGCAAAGAGTGCAACCACATATTGACCCCGACCGAGAGCGGTCTCGATACTATCAAAACAAGTGTCTAACTCATTAAATCGATTGGCACACCACTCGTGTTGGACGTGTTGATAGAGTCGACTGGTGGGTTGCTCCCGACTGCTCTCAACATCGTCTAACAATAGCATTGGCTTATTTGAGGATGGTAACCGACTCAATCACGACAGGCGTATTGGGCACATCGGCCATGCGACCGCGTGGGGTTGAAGCAACCCCGGTTGGGACTTGCTTAATCTTATCAATGGTTTGTGTCCCTGAAATCACTTTTCCGAAGACGGTATAACCGCTTCCCATCGCATTCGGAAAATCCAAGCCTGGATTATCTTTGACATTGATGTAAAACTGCGCAGTTGCTGAATCGGGATCCGAGGTTCTTGCCATGGCAATGGTGTAGATCTGGTTCTTTAAACCATTTTGTGCTTCAGAGACCACGGGTGGCTGCGTTGGTTTTTGTACCAGCTCGGTGGTAAAGCCACCACCTTGCACCATAAAACCATTAATTACGCGATGGAACACGGTGCCGTTATAGAAACCGCTCTTTACATAGGTCAAAAAGTTATTGACGGTCTTGGGGGCTTTATCGGAGTCAAGATCGACAACGAAGTTACCGAGATTAGTCTTAAATTCTACTTTGGGTCCTGCGTATGAGAACCCAGAGAGGGTAGCGATACCAATCGCGAGACCAAGCGAGAGCCAAAATTTGCGCATCATATTTCCTTTAATTGCAATGGTTATGGATGCTTCATTGTATTAGCGATTTGCGCATGCCTGCGCAAGTTCATGCCAGGCCGTGGTGTAGTTGGGGCTGCGCTGCGAAGAGCGCATGGTCCACTGCGGACGCAAACCAGCGGCTGCTAGGCGCAGGGTGTTGGAGCCGTACTCTTGATTGAGTCGATCCATCACTTGCATGAGTTGCGATGAGCGCTCACGTTGTGGCAGATTGTAAAAAAGATCGCCAAGATCCTGACCCGCTGGGTGCAGACCTAACAACATCACACCTGCTTTCTTATATGCAAAGCCAGGACGATAAATACGCTCAATACCTGCGCTAGCGTATTTGGCCAAGACGCGTGTGTCATCCGTACCCACCAATAGGGGGATGGTCATGCTCTTGGCGTATTGAGGATCATGGGGTGCAAATGGATTCGTGCGCAGATAAACCAGAAGATGGGAGCACCACGAACCTTGTTGGCGCAATTTCTCGGCGGCGCGCGTGACATAACTCACTACTGCTTGGCGTAGCTCATCGAGTTGATGCACGGGCTTACCAAAACTTTTGCTCGAGATAATTTGGTGCTTACGCACTGCCTGATGGTCTTCGGTATCCTCTAAATCAAGGCAACTAATCCCATTGAGCTCATGCACGGTGCGCTCAAGCACTACACCAAAGCGTTTACGAATCAAACTAGTTGGGGCATATTTCAGGTCGCATACGCTCCGTATACCGCATTGCTCGAGTTTGATCTTTAGGCGTCGACCCACCCCCCATACTTCACCAATCTCAATATCGGCCATTAAGGCATCGGCCTCCAGGCGATTGCAATGCGACCAACTAAATACGCCTTGATAGCGCAAGCGTTTCTTGGCAATGTGGTTTGCTAATTTAGCTAAGGTCTTGCTCTGCCCAATCCCAACGCAGGTTGGTAGTCCTAGGTACTGCTTAATGCGCTTACGTATTTGGTGGGCATGGGCTACCAAGTCATTTGGGATACCAGTTAGATCTAAAAAGCATTCATCGATGGAGTAGATTTCTTGGTGAGGTGCAAACTCCCCTAACAAAGCCATCAGGCGAGCGCTCATATCGCCATAGAGGGTGTAGTTGGAGCTGAGCCAAATGAGGCCGTGTGAGCGAATCAGATGTTTGGCTTCAAAGAAGGGGGCTCCCATCCGAATGCCGAGTGCGCGTGCTTCTTGGCTGCGGGCAACGATGCAGCCATCATTATTGGATAACACCACAACGGGTTTGCCTTCGAGACGAGGGTTAAAGACCCGCTCACACGAGACATAAAAATTATTGCCATCCACCAGAGCAAAGACAGGGCGCATGGATAACTACACCTTATGGATCACGTGCGCGACCACCCCCCAAATTTGTAACTCTTGCCCCTGACGAATCTCAATCGCAGGGTAATCGGGGTTATCAGCACAGAGCAAAATCTTGCCGCGTTGTTGATGTAAGCGTTTGACGGTGAGCTCTCCATCGAGCGCGGCAATCACGACGCGACCGTGACTGGGTTCAAGCGAGCGATCCACCACCAATAAGTCCCCATCATGAATCCCCGCCCCAATCATTGAGTTGCCTTTCACTCGCAAGAAGAAGGTAGCCTCCGGATGCAAGACCAAGTGCTCGTTGAGATCAAGGCGCTTGTCGTAATGATCAGCGGCGGGTGATGGAAACCCGGCAGGTGCGCGCCCAGCAATCAGGGGTCGATAGCAAGATCCACGCCGGATGGGGGCGAAGCACGAAGACAGCAGAGGGTTTAAATCAGGGGATTTCATATACTGTATATTTATACAGTATATAGTAATTTTGTTAGTTCAGAAACGGGCCATACCTTACGTTTTATTGGCCTGCTCATCCAAACTGCGCAAGAAGGCCATGCGTTCTGCAATCTTATTTTCAAGGCCACGCTCAACCGGCTCATACCAGCGCGGCTCTGCCATCCCTTCGGGTAAATACGATTCTCCTGCAGCGTAGGCATGGGGTTCATCATGCGCATAGCGATAGGCATGACCATGCCCGAGGTCTTTCATGAGTTGGGTTGGGGCATTACGCAAATGCACCGGCACTTCACGACTGCGATCGGTGGCAACAAAAGCGCGAGCCGCATTAAATGCGCGATAGCTCGCATTACTCTTGGGCGCCACCGCTAGATAAACCACGGCTTGTCCTAAGGCTAGCTCGCCCTCGGGCGATCCCAGACGCTCATAAGTCTGCGCAGCATCATTGGCAAGTTGCATCGCCCGTGGATCGGCTAGACCAATGTCTTCCCAGGCCATCCGAATAATCCGACGTGCGAGGTAACGCGGATCAGCACCGCCATCGAGCATGCGGCATAACCAATAGAGCGCAGCATCGGGGTGTGAGCCGCGCACCGATTTATGCAAGGCTGAGATCTGGTCATAAAACTGATCACCACCTTTATCAAAGCGTCGTACATTGAGATTGAGGGTGTTCTCAATCAGAGTCCGATCCACAGAAGTAATACCTTGAGTGCGGACGGTTTGTTGCAATTGCTCGACCAAGTTCATTAAGCGCCGTGCATCTCCATCGGCATAGGCCGCGATGGTTGTTCTCGCATCGTCACTAAGCGTAACGCTTGGCAAAGCATGATCGCAGGCACGCACCAAGAGTTGTCTTAACTCATCCCCAGTGAGCGATTTGAGAACATAGACCTGAGCGCGCGAGAGAAGGGCGGCGTTGACCTCAAAGGAAGGATTTTCGGTAGTTGCGCCAATCACGGTGAAGAGACCCGATTCCATATGCGGTAGCAATGCATCTTGCTGACTCTTATTAAACCGATGGATCTCATCAACAAATAAAATTGTTTGTCGACCAAACTGAGCCATGTCATGGTGCGCCTGTTCAATCGCTTCTCGGATTTCTTTAACACCTGCTAAGACAGCGGAGATCGCGATGAAGGAGTGATGAAAGGCTTGCGCGGATAATCGAGCAATCGTAGTTTTACCGACTCCAGGCGGCCCCCACAAAATCATCGAATGCGGTTGACCACTTTCAAAGGCTAAGCGTAATGGTTTACCGGGCCCCAATAAGTGCGCTTGACCAATCACTTCATCGATGGTCTTGGGGCGCAAGGCCTCAGCTAATGGCGCAATCGGTTTGGAGTCAAATAGGCTAGGCATGGCCTTGATATTCTCACACTTTTAAGGAAGCCCCTGGCGTCATGGCCATGACACAAACTTCGTTAAAATCCTCGCCATGAGTGAAAACAAAGAATTTGTGTTCGAGAAAAAATTGCGCCCCTTGCCGCGCTGGATCTTTATGTCCCGCTGGTTGCAGGCCCCACTTTATATTGGCCTCATCATTGCCCAAGGCGTCTACGTTTGGCAGTTCTGGTTAGAGTTGATTCATCTCATTACGATGATGGGTGCCAATGAGATGACCGAGACCGCACTGATGCTGATCGTCTTGGGATTGATTGATGTCGTGATGATCTCCAATCTCTTGGTCATGGTGATCGTGGGCGGTTGGGAGACCTTTGTCTCACGTCTTGATTTGCAAGATCACCCCGATCAGCCCGAGTGGCTCTCGCATGTCAATGCTGGGGTATTAAAGGTCAAGCTGGCTACCGCGATTATTGGGATCTCTTCGATTCATTTGCTAAAGACATTTATCAATGCCGCATCCTATGATGAGAAGACCTTGCTCTGGCAGACCCTAATTCATGTGACGTTTGTGTTGTCGGCATTAGCAATTGCGTATACCGAGAAAATTATTTCTGCTGCCCACCAGAAGCACTAGCATCAGAAAAACTCGATTAGTAATTACGAATCAAGCTAGCTAGACCCGCCCAGATCAAGCACACTGAAGCCACCACTGTTAAGTGAGTGCGCATGCGTAAGAACGCATTGGCCATTTGAGTGTTCTCAAAATAGTACGCGTAAGTGCGTTGATCAATCGCCCGTTGTACGATCAAAGTGGCTGCTAGTAAGAGTAGTGCCAATGGAATAAAGATATGAATCGCCAACCACGCAATCAGTGCTGGCATGATGCCCCAAATCCAAACGCTATGATCAAGCCAGCGATTTTGGGTTGACTCGCCGATGGTCTTAAAGCAAGCGCCCCAGTGCAAGGCGCCCAAAAACGAGACAATCACTGCACCATAGGCAACCAATGACTCAAGAGCGATGAGGTCGTTGGGGCTATCCGCTAACTGGACCATGAACGCCAGCCCAATAAATGGGATGAGCCCCGCGTATCCGAGGATCCGCACAATCGTTGGCAACTCACTTTTTGTCGTAGACATACACTCCGCGTCCAGTCTTGCGTCCTAGATGACCCTTGGCAACCAAATCAATCAGTAAGGGTGATGGACGATATTTATCGTCCTTAAATTCTTGGTGATACACCTCCATGATCGCAAGGCAGGTATCAAGACCAATCAGGTCGGCCAATGCTAAGGGGCCAATGGGGTGGTTGCAACCAAGTTTCATGCCGGTATCAATGTCTTCGGGGCTAGCAATTCCTTCATGTAAGACAAAGAAGGCTTCATTAATCATTGGTAAAAGGATGCGATTGACGACAAAGCCAGGTGAGCTTTGTACAGTGATAGGCTCTTTGCCCATACGAGCGGCCATCGCCAGGACTGCCTTCAGGGTCTCAGGACTAGTTTGCTTGCCCATGATGACCTCGATGAGAGCCATGAGGGGTGGGGGATTGAAAAAATGAATCCCAATAAAGCGCTCGGGCCGTGAGTTGAGTGCACCCAGATGCGTAATCGAAATGGACGATGTATTGCTCGCAATAATCGTATCTTGACTAACCGCCCGATCTACTTGCTGCAAGATCGACTCTTTAATTGTTTGATTTTCAGTAGCTGCTTCAATCACCAAAGAAACTGGTGCAAGCTCAGAGTATTGCGTAGTAGTTTTAATCCGCGCCAAGGTTTGCGACTTTTGCTCAGCACTGATGACCTCTTTTTTGATGAGGCGATCAAGGCTATTATTCAGTGCTGCTAAGCCTTTCTCGAGTGCTGCATCGCTAACATCCAGTAATACAACATCGTATCCAGCACTTGCAGCCACTTGCGCAATCCCATTGCCCATCGTGCCAGCGCCAATGATTCCAATCGAAGTGATGGTCATTTTGTTTGCTTCCTGCGTTGATATTGGGTTGCACCAAACAACTGTTCCTTTTCCTTTGGATCCATCTCGGGCTTACGCAGATTTGTTAGTACTTCAACACCGCGTTGCACTGCTGGTCTTGCACTAATCATTTCAAACCAGCGTTTGAAGTTTGGGTAGTCCTTGAGATCCATCCCTTGTTTATCCCAACGTCGTGTCCATGGATAGATTGCAATATCAGCAATCGTGTATTCATTACCAACGATGAACTGATGTTTCTTTAGGCGTTCATCCAACACACCATATAAGCGTTTTGCTTCATTGGTATAGCGCTCAATCGCGTAATCAATTTTTTGAGGTGCGTATAAGCGGAAATGATGATTCTGACCCAGCATCGGTCCTAAGCCACCCATCTGAAACATGAGCCATTCCATGGTCTCGTATTTACCCCGAATCGATTTCGGTAGGAAGCGCCCCGTTTTATTAGCGAGATAGAGCAAGATGGCGCCAGATTCAAATAGATGAATCGGTTTGCCATCAGGTCCCTTGGGGTCTACGATCGCTGGGATCTTATTGTTGGGACTGATTTTCAGAAAGGCGGGCTTAAATTGATCCCCCTTACCAATATCAATCGGAATGGCACGCCAATCGCGATCTAGGCGATAGCCGCATTCTTCCATCATGATATGGATCTTATGGCCATTGGGAGTGGCCCAGCTATATACATCGATCATAGATTTTTTCATCATGGTTCTCTTGTCGGTATTGATTAGGGTACTAAGGCTTGTAAACGAAGCAGCGCGGTCTTCAGTGTTGATTCTTGTTTGGCAAAACAAAAACGGATGACACCCGATTCCGTTTGATTGGCATAGAAGGCCGAGTTTGGAATGGCTGCAACGCCCAACTCCGTGGTTAACCAACGACAGAACTCTGCCTCTGGAAGACTGGCCTCTTTGCGTGGCAGAGCGGTGTAATCAACGCATTGAAAATAACTACCTGCACACGGTAATAACTTCAGTGTGGTGCTGGCAAGCCCCGCCCGGAAATAATCGCGCTTGGCTTGATAAAACGCAGGAAGTGCAAGATAAGGTTCGGGGTTTTTCATATATTGAGCAATGGCGTATTGCATGGGTGTATTCACTGAGAACACATTAAATTGGTGTACCTTGCGATATTCATGCATGAGTGCAGCGGGGGCAGCAATGAAGGCCAGTTTCCAGCCCGTGACATGAAAGGTCTTGCCAAAACTAGAAACCAAGAAGCTGCGCTCTGCGAGTGCCGCATGGCGCGCGATACTCTCGTGAGGTTTGCCATCAAACACCATGTGTTCATAGACCTCATCGCTAAGGATCAAGATCGAGGTATCTTTGACCAAGCTATATAAGCGTTCCAAATCGGCGGCTTCCCAAATGCTGGCCGTAGGATTATGTGGCGTATTGGTAATAATTAAACGGGTCTTTGAAGTAATGGCATTCGCTAGTGCTTCCCATGGCAAGGCATAGGCATCGACGAGTCCATTGTGATCGCGCACAATCTCCATCGCCACAGGAACCGCTTTGCCGCCAGCCAATTGAATGGCTGGTAAGTAACTATCAAAGGCGGGTTCAATCACAATCACTTCATCATTGAGACCAACGCAAGCGGCAATTGCAGTAAAGATTGCTTGGGTTGCCCCAGCGGTCACCGTAATTTCAGAGTACGGATCGTAGTGATGGCCATACAAGCTTGCAATCTTCTGCGTAAGTGCCTCACGCAGTTCAAGAATGCCCGGCATGGGGGCATATTGGTTATGACCAAATCGCATGGCGTGATTGACGGCATCGAGTAGGGCCGGATCACAAGGAAAGTCCGGAAATCCTTGCCCTAAGTTGATGGCTTGGTGCTCAGCGGCCAAAGCCGACATGGTGGTGAAAATCGTGGTGCCAACTTGCGGTAGTTTGGAGGTAAACCAGCCCTCGGGCGCAAGACTATCGCTAGAATGTGGAGTTTGGAGAAGCGGTGATGGCATAACTAAATTGTGCCACGCTAACTCTAAGTACTTAGGATCATTCATAAATTGCGGTTCTCTTTGCCCTTTACCCGTTGGTTACCCGAATATCAGAAGCCGGGAGTAGTGCGCGCAGATCTTCTTGCTGGATTAACGGGTGCCATCGTGGTGTTGCCTCAAGGGATTGCATTTGCTCTATTAGCAGGCATGCCCCCGCACTATGGGTTGTATGCTGCGATGGTCCCATGCATCATTGCCGCACTCTTTGGATCAAGCCGCTTAATGGTGACCGGACCGGCCAATGCAATTTCGCTAACCACCATGGCATTGATTGCGCCGCTCGCGATTCCAGAGAGCGAGCATTACGTAGTGCTGGTACTCACGCTTAGTTTTCTAATTGGTGTAATTCAGATTGCATTGGGTTTGGGTGGGGCAGGAAAGTGGGTTGAGAAAGTACCGCATTCGGTGATCGTGGGATTTACCGCTGGCGCTGCTGTACTCATTATCAATAGTCAGGTCGGAACCTTATTGGGTATTGAGATCGCGCGTGGCACGAGTGTCGTTGACACTATCGTGCAAACCATCATTGCGATTCATCAAGGCCAGTGGCGACCACAGGTATTGGCTCTAGTACTGATTACTTTGGTGACCATGCGTTTGTGGAAACCGCTCAATCGTTGGATCCCCGCGATGCTGATTGCGGTGATTACGGGTAGTGTTGCCCTGCTGGTTCTGGAACAGTACTTCACCGAATTTTCTGGGATCCGCAAGGTGAGCGCGATTCCTGGGGCATTGCCACCACTCTCGTATCCAGCCCTCACGTTAGAGCATCTGCAACTCCTATTTGGGCCCGTCTTAGTAATGACTCTGTTGGCATCGACCGAGGCAATGGCAATTGCACGTGCTCTAGCCCTGAAACGCAATGACTCGTTTGATGCAAACCAAGAGTTCATTGGTCAGGGACTTGCGAATGTGGGCGGATCCTTCTTCTCTGCCTATCCTTCGAGCGGCTCCTTTAATCGCTCTGGCGTAAACCTAGCAGCTAATGCGCAAACGCCGCTGGCCGCGATTTGTGCCGCGGTCTTCTTATTAGTGATCTTGATCTTTGTTTCGCCTTTGGCAGAGCATCTACCGTATGCCGTAATTGCTGCCTTACTCTTGGCGGTGGCTTGGAACCTGATTGATCTTAGGCAGATTCGCCATGAATTTCGCTCGGGGGCACAAGAATGGATTCCGATGGTCATTACTGGCGTTGGTACCGTAACCATCTCTTTGGAATGGGCCGTTCTGGCTGGTATTTGCAGCGCCGCGATTGCCAAGCGGATTAGCGCGTCTGCAAAATAATTGAAGGTGACTAGAATAGGGTACTAAGCACTATTAAACGAGCCATCATTTATGTTAATTGTTTTATCGCCCGCCAAATCTCTCGATTACGAATCACCGCTGAAAGTTAAAAAACACACCCTGCCTGATTTTGTGGGGGAGTCCGCCAAGCTGATAGCGGATCTCAAAAAACTTTCTCCCCAGCAAGTTGGAAAACTAATGGGAATCTCAGACCCATTAGCAGCACTGAATGTGGGACGTTATCGCGATTGGTCCAAAACATTCACGACCGAGAACAGTCGGCCAGCGCTCCTCGCTTTTAATGGGGATGTGTACGAGGGCTTTGACGCAAAATCCTTGGATGCGAAGGCGCTAGACTTTGCACAAGAGCATGTGCGGATTTTGTCTGGTCTGTATGGAGTCTTGCGGCCCTTGGACTTAATGCAACCCTATCGCCTGGAAATGGGTACTGCTTTGAAAAATGCCCGTGGTAAAGATTTGTATGCCTTTTGGGGTGATCGCATTACTAAAGCTCTTGAGAAAACACTGTCTCAACAGAAAAAACTATTCTTACTGAACTTAGCATCGGAAGAATATTTCAAAGTATTGCAAGCCGATGCTTTGGGGTGTCCAGTGATCTCACCGGTTTTTCAGGATGAGAAGGATGGCAAGTACAAAATCATCTCTTTTTACGCCAAGCGAGCACGAGGACTCATGGCGCGCTTTGTGGTGGAGAATCGCATTACCGATCCTGCAGAGCTCAAGCACTTTAAATCCGAAGGCTATCGCTACAGTGCTGCCGAATCGAAGCCGGATAAACCCGTATTTCGTCGTGCGGAACAAGCGAAGTAAATTCTGAAGTAAATTCATTTAGCAGGAGTGATCATTCATTATGGCGGTTCATCGTTCCAAAACATCTCAACGGACCTCGCCCGAGACCGAGCGCTTAGTAGCCGATTCCATCTCGTTGGCGGCATCGGGTAGTCAGGTTGAAGATCGGTTTTGGGAAGAGCGGTTACGAACCCGTCTTCTTAAGCTTTTGAAGAATCATCATCAATCAGTGATTGACGCGGCGCTTGATCAAACCTTTCGGATCAATACGGTTGCCTTTGAGGTGTTAGCCGATACCGCCGAGACCTTGGCCGAGTCCATGAGTTTTGAGCATGAGGGTACGCATTGGGATGCATTATTGATTGCCATGCCCATTGTGGCTCATACTCGTTATCAAATTCCTTCAGGACCCTTGCCCGTTTCCTTAATTGAAGCATCGGCGGGCGCATTACAACGAGCCGTAGCTGCCGAGGGCACGCAATTTGCCATCGTGCCCTGGCTCTATAGCATTGATCAGATGCCCCATTCGCATACCCAAACTCGTACCTTACTTGAAACCCTAGCGAATGCCGCCGTATCCGGTGGCGAAATGAAACTCGAGCTGCGTGATATGTCAGAGACCATTGCTGTTCTGGCCGATCCGCGCTTCATTCTGGCGGTCATTATTGCGCCACATCAGCAACCGATCTTTCGGTGGCAAATGGATGGTCCACAACGCCAAGAGCGCGGCGTGGCTTTAGCAGAATGGCAAAGCGCCATGTACGATCCCTTATGTCAGCTCTTGCCCGGTTGTGAGTTTGAACTCCTCTTGCCGGAGGCGTATTTCACGAACTGCCGCTTGGCGGATAAGCATGTGCGACCCTTGAGTATTCGTGCGGCAGTCAATTTCCTTGAATCTACCCTGGGCGTGCTACCTGCTGGCTTGTCATGTGTGGTTGGAGCCTTTGGTGAAGAGCAAGCCGATGAGTACCGCATCTCGTTTAGTCTCAAGGGTTCTTCAGAGATTATCTATGGCGTGATTTGGCCCCTATACGATCGTGAGAGTGTGGCAAGTGATGCACTCAATGATGTCTCGGACGAGGAAAGTCCGATAAAACGGATCTGCGATGCTTTGCATGACGCTGGTGTGGAAGACGTATTTCGACACGCCGTCTTATTTACACCCGAGTTATGTGATGATTGTGGGGTGCCGCTATTTCCCGATCGGCAGGGTGAGGTGGTTCACGCCGAGATGCCCGAAGATAGTCCTTCGCAGCAACCCTTATTTCATTGATAGGTATTGAATCAATTACTTCTCGAAGGCGAGAAGGTGGGCCTCTCGACCCTCTTTCATCGCCACGGTCTTGCACTCGTCTGCCAACCGAATGCCCGATTTGATATTAAACAGCATCGCTTTAGGACCAATCACCACTAAATCAAGACCACTGTCGTAGTTCTTAAATCGCATGCTACCTGGCAAGGACTGCTCTTTCTGCATAGCATAGGACTTAGAGCGCCATTGAACTTCCAGCTTCTCAACTGGACCGCTTGTAATGAAGCGTTCATTGTTACTGCAGGTCCAGACATGCGGCACAGTCAATGCACTTTCTTGCGCACGAACTTCATGCGCAACACCAAGCGCCATACTCACGAGCAGTGCTGCAAGTAATGAGCTTGGTAATTTACGCATGCTATCTCCAAGAGTGAACTTCTTCAATAAATCAATCTTAACCCAAAAGATGCTTGACGCCCGCTTGTTCTTCAAGCAACTCATTTAAGGTTACGGTCATGCGCTCGCGGGAGAACGCATCAATTTCTAAGCCCTTAACGAGGGTGTATTCACCGTTGGCGCAAATTACGGGGAAGCCATAAATGATCTCAGCAGGGATCTCGTAATCACCGGCGGAGGGAATGCCCATGGTGACCCATTTACCGTTGGTACCCAAGACCCAATCGCGCACATGATCAATCGCCGCATTCGCTGCAGAGGCGGCTGACGATAAGCCACGCGCTTCAATGATGGCAGCACCGCGCTTACCCACCGTTGGAATAAAGACATCTTTGTTCCAAGCAGGATCATTAATTAGATCTTTAACCGACTGACCATTGACCGTTGCAAAGCGATAGTCGGGGTACATGGTTGGGCTGTGATTGCCCCACACAATGAGCTTCTCAATATCAGCTACTGCCTTGTTGGTCTTGCTTGCCAATTGGGAGAGGGCGCGGTTGTGATCAAGGCGCAACATGGCAGTGAAGTTCTTAGCCGGTAGGCTAGGTGCAGACTTCATCGCAATGTAGGCATTGGTATTGGCGGGGTTACCAACCACCAATACCTTGACGGTACGCTTGGCAACTTGATCGAGAGCTTTGCCTTGAGCCGTAAAAATTTGTGCATTGGCGGAGAGTAAATCTTTACGCTCCATACCGGGACCGCGTGGACGAGCGCCAACGAGAAGGGCTACATCAATGTCTTTGAAGGCGGTCATTGGATCGCTATGCGCACTCATTCCGGCTAATAGAGGGAATGCGCAGTCTTCCAGTTCCATCATGACCCCTTTGAGGGCCTTTTGTGCCTTCTCATCCGGGATTTCGAGTAACTGCAAAATGACGGGCTGATCTTTACCCAACATATCGCCATTGGCAATACGAAACAGTAGGGAATAACCAATTTGACCTGCTGCACCAGTGACAGCGACACGCATAGGGGCTTTTGCCATTACAAACTCCGGATAAAGGGTTAATGATGAACTTGCTTACAAACCACTAGTTTACATTTACACTAGAGCCAAGTCTTTTATAAGATAAAAGAATTAAGATTAGTCACGATGCGATCCGTAGAACAATCCGCCAGTTTTAGTCCTCTGTATCAACAGATCAAAGGTCTCTTATTGCAGAGCTTGCAAGCTGGTGAATGGCAACCCGGGCATCCGATCCCCAGTGAAATGGACCTGGCCGAGCGCTATAAGGTCAGTCAAGGAACTGTGCGCAAAGCTATCGACGCGCTTGCAGCTGAGAATGTGGTGGTGCGACATCAAGGGAAGGGCACCTTTGTGGCTAGCCATCGCGAAGATGCCGTGCAATTTCGGTTCTTGCGTCTCGTTCCAGATGATGGCAAAGAGCTGATTCTGAAGAGTAGTTTTCTGAGCTGCGCGTCACGCCAGGCCGACGCACATATCGCTTCGCTTTTGGAGCTCAGGCCAAGCGACTCAGTGATCGAAGTCAAACGAATTCAGCGCTTTGGTGGGCAACCAACGGTATTTGAGACCATTTACCTTTTGCCAAAGCGTTTTGAGGGAATCAGCCTTGAGCGCTTGAGTACTTGGCATGGACCCTTATACGGCTTTTATGAGAGCGAATTCAATACTCATATGGTCTGGGCCGAGGAGCAAATCAAGGCTGTGAATGCGAGTGCCGAGTTAGCCAAACATCTCAATCTTGACCCTGGTGCTGCGCTTTTATCGGTTGAGCGCCGCAGCTTCACATACGGCAATAAGCCGGTTGAGGTCCGTATGGCGTATTACGAGACCACGAAGTTGCACTATGTGAACGAATTAAGCTAACCCATTATGGATAAACACCTAAAGATAAATTAATAAAACTAATTAAAATCAATAATTTAGACCGGTTAATGTAAAAAAGTGTCCACTAAGTCTGACGTTTCTAATAGAATATGTTGCAATACAACAATTTAACAATTTGGCCCTTCATTACTCAGGATTACAACCAGCTATGAGTGACTCACACCAGGACTCAAATCCAGCCCAGCAGCGGCCAGTATTCCGGAACATCGGGATTGCGCAACTTGCCCAATATCGACTTCCTTGGCCCGGTAAAGTTTCTATCCTCCACCGTATTTCTGGCGCCGCCTTATTTCTGTTTCTTCCCTTTATTCTCTTTTTGTTTGATAAAAGCCTAGCGTCTGAGGTCAGCTTTGCTTACTTCTCGAACTTGCTGGGTAACCCGCTCGTCAAATTAATTTGCCTGGGCTTAATTTGGGGCTACTTGCACCATTTCTGCGCCGGAATTCGTTATTTATTTCTTGATCTCGAGATCGGTGTGGACAAGGCTGCTGCAAATCGTTCAGCAGTATCGGTGATGGTGATTAGTCTCACGTTGACAGTGATTTTGGGTCTGCGTTTATTTGGTCTCTTCTAGGTCACGCGCTATGTCAAAAAATAATATTGGTCCTAAGCGTCTGGTGGTTGGCGCCCATTATGGGCTTAAAGAATGGATTATTCAGCGCGTCACCGCGATCGTGATGGTCGCATTCACCATTGTTCTATTGATTGTTTATCTTCTGAATGGCAATCCCAGCTATGACGGTTGGGCAGGATTGTTTGCCAACCCTTTGATGAAGGTGCTGACCCTTCTCGCATTGTTAAGCCTTTTCTATCACGCCTGGATTGGTGTGCGTGATATTTGGATGGATTACGTCAAGCCCGTTGGCATTCGCTTGGGTTTACAAGTTATTACCGTTTTATGGCTCGTCGGCTGTGCTGCGTATGCCATTCAGATCCTATGGAAAGTCTAAGAAATGACAGCCATTAAAAAATCACTTCCCCGCAGGCGTTTTGATGCTGTGATCGTGGGGGCCGGCGGCTCTGGGATGCGTGCAGCCTTGCAGCTCTCAGAAGCAGGACTTAGCGTTGCAGTCTTATCAAAAGTATTCCCAACCCGCTCACATACCGTTGCTGCGCAGGGTGGCATTGGCGCATCGCTTGGCAATATGAGCGAGGATAACTGGCACTATCACTTCTACGATACGGTGAAGGGTTCTGATTGGTTGGGTGACCAAGACGCGATTGAGTTCATGTGCCGCGAGGCACCCAAGGTAGTCTATGAGCTTGAGCATTTCGGTATGCCGTTTGATCGCAATGCCGATGGCACGATTTACCAACGCCCCTTTGGTGGCCACACCGCAAACTATGGCGAGAAGCCTGTGCAACGCGCTTGTGCAGCAGCTGACCGCACCGGACATGCCATGTTGCATACCTTGTATCAACGCAACGTCAGAGCAAAGACCCATTTCTTTGTTGAGTGGCTTGCGCTTGATTTAATTCGGGACGCAGAGGGTGATGTAGTTGGTGTTACCGCACTAGAAATGGAAACGGGCGAGGTTTATATCCTCGAAGCCAAGATTACCTTGATGGCTACAGGTGGAGCAGGCCGCATTTGGGCCGCCTCAACCAACGCATACATCAATACCGGTGACGGTATGGGCATGGCGGCGCGTGCCGGCTTGCCTCTAGAGGATATGGAGTTCTGGCAGTTCCATCCAACCGGTGTGGCAGGCGCAGGTGTTTTGCTGACCGAGGGCTGTCGTGGTGAAGGCGGGATTCTGCGTAACAAAAATGGTGAGCGTTTTATGGAACGCTATGCACCCACACTGAAAGATTTGGCCCCACGTGATTTTGTATCACGTTCGATGGATCAAGAGATCAAAGAAGGCCGCGGTTGTGGTCCAGATGGTGATTACGTGGTGTTGGATCTCACGCACATTGGTGCAGAGACCATCATGAAGCGCTTACCATCGGTCTACGAAATTGGTATGAACTTTGCGAACGTGGATGTGACTAAAGAACCCATTCCTGTGGTTCCAACGATTCATTATCAGATGGGCGGTATTCCCACGAATATTCATGGTCAAGTGGTGGTTCCCAAGAATGGCAATCCCAACACGATTGTGAACGGTCTCTACGCAATTGGCGAGTGCTCGTGTGTATCAGTGCACGGTGCAAATCGTCTAGGAACCAACTCGCTCTTAGATCTACTGGTCTTTGGTCGCGCCGCAGGTAATCACGTCGTGCAGGCCAATCTGAAAGCGCGTGAGCACAAACCATTGCCTGCAGACGCAGGTGAGTTCACGCTTGAGCGCATTGCTAAGCTTGATAACAGCAGTTCGGGTGAATATGCGCAAGATCTTGCGAACGATATTCGTAAGACCATGCAAACCTACGCCGGCGTATTCCGTAATCAAGAGTTGCTTGATGAGGGTGTGCGCAAGATGGCAGAGCTCACTGAGCGTGCCAAACACTTGTGGGTGAAAGATAAATCAAAGATCTTCAATACTGCACGGATTGAGGCGCTAGAAATTGATAACTTAATTCAGACGGCAAACTCCACGATGATCTCGGCAGCTGCTCGCAAAGAGAGTCGTGGTGCGCATGCCCATGATGACCATCCGAAGCGGGATGATGCCAACTGGATGAAACATACCCTGTGGTACGAAGGTAATCAATTGGATTACAAGCCGGTGCAACTTAAACCCCTGACGGTGGAATCAGTTCCACCCAAAGAGCGTACGTTCTAATACTTGGATAAAGACTATGAGTGATACCCGTATCTTTGAAATTTATCGCTACGATCCAGACGTTGATAAAGCTCCTCGGATGCAACGCTATGAGTTAGAGCTCAAGGGTGAGCGCATGCTCTTAGATGCCCTGATCTCGCTGAAGAAACAAGATGAAAGTATTTCCTATCGTCGTTCCTGTCGTGAGGGCGTGTGTGGCTCCGATGCGATGAACATCAATGGTAAGAATGGCCTTGCATGTCTGACCAATATGCGCTCCTTACCGCAGAAGATTACTTTGCGTCCATTACCAGGACTACCGGTGGTTCGCGATCTGATCGTCGACATGACTTTGTTCTTTAAGCAATACCTCTCGATCAAGCCTTACTTGATTAACGACATGCCGCCACCCGAGAAAGAGCGTTTGCAAAGTCCAGCAGAGCGTGAGGAGCTCGATGGTTTGTATGAGTGTATTCTGTGTGCGTCGTGCTCAACCTCATGCCCATCGTTTTGGTGGAATCCCGATAAGTTTGTTGGTCCGGCAGGCCTGCTTCAAGCCTATCGATTTATTGCCGATAGCCGTGATCAAGCAACCGCTGAGCGCTTAGATAATTTGGAAGATCCGTATCGCTTGTTCCGTTGCCATACCATCATGAACTGCGTTGATGTTTGTCCAAAGCATCTCAACCCAACTAAAGCGATTGGCAAGATTAAAGAATTGATGGTGCGTCGGGCAGTATGAGCCTTGACGCTAAGAAGATTTATCAGCTTCGCAGTGCAGCGCGACGCGGATTGTTGGAAAACGATTTAATTCTGGAGCGTTTCTTTCATCGATACGCTCATGAACTAAATGATGAGCAGGGCAGGGCGTTATCCACGCTCTTGGAATTGGATGACAATGATTTGCTGGATTTGTTGTTGGCTCGCAAAGAGTTAAATCCAGCGATGGATTCTGAGCCTGCTCGAGCGGTATTGGGTATGTTGCGTCAACGATAATAAATTGCATTGACTGATTGGGAATAAACCATGATTGAATCGAACATCAAAGCCAAACTTTCTTTCTCAGACGGTACGCCCGATATCGAGCTGCCAATCTATAAGGGTACCCAAGGTCCCGATGTGATTGATATTCGTAAGCTCTACGGTCAAACTGGAAAGTTCACTTACGACCCTGGTTTTTTATCGACCGCCTCATGTAGTTCAAAGATCACCTTCATTGATGGGGATAAAGGCGAATTACTCTATCGCGGTTATCCCATTGAAGATCTAGCCAAGAATTGTGACTTCCTAGAAGTTTGCCAACTCTTAATTAATGGTGAGTTACCGAATCAGAAGCAAAATCGTGAGTTTCAGGACATGGTGATGCATCACACCATGGTGCACGAGCAAATGCAGTTCTTCTTGCGGGGATTCCGGCGCGATGCGCATCCGATGGCCGTATTAACCGGCTTGGTTGGTGCCATGGCGGCCTTCTACCATGATGAGATTGATTATGGTGACGCCAAGGCGCGGGAGATTGCTCAAATTCGCTTGATTGCCAAGATGCCGACCCTAGTGGCTATGTCGTACAAGTATTCGATTGGCCAGCCGTTCATGTACCCAGATAACAGCCTGTCGTACACGGCAAATTTCATGCGCATGATGTTTGCAACGCCATGCGAGCCTTATAAAGTCAATCCGGTCTTAGTTCGTGCGCTCGATCGCATCTTCATCTTGCACGCCGATCATGAGCAAAATGCATCGACCTCTACCGTTCGCTTGGCTGGATCCTCAGGGACTAATCCGTTTGCTGCCATCTCTGCCGGTATTGCATGCCTTTGGGGCCCAGCCCACGGCGGTGCTAATGAAGCTTGCCTTGAAATGTTGAATGATATTCAAGCAAGTGGTGGTGTCGAGAAAATTGGTGAGTTTATTGCCCAAGTGAAAGATAAAAACTCCAATGTTCGCTTGATGGGCTTTGGCCATCGCGTCTACAAGAACTTTGATCCGCGCGCTAAGCTCATGCGTGAGACCTGTCATGAGGTTCTCAAAGAGCTTGGATTGGAGAACGATCCGCTCTTTAAGCTCGCGATGACCCTTGAGAAGATTGCGCTTGAGGACGATTACTTTGTGGGTCGCAAGCTTTATCCCAACGTGGATTTCTACTCCGGCATCGTTCAACGAGCACTCGGCATCCCAACCGAGATGTTCACCTGCATCTTCGCGCTTGCCCGAACCGTGGGTTGGATTGCCCAGTGGGAAGAAATGATTACCGATCCTGAATACAAGATTGGTCGTCCACGTCAGTTGTTCATCGGCGCAACCCCACGAGCCGTACCTCCCATTTCTGGGCGAAAATAAGCGTTATATTGCTTCTTTTGCTTTAAAGGGAATTATGCGTACGCTTTATGACAAGTTGTGGGATGAACACGTCGTTCATTCGGAGGAAGATGGTACAGCAACCATCTATATCGATCGACAGTTACTTCATGAGGTGACGAGCCCGCAAGCTTTTGAGGGCCTAAGTCTCGCTGTACGCCCAGTCTGGCGTGTGTCAGCCAACCTCGCGGTCTCGGATCACAATGTCCCAACTACGGATCGTTCCGAAGGGATTGCCGATCCGGTATCGAAGTTGCAAGTGGATACCTTAGATCAAAATTGCGATCGCTTTGGTATTACCCAATACAAGATGAATGACCAACGGCAAGGCATCGTACACGTGATTGGCCCTGAGCAGGGCGCTACCTTGCCTGGGATGACCGTAGTGTGCGGGGATTCGCATACGAGCACGCATGGTGCATTTGGAGCATTGGCCTTTGGGATTGGTACCTCCGAGGTTGAGCATGTGCTTGCAACCCAAACCTTGCTCATGAAAAAGAGCAAAAACATGTTGGTGCGGGTTGAGGGTCGCCTGCAACCAGGAAGCACTGCAAAAGACATTATCTTGGCTGTGATTGGCAAGATTGGTACCGCCGGTGGTACCGGTTACACCATTGAGTTTGCAGGTGAAGCCATTCGTCAGCTATCGATGGAAGGGCGCATGACCATTTGCAATATGGCTATTGAAGCCGGTGCGCGTGCTGGCCTAGTGGCGGTCGATGAAACTACCATTGAGTACATTCAAGGTCGACCCTACGCTCCCAAGGGCGAGACTTTGCGCCAAGCCTTGCAATATTGGCGCACCTTGCATTCAGATCCTGGCGCCCATTTTGATCGCGTGGTTGAGTTGCGGGCTGAAGAGATCGCCCCCCAAGTTAGTTGGGGCACCTCCCCAGAAATGGTTCTGCCGATTGGTAGTCGCGTGCCCGACCCGGAGCGCGAGCGTGACCCTGTCAAGCGTCAAGCGATGGAGCGTGCCCTGCAATACATGGGGCTTGAACCCAATTTGCCGCTTGATACGATCTATGTCGATAAAGTATTCATTGGCTCATGCACTAATAGCCGTATTGAGGACTTGCGGGCTGCCGCAAAAGTAGTTGAGCGTTTAGGTAAGAAGGTAGCGGTCAATGTCAAGCAAGCCTTGGTCGTTCCCGGCTCTGGCTTGGTGAAAGCACAAGCAGAGCGCGAAGGTCTTGATCGCGTCTTTAAGGCCGCGGGCTTTGAGTGGCGCGAGCCTGGTTGCTCGATGTGTCTGGCAATGAATGCTGATCGTCTGGAACCTGAGGAGCGCTGTGCCTCAACCTCCAACCGTAATTTTGAGGGGCGTCAGGGGGCGGGTGGCCGAACCCATTTGGTGAGTCCTGCCATGGCAGCCGCAGCAGCAATTGAGGGGCATTTTGTGGATGTGCGCAAGATTGCCTGATCTTTTCTAGAATACGAATATGAACTCTTTGATGCGCTCTGGATTAATGTTTCTATCAGTGATCACGCTAGTGGCCTGCTCCAACACTTGGACAGGCGTTGGTAAGGATTTGCAGGAGATGGGCAAGAAAATGGATCCTCAGGCGAAGCCCGCTGAGACCGCACCTAATCCAGCAAGTACTCCAAGCACAAGTACCAATAACAAAGACGTTACAGTCACACCGGTCAAATAATCATGGATGCATTTACGGTTTACCAGGGGCTAGTTGCCCCATTGGATCGCGAGAACGTCGATACCGACGCGATTATTCCTAAGCAGTTTCTGAAGTCAATTAAGAAGACCGGTTTTGGTCAGAACCTCTTTGATGAGTGGCGCTATTTGGATCAGGGTGAGCCTGGTCAAGACTGTTCGAAGCGCCCCCTAAATCCTGACTTTGTCCTAAATCAACCGCGCTACCAAGGGGCTGGTATTTTGCTGGCTCGTAAGAACTTTGGTTGCGGAAGCTCCCGTGAGCATGCGCCATGGGCCTTAGCGCAATACGGATTCCGGGCCATTATTGCCCCAAGTTTTGCCGATATCTTCTTTAATAACTGCTTTAAGAATGGCCTCTTACCCGTCGTTTTATCGGAGCAAGAGGTCGATCATCTATTTAATGAGACCAAGGCGTTCTCAGGCTATCAGCTCACCATTGACCTTGAGAGCCAAGAAGTGATTGCCCCAGATGGGCGTCGCTATCGCTTTGAGGTCACCCCATTTCGGAAGTATTGTTTGCTCAACGGTCTAGACGATATTGGTCTGACCTTACGGCATGCCGATAAAATAAAAGCTTTTGAGGCAGAACGCATATTGCGCATGCCATGGCTTGCGACCCAGCTCCCGTAGACTGACGCATTCCTGGCGCTCAATGGGCTAGCGCCATTACATAAAGGTTCATCATGAAAATTGCTGTTCTCCCGGGCGATGGCATTGGTCCGGAAATTGTTGCGCAAGCCGTAAAAGTTCTAGAAGCGCTCAAGTTGCCTCTCGAGATGGAAACTGCTCCAGTTGGCGGGGCCGCCTATGACGTGGCGGGTCATCCCTTACCCCCAGCCACTCTCGATTTAGCCAAAGCAGCCGATGCCATCTTATTTGGAGCGGTGGGCGACTGGAAATACGATACTCTAGCGCGCGAGTTAAGACCCGAGCAAGCGATCTTGGGTTTGCGTAAGCATTTGAGCCTCTTTGCAAACTTCCGTCCAGCGATTTGCTACAAGGAGTTAACTGCCGCCTCGAGCCTAAAACCTGAAATTGTGGGTGGCCTCGATATCTTGATCGTGCGCGAACTCAACGGCGATATCTATTTTGGTTCCCCCAAGGGTATTCGTAATGCTCCTGATGGCCTCTTTACTGGGGCGCGCGAAGGTTTTGACACCATGCGCTATAGCGAACCCGAGATTGAGCGTATTGCACATGTAGCATTTGCAGCGGCACGCAAGCGCAATCGCAAAGTGTGTAGTGTGGATAAATCGAATGTGTTGGAGACCTCGCAATTATGGCGCGAGGTCATGACCCGCATTGCGAAGGAATACAGCGATGTAGAGTTAAGTCACATGTATGTGGATAACGCTGCCATGCAATTAGTGCGAGCCCCCAAATCCTTCGACGTGATCGTGACCGGTAACTTGTTTGGAGACATTCTCTCTGATGAGGCTGCCATGCTCACGGGTTCGATTGGGATGTTGCCCTCGGCATCGCTTGATAAGAACAATAAAGGTTTGTATGAGCCCAGCCATGGTTCAGCCCCTGACATTGCTGGAAAGAATATTGCCAATCCCTTGGCGACCATTTTGTCAGCAGCAATGATGTTGCGCTTTTCTCTTAACTTAGCAAATGAAGCAGAGCGGATTGAGAAGGCTGTACAAACCGTTCTGGCTCAAGGTTATCGTACGGCTGATATAGATACCGCTGGAATGAAACGTGTATCTACCTCAGAGATGGGTGATGCCGTGGTTGCAGCTCTTAGTTAATAAATTCTTTAAAAGAACTTGAATATGGCATATACCCCTTTAATTAATCCTGTAGTTGGTTTGGTCGGCTGGCGCGGCATGGTTGGCAGTGTGCTGATGCAACGCATGCAAGACGAGAACGACTTTACTCATATCGAACCTGTCTTCTTTAGCACTAGTAATGCCGGTGGCGAGGTGCCATTGATCAATGGTCAACGCGTTACTAAAAGTGAGACTCGTTTGCAAGATGCCAATGATGTAAAGGCCTTAGCTCGCTGCGATGTGATTTTGACCTGTCAGGGCGGTGATTACACCAAAGCGATCTACCCCCAACTACGCGCAGCGGGTTGGCAGGGGCATTGGATTGATGCAGCGAGTGCACTGCGGATGGAAAACGACGCAGTGATTGTGTTGGATCCCATTAATCGGCCTGTGATTAATAAGGCGCTGGACTCGGGCGGTAAGAACTGGATCGGTGGTAATTGTACGGTTAGCTTGATGATGCTGGCGATGGGCGGACTTCTCAAAAGCGGTCATGTGGAATGGATCAGTGCCATGACCTATCAAGCAGCATCTGGTGCTGGAGCTGCCAATATGCGCGAGCTTCTCGAACAAATGGGCACTTTGCATCATAGCGTTGCCAGCGAACTCGCTAATCCAGCCTCATGGATCTTGGATATTGATCGCAAGGTAGCGCAGACCATTCGTTCGGCAGAGTTTCCCAAAACCAACTTTCGGAACACTGCATTAGCTGGGAGCTTGATTCCTTGGATTGATGTGCCGGTTGAACACGGTCAGACCAAAGAAGAATGGAAAGCAGGAGCCGAGTGCAACAAGATTATGGGCAATCCGCCATTTCGGTCACCAGGCAGCATTCCCATTGATGGCATTTGTGTGCGTGTTGGCGCGATGCGTTGCCACTCACAGGGCTTAACCGTCAAGTTAAAGAAAGATATTCCGCTCGCTGAGATCGAGAAGATGTTGGCG
Organism: Polynucleobacter sp. HIN7; assembly: GCF_030297595.1. Classification (NCBI taxonomy): domain Bacteria; kingdom Pseudomonadati; phylum Pseudomonadota; class Betaproteobacteria; order Burkholderiales; family Burkholderiaceae; genus Polynucleobacter; species Polynucleobacter sp. HIN7. The sequence continues at coordinate 950,641 of NZ_AP028138.1, read as the reverse complement.
GCCGATAATCAGTGGGTGAAAGTGGTTCCTAATGAGCGGGAGATCACCGAGCGTGAGCTATCACCAGCAGCAGTAAGTGGCACCATGACGATTCCAATTGGGCGCTTGCATAAATTAGCCATGGGTCCCGAGTATCTCGGTGCATTCACGGTCGGCGATCAGTTGCTATGGGGTGCCGCTGAACCTCTGCGTCGCATGCTACGCATTCTGCTTAATACCTAAGACAAGATCTATGATGCCTTGGCGTTGCGTTCTGCAAACCCTTTTTAACTGGCTCGTACTGGCCATCGTGATCTTTTTCATGTGGCCGACCGCGCAGGCGGTGACCTTGGGATCGCCCATTGTTTTGTCCAAACCTAAGGAGCCATTGCGTGCGGAGATTCCAGTGCGAACCGGTATTGAGGATCGACCCTATCTCGAGTCGCTAGCGATTGATCCGGTTACCAAGGCTGACTATGAGCGCTTGGGGATCTCTACACGCGTTTTGGATTACAAGCCATCCATTACCCTCAAGCGTAATCAGCCCGAGCAATTTCTGATCGTGGTGCAAACCGAGAACCCCATTGAAACCGGGAAGGATCCATTTGTTGACATCATTTTGGGGCTCAAATGGACGAACGGTGGTATTGCCAAGACCTATAGCTTGATGGTCGGCGACGTTAGCCAGGTCACGGTGCGACCGGGCCAAAGTTTGAGTGAGATCGCTTCGCAGATCAGACCGCAATTGGGTAGCGCCGATATGGACGAAGCCTTGCTTGCTTTATACAAAGCCAATCCCGATGCATTTATTGGGGGTAGTATTCACCGCCTAAAAGCTGGCGCACAACTCAATAGGCCCGATGCCAGCTTGTTGGGTTCCATTACTCCCGCACAAGCAAAAGAGTTTGCACAAGAGGCAAACCGCGCATGGCTGGAACAGGAGGGTGGATCGGGTCAGAGCGCTGCCTCAAGTCGTGTAGCGAATCAGGCCTTGAACCCGACACCGGGTGTTGGCGAGGATCGCTTGCGCATTGGCCCAGGCGCAGGTAGCGAGGCGGATACACGGCGTTATGTGGAGGAGATGGTTGCCCAAGAAAAGGCCTTGGCACAAAGCAAGGCACGCGTGGCAGAGCTTGAGAAAAATATTGCTGACCTCCAAAAGCTCTTAGAGGCTCGCAAAGAGGGCGAGAGCCCGAGTGATTCTGCTACACCGAAGTCAGGCATGGATCAATGGGGACCAGCCGTAGTAGGGGTTGGGTTCATTGGTATCACAGCTTTGCTGCTTTGGTCTCTAGCCCGCTACACCCGCCGTGCTGAATCGCATTCTCATGAATCATCCGTTGATGCCAAAGAGACCAAGCTAGCTCCGAGCCCCACAGCGATTCCGCCCAAAGCGGCCGCTATTTTGTCGAGTCTTGACCTCAATTTAGACTCACCTAAGCAGCATGAGGCTGATGCCTTGCGGGTAAAGCTCAATTTGGTAAAGGCTTACATCACGATTGAAGACTTTGTCGCAGCGCGCAAAGCCTTGGAAGAGATTTTGCTGGTGAGTAGTCAGGTTGATCCGCAGATTACCATCGCCGCTCGTGGCATGATGGCACAGATTAATCAACGCAACGATCGTTAAATGATGCGGATTGCTCTAGGCGTGCAATATGACGGCCGCGCCTACTGCGGATGGCAAGTTCAGCCCAATCAACCGACCGTTCAAGCCACCCTTGAATCAGCGATTTGTCAGTTCGTTGGGGACGGACAAGCAGTGCGAGTCACCGCGGCAGGGCGAACCGATACGGGGGTGCATGCCCTTGGGCAAGTGGTGCACTTTGATGCGAAGGTAGAGCGTGAGGATTGGTCATGGGTGAGAGGCATCAATACCTTCTTGCCGCACGATGTGGTGGTGAACTGGGCAAAGCCTGTCGCCGATGATTTCGATGCACGTTTTAGTGCAAAAGAGCGCACCTATATTTATGCCTTACTGGCTGGACCAACACGCTCGCCCGTTTTGCATCAGCGCTACGGCTACCAGATGCTGCCAGCCGGTCAATGGTTTGATATTAAGCAAATGCAAACTGCTTCACAGCACTTAGTGGGTGAACATGATTTCTCATCATTTCGGGCGTCGGAGTGTCAGAGTAAAACCCCTGTGAAGCATCTCTATGAATGTGCTATCTTGGATCAACAACCCTTTGTGTATTTCAAGATTAGGGCCAATGCCTTTTTACATCACATGGTGCGCAATATTGTTGGGAGTCTTTTGCATGTTGGCCAAGGGCGGCAACCCAGTCACTGGATGAAAACCATCCTTGATGGCAAAAATCGGGACTTAGCAGCGCCAACCTTTGCTCCGGATGGGCTGTACTTGGTAAGGGTGGCCTATCCAGACGAATTTGCCATCCCAGCACCGCATCTGCAAAATGCCGGTTTTCCAAAAGAGCTTATGCTCCAATCTTAACGATGGGCTTACTCACTTTCACCCCTAACCGAACCCGGATCAAGATCTGTGGCTTGCGCACACCCGCCGATATTGAGGCGGCGGTGGCGGCTCAGGTCGATGCGGTGGGTTTTGTCTTTTATCCCCAAAGCCCTAGAGCGATTAGCCCAGAAGATGCTGGCACCCTCATTACCCAATTACCTGCCTCCATGGATGCTGTAGGGTTGGTGGTTAATCCCACCCCCAATCAGATGGAGGAGATTCGGGCGAATGCTGCCATTACTCTATGGCAATTTCATGGGGACGAGACCCCTGAGCAGTGTCGGCGGCTTTCAGGGGGTCTACCCTGGATCAAAGCCGCCCGAATTGGCCAGTCCTTCAATTTCCCAGAATTTTCCCTACAATATGGGGATGCCGCCGGCTTTTTGCTAGATGCACTCGTCGATGGCTACGGCGGTAGTGGTACCGCCTTCAATTGGAACCTAATACCGGACACATGGGCAAACGTAAACGCGCATCGGGTCGTTTTGAGTGGTGGATTGAACTCGCACAACGTTGGCGAGGCGATCGCTCGTCTGCGCCCCTGCGCGGTTGATATCTCGAGCGGAGTCGAGGTTCGTAAAGGGGTAAAAGACCCGGTATTAATCAGGCAGTTTGCGGATGCAGTACGAAGCGCCGATCAAACAGATCCAAGCAGTTATTCCTAACGCTCAGGCGTTAAACCAAGTCGAGGTACCTATGTACGACAAACCAGATGAACGTGGTCACTTTGGCCCCTATGGTGGCATCTTTGTCTCTGAGACATTGATGTATGCCTTAAACGAGCTCAAAGAAGCCTATGCAAAATACCAACATGACCCAGCATTTATTGAGGAGTTTCATTACGAACTCAAACACTTTGTGGGTCGTCCGTCCCCGGTCTACCACGCTAAACGCTTAAGTGAGCAATTGGGTGGGGCGCAGATTTATCTCAAGCGCGAAGATCTGAACCATACCGGAGCTCATAAGATTAACAATGTGATTGGCCAAGCGATGTTGGCTAAGCGCATGGGTAAGCCTCGCATCATTGCCGAAACTGGTGCGGGTCAACACGGCGTGGCAACCGCTACCATTTGTGCTCGCTTTGGTCTGGACTGCACGGTTTATCAAGGCTCTGTCGATGTTGCGCGCCAAGCCCAAAATGTATATCGCATGAAGTTGCTCGGCGCCAAAGTGGTGCCAGTCGAGTCAGGTAGTAAAACGCTCAAAGATGCGCTCAATGAAGCCATGCGCGATTGGGTTACCAATGTGGAAAACACCTTCTACATCATTGGTACAGTCGCTGGCCCCCATCCTTATCCCATGATGGTGCGGGATTTTCAGAGTGTGATTGGAGAAGAGTGCAAAGTCCAAATGCCAGAGATGATTGGTCGCCAGCCCGACTATGTATTAGCGTGCGTGGGTGGTGGATCAAATGCCATGGGCATCTTCTATCCGTATATTGATGTGCCTAACGTACGTTTGGTCGGCGTTGAGGCTGCAGGTCGCGGCATGAGTACCGGTGATCACTCCGCGGCACTATGCGCCGGCAAACCGGGCGTACTCCATGGCAATCGTACTTATCTCTTGCAAGATGAGAACGGTCAGATCGCCGAGACCCATTCAGTGTCAGCGGGTATGGACTACCCCGGTGTTGGACCAGAGCATGCGTGGTTAAAAGATTCGGGTCGGGCAGAGTATGTGGCGATTTCGGATGAGGATGCGTTAAAGGCCTTCCATGACTGCTGCCGCATTGAGGGCATTATTCCTGCACTTGAGTCTTCTCATGCAGTGGCGTATGCCTGCAAATTGGCACCGACCTTAAGTAAAGATAAAGTGATCTTGATTAATCTCTCGGGTCGGGGCGATAAAGATATGCATACCGTTGCTCAAGCAACCGGTTCGGAAGGCTAATTCATGTCAAAGATTGCTGGCGTATTTGCAGAACTCAAGGCCAAAAATAAAAAAGGGCTGATCCCCTTTGTTACAGCGGGCGACCCGCATCCTGATTTAACCGTGGACGTCATGCATGCCTTGGTGAAGGGCGGGGCTGATGTCATTGAGTTGGGCGTTCCTTTCTCAGACCCAATGGCTGATGGCCCTGTGATTCAGCGTTCGTCCGAGCGCGCCCTTGCACAAGGCGTAACACTCAAGCAATGCTTAGCCAATGTGCAGCAGTTTCGACAAAAGAATCAAAACACTCCCGTGGTGTTGATGGGTTACGCCAATCCAGTTGAGCAGATGGGTCACGCGGTATTTGCAAAAGCTGCTAAAGCAGCTGGCGTTGATGGTGTATTGATTGTGGATTATCCACCTGAAGAATGCGAAGAGTTTGCTAAACAAATGCGCAGTGAGAGTATTGATCCAATCTTCTTGTTGGCGCCCACCTCAAGTCAAGAACGTATTCATCATGCCGCACAAATTGCAGCGGGTTACATCTATTACGTATCGCTGCGTGGCGTCACCGGTGCAAGTAACTTAAATACGCAAGATGTAGCGAGTGTATTGCCCCTGATTCGGCAAGCGACCTCGATTCCGGTTGCCGTTGGGTTTGGGATTCGGGATGCGGCGAGTGCCAAAGCGGTTTCTAAAACAGCTGATGCAGTCGTGATTGGTAGTCGGATTGTTCAATTACTTGAAGAGGCAAAAAAGGGTGAAGAGTTGGTGGTGCTTGAGCGCTTTATCCACGAAATCCGCCAGGCTTTAGACCACGATTGAAGGTCGTTACAATACCGCTATGAGCTGGATTGACAAAATACTTCCGCCCCAGATCCAACAAAGCGATCCGGCCAGTCGGAAGACCGTCCCCGAGGGTTTATGGGTCAAATGTGGCGGGTGCGATGCGGTTCTTTACAGCAGCGATATTGAAGCCAATCTTTCGGTTTGCCCAAAGTGCTCCCACCATATGCGCATCAATGCGCGCAAACGCCTTGATCATTTATTAGATCCTAAGCCTCGCGTTGAAATTGGTGAATCAGTGTATCCGGTTGATGCTCTCAAGTTCAAAGATAGTAAAAAATACCCCGATCGTTTAAAGCAAGCCAGTGATGCATCGGGTGAATCAGAAGCCCTAGTAGTAATTGCTGGCAAGATTGAATCCATTCCTGCAGTGGTGGCGTGTTTTGAGTTTGAGTACATGGGTGGCTCGATGGGCTCGGTAGTGGGTGAGCGCTTTGTGCGGGGTGTTCAAGAGGCCATCCAGAAAAAATGCGCCTTCATTTGTATAACAGCAACTGGCGGCGCACGCATGCAGGAGAGCTTGTTATCACTCCTGCAAATGGCCAAAACAAACTCGATGCTAACTAAGCTCTCGCAAGCGGGCTTGCCCTACATTAGCGTTCTAACCGATCCTACGATGGGGGGTATCTCAGCCAGTTTTGCATTCATGGGCGATGTGGTGATAGCTGAACCAAAGGCCTTGATTGGCTTTGCCGGTCCGCGCGTGATTGAGCAAACCGTGCGTGAGAAATTACCCGAAGGATTTCAGCGCTCCGAGTTTCTGATGCAAAAGGGCGGTATCGACATGATTGTTGACCGTCGTCAGATGCGTGCCGAGCTCGCAAAATTACTCGCCTTATTGCAAAGGATCCCGGCTGAGAAGCTACCGAAGCAATTGCTGCAAACTAATAGTTCGAGCTAAGTCGTGCTTGAACCCCAGCAGAGCCAACCAATTCTATTTACAAACCTAGACGAGTGGTTATCCCACTTGGAGACTGCGCATCGAGTAGGAATCGATATGGGACTTGGCCGTATTACCCGGGTCAAGGAATCGCTGGGACTGAAGTTTCCATGCCCCGTGATTACGGTGGGCGGAACGAATGGCAAAGGTTCGACTTGTGCATTTCTAGAAAGTATCTTACTGGCGGCCGGATATAAGGTAGCCTGTCATACATCACCCCATCTCTTGCGATTTAACGAGCGCGCCAGAATCAATGGGGCTGATGTCGGTGATGCTGATTTACTAAACGCCTTTGAGCGAGTTGAACAGGCGCGTTGTCGATTGAGTGATCCACCAACCCTCACATATTTTGAGTTCACCACTTTAGCAATCATGGATCTCTTTGCCAATGCGAAGGTTGATGCTGCGATCTTAGAGGTCGGGATGGGCGGGCGACTCGATGCGGTCAATATTGTCGATGCGGATTGCGCGATTGTGACCAGTATTGATTTGGATCACATGGCTTATTTAGGTAATACCCGTGAGGCGATCGCTTTTGAGAAAGCAGGTATCTTCCGACCCAAGGCGATTGCAATCTGCGGTGATCCGATGCCTCCCACGTCTTTGATCAATCACGCTAAGGAGATTGGTGCTGACCTCTACCTGATGGGCAAGGATTATTCATTTACGGGCGATCAACAGCAATGGGGTTGGTCGGGACGGGGTAAGCGCTTTAGTGGTCTTGGCTATCCTGCATTACGGGGCGCTAATCAACTTCTCAATGCTTCAGCAGTAATTGCTGCATTGATGGCCTTGCATGATCGATTACCGGTTAGCGCTCAGGATATTCGGAATGGCTTAGCGCTGGTGGAGTTACCTGGACGCTTTCAGGTTCTGCCAGGCAAGCCCACCGTGGTATTAGATGTTGCCCATAATCCGCATGCGGCAGCGACCTTGGCTCAAAGTATTGAAGCTATGGCATATCACCCATACACCTATGCCGTGTTCGGGGCAATGGCCGATAAAGACATTGAAGGTGTACTCAAACCAATGTTAGATATCGTTGATTATTGGTATTGCACCGATTTACCAACGCCAAGAGCTGCCTCAGCGCACGATCTTGTAAAACGCTTGCAGGCTCTCAACAAAGAAGCCTTAGTGTTCCCAAATCCAGGAGCTGCCTATCAAGCGGCATTGGATAAAGCAGGTGAGGGTGATAGAATTACAGTCTTCGGATCCTTCTATACCGTTGCAGGCGTAATGGCTTATCGAAATAACCAGGCACATTGATCCATGACCTTCTTATCGAATCTGTTTCGACGCAAGCCTGCCCCCCAAAAAATTGAGCCCCTGGCTCGTCGCACCCTAGCAAAGCGCGCAAAGTCTGCTGAAGATAATGGAGAAGACCTTGCGCTGACCGAGGACCCTGAAAAGCAACGTGCTCGTCACCGCTTAATCGGTGCTGCTACGCTGGTATTAATTGCAGTGATTGGCTTGCCGCAGATTTTGGATCAACAACCCAAACCAGTCGCTAATGACATCACGGTGCAAATTGTGAGTAACTTGCCTAATCCTGCAGCTGGTGTGCTCAATGCCGAACCTGATAAAAAACCACCGGTGGAAGTGAAAGCAGAACCAAAACCTGAGCTTGCGCCAGCAGCCCCTGCGAGCCCTCCGGTGGCAGCGCCAAAACCAGCTAGCCCAGCCCCAGCAACTTCGAATGCCCCAAATAAAAGTTTAGGTTTAGCACCGGGTGAAGAATTGGTGAGCACCAGCAAAGAGCCTGCTGGCGCAGCTGATGCCAAGGTAGCAGCCAATGGCAAGTTTGTGATTCAGATTGGGGCCTTTGCTTCTGAGGAGCGTGCCAATGGTTGGGTTGCTAAGTTAAAAGAGAACAAGATTCCGTATTACGTTTTAACCCGTAATAACGCCGAGGGCGTCAAGCTCTATTTGCTAAGAGCTGGCCCATTTTCGGAGCGCGAGGCGGCAGAGTCGGCCGAGAAACGAATCCGCTCCCTTGGCTTAAGCCCTCGCATCGTTGAGCTGAATAAGAGTTAATCATGCAGTCACTCGGCGCCATCCAACTAACAACCTTAGATTACTTTGCGATTGGCATCTTGATAGTTTCAGCAGTGATTGGCTTGTGGCGCGGATTTTTTCGGGAGATCATTGCGCTCGCATCTTGGTTTGCTGCTGCGTGGCTCGCTTACCATTTCTGTAATTATTTGGCGACCGAATGGCTCTCGGCATTTATTCCCAATGAGACCGCGCGCTTAGCCGCTGCTTTCCTACTCATCTTTGTTGCCGTCCTCATTGCCGCTGGGTTATTGGCTCGCGCCTTTCAGTCCTTACTCTCGAGCGCTGGGCTTACCTTGGTTGATCGTTTCTTTGGATTATTGTTTGGTTTTGTGCGGGGCGCCTTGGTACTGGTTGTATTGAGCACGCTGGGGGCGCTCACTGGTGCGCAGGAGACGCAGGCATGGCAAGCTTCTGCAATTCGGCCAGTGCTTGAACAGGGAACGGGCCTAATCCGTTCATGGTTGCCTGAAAACTGGGCAAAGCAGTTAAATGCAATTTCAATGACCGATCGTTCCCGATCGGCAGGGGGCTAACTATGTGTGGTGTTGTCGGAACGATTTCGCATCGACCTGTAAATCAACTCTTATATGACGCCTTGCTCCTGCTGCAACATCGCGGCCAGGACGCAGCCGGGATTGCCACCATGAACGGTAATTCGTTTGCGATGCATAAGGCCAATGGCTTGGTGCGCGATGTATTCCGCACTCGCAATATGCGCAGTCTTGTAGGCAATGCAGGCATCGGCCAGGTGCGCTATCCCACTGCTGGTTCGGCTAGCAGTGAAGAGGAGGCACAACCGTTTTATGTCAGCGCACCCTTTGGCATTATCTTGGCGCATAACGGCAACCTAACCAATGCCCCTATGCTGCGGAGTGAAATGGCTTATCGTGATCGCCGCCATATTAATACTAGCTCCGATACCGAGGTCTTACTCAATGTCCTCGCTGATGAGTTACAAAAAGAGACCAACAGTGCTGCCTTGGATGATGACTCGATCTTTAAAGCCGTCGCAGGCCTTAACAAACGGGTGAAGGGATCCTACGCAGTGGTGTCTCTCATTGCTGGATTTGGTTTGTTAGCATTTCGGGATCCTTTTGGGATTCGTCCTTTATGCATCGGTAAGGTCGATACACCCGATGGGCCGGAATGGATGTTGGCTTCCGAGTCGGTTGCGCTGGAAGGATTGGGCTACACCTTCGTGCGGGATGTGGCGCCGGGTGAGGCGATCTACATTGATCTCGATGGAAACTTTCATACGCGGCAGTGCGCACCCAATGCTAGTCTTAATCCATGTATTTTTGAGTATGTCTACTTGGCTCGTCCCGATTCAACCATTGATGGCGTGACCGTGTACAACGTTCGCATGCGCATGGGTGACTACTTGGCCGAGAAGATTCGGGCGGAGACCGACGTTAGTAAGATCGATGTGGTGATGCCAATCCCTGACTCGAGTCGACCGGCTGCACTTCAAGTGGCAAAGCGCTTAGGCATCTCCTATCGTGAAGGATTTTTTAAGAATCGCTACATCGGTCGCACCTTCATCATGCCTGGTCAAGCGGTACGCAAAAAGTCTGTGCGTCAGAAGTTAAATGCGATGCGGATTGAGTTTAAGGATAAGACCGTCTTAATTGTCGATGATTCGATTGTGCGCGGCACCACCTCGTATGAGATTGTGCAGATGGCGCGTGAGTCAGGAGCCAAGAAGGTGATCTTTGCATCTGCTGCACCGCCAGTGCGCTTTCCCAATGTCTACGGCATTGATATGCCAACCCGCAGTGAGCTGGTTGCGTATGGCCGCACCCATGACGAAATTAATGATCTCATCGGAGCCGATCAGCTGATTTATCAAAGCGTTGAGGATATGAAAAAAGCGGTCCAAGACATTAATCCCAATATCAAAAATTTTGAGGCATCGTGCTTTGATGGCCATTACATTACGGGCGATATCACCGAGGCTTATTTGGATGCACTCGAGGCAGCACGTAATATTGCAAACAAGGAAGAGGATCGCAAGAGCGACCCTAGTGACTTTGCACGCTCACAACTGCATTTGCATTTAGCCAACGGAGACTAAACAACAGTCGTGGCATTTGCAGCATGCTCTGCGTGACAGCCCGTCATTTACCTGTCAAACTTGATCTGTTATGAAAAAATCCATACGGCCTAAACCTAATCTCAAAACCTTGGCACCTGAGACCCTAGCGGTTCGAGCTGGTACTCGTCGTTCAAGCGATTATCAGGAGCACTCGGAGGCGATGTTCTTGACCTCCAGCTTTTGTTTTAACTCAGCCGAAGAGGCAGAGCATGGCTTTGCCCATGCCGATCAAGGATTTATCTATTCACGGTTTACCAATCCAACGGTCAGTATGTTTCAGGACCGTCTTGCGGCACTCGAAGGTGGCGAGGCATGCATTGCCACATCCTCTGGAATGGCCGCCATTTTGACCACGGCGATGGCGCATCTGCAAGCAGGTGATCATGTCGTGTGCTCAAAATCTGTGTTTGGTGCAACCACCCAGCTGTTCTCATCAATTCTGAGTCGCTTTAGCATTACGACAAGCTATGTGGCAATTGCTGACCTGAAGGCTTGGCAAGCAGCGGTACAAAGCAATACCAAGCTCTTTTATCTAGAGACTCCGTCCAATCCCTTAACGGAGATTGCGGATATTGCGGGAATTGCGAAGATTGCTAAGAAAGCCAAAGCGCTATTGGTAGTGGATAACTGTTTTTGTACCCCGGCCTTACAAAAGCCTTTGGCGCTCGGTGCAGATGTGGTGATTCATTCAGCGACCAAGTATCTTGATGGGCAAGGGCGGGTCGTCGGCGGGGCAATTGTGGGTAGTCGTGATTTCGTCATGGGTAAAGTATTTCCTTTTGTTCGTACCGCGGGTCCCACGCTCTCCGCGTTTAATGCCTGGATCTTTTTGAAAGGGCTCGAGACCTTAGAGCTGAGAATGCAAGCGCAAAGTGCGAATGCTCTAGCATTGGCGCAGTGGTTAGAGAAACAAATTGGAGTCGAGCGCGTGTATCACCCAGGTCTGAAGAGCCATCCGCAGCATGCCTTGGCAAAGCGCCAGCAAAAAGCAGGTGGCCCGATTGTGTCATTTGTTCTGAAGGGTGGCAAGAAAGCGGCGTATAAGCTCATTAATCAAACACGTTTATGCTCCATCACAGCAAACCTTGGCGATACGCGTACTACGATTACACATCCAGCCAGTACGACCCACGCTCGTATTACACCGCAAGCACGTAAAGACGCCGGCATTGTTGATGGTCTAGTCCGGATTGCCGTTGGCCTTGAGAACATTGACGATCTCAAGCGCGACCTATCGGCTGGATTAAAGAAGTAATTAAGTAACACCAACAAAACGTCGCGGGTCGTTAATTGGGCGCAGCGGCATGATATGAATCAGCTTGCAATCGAGCTCGAGATACACCTGCGCATCTCGTTCCAAACCTAAACGCTTCACTTCTGCAGCAGAAGCTTCCCATGTTAAGAGTTCATTCAAACCATCGATCGAGAACTCAATGAGTGCAATCTGACCCAAAGCACTGATGGCGTTAACGCGACACGGAATGCGATGGCTGTCTGGGTTGATGTGCACACTGAGCCCCTCTTGAGGAATCACCCATGCTACTTGAGCATTGGGTGGAATGCGACCTTTATCAATCACTTGAAAGGTCCAGGGGCTTGAACCCCACGACAGAGTGCCGCCATTAAACACCCCATGAAAGAGATTAGGGATGCCAACGAGCTGGGCAACACGTGCATTACGGGGCTTAGTAAATAAGGATTGTGGGTTCGCGGTTTGTAAACCCACACCGTGATCGAGCACGGTGATGCGGTCGGCTAATAAATGGGCCTCACGCAGATCGTGCGTGACCAAGATGATGGGGATGTTGAGTTGCTTGCGAAGCTCAGCCAGCGTTTGATACAGTTTCTGGCGAGTCGGTATATCGATTGCTGAGAAAGGCTCATCGAGCAAAAGCATCTTGGGTGAACGTGCTAAGGCGCGCGCCAGAGCAACACGTTGTTGCTGCCCACCCGATAACTGTTTGGGTAAGCGCTCTCCAAGTTCGCCAATATTGAGTTCATCGAGCCAACGCTGAGCTTCAGCCCTACGCTTTTGTGGATCGCTGATGGCGTTGTAAAGCGCCATACATACGTTATCGAGGGCGCTGAGATGGGGAAAAAGAGCGTATTGTTGGAATAAGAATCCGCATGAGCGTTGATTGGGTGGCAAGATGATCATAGGCCCACGGGCCGGATCACGATTGAGCCAGACCTGATGATCGCATTCAATGTAAGCAAACTCCGGATGGTGAAGGCCGGCAATGGAACGCAAGATACTGGTCTTGCCGCTGCCCGAGGGGCCCACTAAGGCATGAACTTCACCGGCATCAATCTCTAGCTGAATCGACAGGGGGTTGGGAAGCGTTTGCTGAAGATGAACCTTAAGCACGGCGCGCCCCAGCAGTATTGCGACCAAAGACTCCATAGGAAATAGCAATGGCAACAAGCGAGATCAACAACAGGATCACAGAAAGAGCACTGGCTCCTGCGCTATCAAACGTCTGCACCTTGTCGTAAATTGCGATCGATGCAGTTTTGGTTTCTCCAGGAATGGCGCCCCCCACCATAAGGACCACTCCAAACTCACCCAAGGTATGGGCAAAGGTCATCGCCGCACCACTAAGGATGCCTCGCCAGGCCAAGGGCAGCTCAATGAAGCGAAAGCGCTGCCAAGTACTAAGTCCACTGACCTTGGCTGCTTCCTTAATCTCTGTGGGGATCGCTTCGTAGGCCCGTTGGATGGGTTGGATTGCAAACGGTAGATTGACGATGATGGAGGCAATTAAGAGACCAGTGAATGAGAACACCAGGGGTTCCCCAAAGAGACTTTTGCCAGCAAACGCCACGATAAAGTAGTAACCCAAGACCGTGGGCGGCAAGACCAAGGGTAGGGCGAGTGCGGCTTCGGCCCAGGATTTCCAGGGGCCAGCTTGGGCTAACTGATAGCCAAGCCAGATCCCAATGGGGATCAAGACCACCAAGGTCCAAAAGGCCAACTGTAAGGACAGGAAAATTGCTTGGGTATCTAACAATTAATTATTTAAATCAGTTACTTATAAAATGTTTCTAGAATGAATCTGGGTATTGATGTTTACCAAGTCTCTATTCTAGTCGGATCGAATCAGGGTAACTCTGTATATTTATTTAGACAAATATTCGGTGTAATATGCGCAATTACGCATATTTATGTCAAGTCCATTACCTCAAACTAAAAACTCTTTAGCCCAGGGCTTTGCGGATGGCTTGTCTAAAAAACATTTATCCCCGGAACAAATGGAAACCCTTTTTAAAGAGGTCTCTGCGTTCTTTGCGGTTCTTGCTGAGCCATCCCGTCTGCGCATCATGTATGCATTATGCGAGGGTGAAAAATCCGTCAGTGAGGTGATTGAGTTCTCGAAATCGAGTCAAGCAAACGTGTCGCGCCATTTGGGAACACTCCATCAGGCCGGGATATTAACGCGTCGCAAAGTTGGTACCACGGTTTATTACTCGATCTGCGACGACGCCACGCTTGAAATCTGTCAACGCGTTTGTGGCCGCGTCATGAATGAATTGTCTTGATTAAGTCTGATGAATTTTTGTTTAACCATCTAATCCTTAATGAATATGAGTGAACGAACCAAAACCACGCAATCTCTGGGTAATCCGAATCTCATTCGGAAGGCGCCCGAGAACTTTCTGTCGCAAGAGACAATCGCTGAAATCAACCAACATGGCGCTGATGAGACCCGCCGCGGATTTCTGCGCAAGAGTTTCATGGCGGCCCTTGGTGGTGTAGGCGCTGCAGGAAGCGGCTTGGCCCTTGCTAATCCCCAGGGCGACCCAGCGATTCTGGAAAAGCAAATTTGGCAAACGACTCTCGGTAAGAATGTGGCTACCGAGCCCTATGGCACCCCATCCATTTATGAAAAGAACTTAATCCGTCGCGAGTCACCGGGATTAACCCGCGTATCGGCGGCATCCGTGGCGTTTACTCCACTGCAAGGGTTGTTTGGCATCATTACGCCCAATGGCTTGCACTTCGAGCGCCACCATCAGGGTTGGTACAACATTGATCCCAATAAGCATCGCTTGATGATTAATGGCCTCGTGAAGAATGAAAAAGTGTTCACGATGAACGACCTCTTACGATTGCCATCGGTATCACGCATTCACTTTATCGAGTGCGGTGCCAACACCGGTTTAGAGTGGGGCAATGTGGCTGTACCAACCGTGCAATATACCCATGGCATGCTCTCATGCTGCGAGTTCACGGGCGTACCACTATCAACGCTTCTGGATATCTGTGGCGCTGATCTAAAGAAGGGCAAGTACATTTTGGCCGAAGGTGGCGATGGCTCAGGTATGACCCGCACCATCTCCATGGAAATGGCGTTGGACGATGTCATCGTTGCTTGGGGCATGAATGGTGAGATGTTGCGCCCAGAAAATGGCTTCCCACTCCGCTTAGTCGTGCCAGGTGTGCAGGGCGTCAGTTGGGTGAAGTGGTTACGACGTCTTGAGGTGGGTGATATGAAATACGCCACCAAGGATGAGGCAATTCACTATATTGATTTGATGCCAGATGGCTTGCATCGTCAATACACTTCAATTCAGGAATGCAAATCCGTCATCACTACACCATCAGGTGGTCAGCAACTCTTTGATAAGGGTTACTACAACGTGAGTGGTTTGGCGTGGTCGGGTCGTGGCAAGATCAAGCGCGTGGATGTTTCGTTTGATGGTGGTAATAATTGGCGCACTGCACGACTTGAGACCCCTATCTTAACGAAGGCTCTTACGCGCTTTAACATCGATTGGGTTTGGGATGGCTCGCCCACCATCATGCAATCGCGTGCGATCGATGACACGGGTTATGTGCAACCCACGATTCGTCAATTACGAGCCGTGCGTGGTACGCGCTCCATCTATCACAACAATGCAATTCAATCGTGGAAGGTTGATACCAATGGCGAGGTCAGCAATGTTCAAGTCGGCTAATGTTTTGATGAAACCCATTTTTGCAAGCGCCCTAGTTGCTACTGTTATTTTCTCCAGCAGTGCTGCGCATGCGCAATCTGCTCAAGCTACTCCAGCGGCAAGTAAACCAAAGCCCTATATGAATATGGGCCGTAATGCGACCCCTGCAGAAGTAGCAGCCTGGGACATTGATGTGCGCCCTGACTTTAAGGGCTTACCACCTGGATCTGGCTCAGTATCCAAGGGGCAGGGTATTTGGGAGCAAAAATGTGCGAGCTGCCATGGCACATTCGGCGAATCCAACGAGGTCTTTACGCCAATTGCCGGTGGAACCACAAAGGATGATGTTAAAACCGGCCGTGTTGCTTCATTAACGAGTGAGAAGCAACCGCAGCGAACCACGATTATGAAGGTGGCCACGATTTCAACTTTGTGGGATTATGTTTATCGTGCCATGCCATGGAATGCGCCGCGCACACTGACGGTTGACGAGACCTATGCGCTAGTTGCTTTCATGCTCAACTTGAGTGAAGTGGTTCCGGATGACTTTGTACTATCGAACAAAAATATTGCGCAAGTGCAAGGCATGATGCCTAATCGCAATGGCATGACCCAGAAACACGGTTTATGGACCGTGAAGGGTACACCCGATGTGAAGAATACAGCTTGTATGAGCAATTGCGCCCAACACGTTGCGATTGGATCGGTCTTACCTGACTATGCTCGCAATGCGCACAATAACCTGGCAGAGCAAAACCGAGAGTATGGTCCGTATCGTGGAGTTGATACCACCAAACCACCTTTATCTGCTTTGCCAGCGGCCGGCATGATGATGGTATCGACTGCAAGTGCTGCGGCACCGAAAGCGGCGGGTCCTGCGGATTTATTCAAGAAAGAAAATTGCTCGGCTTGCCACGCACCTGCAGCGAAATTAGTAGGCCCATCGATTGCGGATGTTGCCAATAAGTACAAAGGCGTTGCGAATGCGCAAGCGATACTTGAGAAGAAGGTGAAGGCGGGTGGTGCGGGAGTCTGGGGTGCAATTCCAATGCCCGCTCAACCACAGCTCTCGGATGCCGACAATAAGACTTTGGTGCAGTGGATGTTAAACGGCGGCAAATAAGATTAGTTAACACTTGAAATAAAGGAACAATATGAAAGTTCGTAATTTAGTTGGAAAAATGGCAGTGCTTAGTTCGGCGGCTCTATTCGCGGGTGCGGTCTATGCCTCCCCAGGAGAGCTCTTTAAAAAGAATGGCTGCGCCGCATGCCATGCTCCAGCTGCCAAAATGGTTGGCCCCTCATTGGCAGATATTGCTAATAAATACAAAGGTCAAGCCGACGCCCAAGCGAAGTTAGAGAAGAAGGTCAAGGCCGGAGGATCAGGTGTTTGGGGTCCAATTCCAATGCCTGCTCAAGCGCAGTTATCGGATGCTGATAACAAAGCGATCGTGCAGTGGATCCTGAGTGGAGCAAAATAAGTATTTCGTCAGAAATTAGGGGTTATTACTAACGAAGGTAACACCCCATCGGCTTTATAGTTTTAGGTAAGCAACAACGAATGAGTAGCAGTTGATAACAAGGAGTTTTTATGGATATGCAACGACGTGATGTACTGAAATACTCAGCCATCTTTGGTTTGATGGCTTCAGCCGGTTTGATTACTCCCGCACAAGCGCAAGAGTGGAACAAAGCCGCCTTTGAAGGTAAAACTTTGGATGATGTGTTCAAAGTGCTAGGTGCTGGTAAGCCAGAGACCTCGGCAGCAATTACCATGATCGCACCCGATATTGCCGAGAACGGCGCCGTGGTTCCTGTTGGCATTAACACCACCCTCAAGGCCCAGCAAATGGCAATTTTGGTGGATAAGAACCCCAGCGCATTGGCTGCCCAGTTTTTCATTCCGGCCGGGACCGAGCCATTTGTTACAACTCGTATCAAGATGGGTCAAACCTCCAATGTCTACGCTTTGGTGAAAGCTGATAACAAGTGGAGCGTGGCCGTGAAAGAAGTGAAAGTAACCCTCGGTGGTTGCGGCGGTTAATGATTAAGCCGAATAGTCGATTACTTATTTAACGAATTAGAGAGGAAGCAAAATGTCAGATCCGATGCGCGTACGAGCAACCGAGAGCGGCGGTGTAGTGGATGTCAAAATCCTAATGAAACATGATATGGAAACTGGTCAACGCAAAGATGCGTCTGGCAAGGCGATTCCAGCTTGGTTTATTAGCACCGTAACTGCCAAAGCCAATGGTAAAGATGTCTTTGTGGGCGAATTTGGCCCAGCAGTATCCAAAGACCCATTCTTGAACTTCAAGTACAAAGGCGCCAAAGGCGACAAAGTCACCGTTAGCTGGGTTGATAACAAAGGTGGTAAGCGCACCGATGAGGCAACCGTTTCGTAATTGATAGTTTGTACTTCACTGATTAATAACAAGAAGAGGGATATCATGAGACAACACTGGACTCGCGGGGCGCTTATTGTGTCATCGCTATTTGTTCTGCAAGCATGTACTACACCTGAGCCACCTAAGAAAGCGGCGGCTCCTGCTCCGGCGCCTCAAGCAGCCGCACCGGCTGGCGCACCAACGGCTGAGATTGAGAAGTACCGTGCAATGATTGCTGATGGTAATCCCTCTGATTTGTATGAAATGGCTGGCGAAGAGCTTTGGAAGAAAGCCATGGGCCCCAAGAATGCCACTCTAGAAAAGTGTGATCTTGGTTTGGGACCCGGTGTGGTGAAGGGTGTCTATGCCGTATTACCCAGGTACTTTAAAGATACGAATAAGGTTCAAGATCTTGAGTCACGCATTGTGACCTGCATGGAACGCCTTCAAGGTTTTGATGGCAAAGAAATTATTGCTGGTAGTTTTGGAAAAGGTAAGCGCAAAGACGTTGAGGCGATTGTGGCTTATGTGGTTGCTAACTCCAAAGGTGCAACCATTAATGTTTCCATGAAGCACCCCAAAGAGAAAGAAATGTACGAGCTTGGTAAGAAGTCATTCTTCTATCAAGCCGGTCCGATGGATTTCTCATGCGCTTCCTGCCATGCTGATCCTGGTAAGCGGATTCGCTTGCAAGATTTGCCTGATTTAACCCAACAAAAGGGCGCCGCGCTCGGTTGGGGTGCTTGGCCAGCGTATCGCGTATCAAGCGGTACCTTCTGGACCATGCAATACCGTTTGAACGATTGTTATCGTCAGCAACGTTTCCCAGAGCCGATCTATATATCCGATGACACGATTGCGGTATCGATGTATATGGCCGTCACGGCAAATGGCGGCAAGATGGCCGCTCCTGGTTTGAAACGCTAATCGCTGGAGAACAACATGAAGAATAAATATCTAATTACAGCAGCAACATTATTGGCGTTACCCATGGGGTCTGCCTTCGCCGATGCAAAGTTTGACAAGATGATGAAGGATAGTTTTCAAACGAAAGGCATCGCCTCGATTGATCGTCTGAAGCAAGATGCTGCACAAAAGTATTGCTCGGATCCTGCGGTATTAGCAGGTAAGGGCAACCCTAAGCAGGCTGAGTCGATTCAGAAGGCCAATATGGCAAGTATTAAGCAACCCGCTGATGGCAAATACATCGGCGACTGGAAGGCCGGTGAGCGAATTGCGCAGAGTGGTCGCGGCGCGACCTGGAGTGATAAAGCGGATGCAGTGAATGGTGGTGGTTGCTATAACTGTCATCAAATTAATAAAGCTGAGCTCTCCTACGGAAACATTGGCCCAAGCCTCTGGAACTACGGCAAGCTACGCGGTTACAGCAAAGAAGTTGTGACCTATACCTGGAATCGAATCTACAACTCCAAGGCTTATAACGTGTGCAGCAATATGCCGCGCTTTGGTCACTTCAATTTGTTGACCGAGAAGCAAATGCAAGACGTGATGGCCTTGTTATTAGATCCGAACTCCCCCGTTAATCAGTAAACCAATTTCAAAGGAGTTGTATGTCTTTTAGTAGACGGGAGTTTCTGCAAGCCCTTGCAGTGGCATCGGCTGGTGGAATGAGCTTGCAGTCCAATTTTTCTCATGCTCAAAGTGCTGCACAGAAGTTTTATGACCTGCCAAAGTTTGGCAATGTGCACTTCTTGCATTTCACGGATTGCCATGCGCAATTGCTCCCAATCTACTTTCGTGAACCCAATGTCAATTTAGGCATTGGCGCACAAGAAGGCAAGCCACCCCATTTGGTGGGTGAGTATTTATTGAAGTTCTACGGGGTGAAACCTGGCACGCGTGATGCGCATGCCTTTACCTATTTAGACTTCGCTTCTGCAGCGAAGACCTATGGCAAGGTTGGTGGCTTTGCTCACTTGGCGGCATTGGTTAAACAAATTAAGGCGAGCCGACCTGGCGCATTATTACTTGATGGGGGCGATACCTGGCAGGGCTCAGGAACAGCGCTTTGGACTAATGGTCAGGATATGGTGGATGCCTGTCTAGCGATGGGCGTTGACGTGATGACCCCCCATTGGGAAATGACCTTGGGTGAGAAACGCGTCATGGAGATTGTGGAGAAGGATTTCCGGGGTAAGGTCTCGTTTGTCGCTCAAAATATTAAGACTGCCGACTTTGGTGATGCCGTCTTTGCGCCGTATGCCATGAAGACCATGAATGGTGTTCAGGTTGCCGTAGTTGGCCAAGCATTCCCATACACACCGATTGCGAACCCCCGTTATTTCACACCCAACTGGACCTTTGGTATTCAAGAAGAGAATATGCAAAAGGTGGTGGATGAAGCGCGTGCGAAGGGTGCAAAAGTCGTTGTTGTGCTCTCACACAATGGTATGGATGTGGATTTAAAGATGGCCTCCCGCGTACGGGGCATTGATGCCATCATGGGTGGCCATACGCACGATGGCGTGCCAGCCCCCGTGAAAGTGAAAAATCCTGGTGGCGTCACCTTGGTTACCAACGCTGGATCCAATGGTAAGTTCTTAGGCGTTTTGGATTTTGATGTGAAGGGCGGCAAAGTAAGCGACTTCCGCTACAAACTTCTACCGGTATTCTCCAACTTATTGCCCGCAGACGCAGGGATGAGTGCTTTGATTAAGAAGATTCGGGCACCGTATGAGTCTAAGCTTGCTGAGAAGCTCGCAGTGACCGATGGCCTCTTGTATCGCCGTGGTAACTTCAATGGTAGTTTTGATCAAGTGATCTTAGATGGGCTCTTAAAGCAAAAGAATGCGGAGATTTCATTCTCGCCTGGCTTCCGTTGGGGCACCTCCTTATTGCCTGGTGAGTCGATCACGATGGAGCATCTACTCGATCAGACCGCGATTACTTATCCCTACACCACGGTCACCAATATGAGTGGTGAGATGATCAAAACCGTATTGGAAGACGTCGCTGATAATTTATTCAACCCCGATCCCTACTACCAACAGGGTGGTGATATGGTGCGGGTCGGTGGCTTGCAATATACGATTGATCCAGCGGGTGGTGCTGGCAAACGCATTTCTGAGATGCGCTTAAATGGCAATCTGATTGAGGCAGGTAAGACCTATAAAGTAGCTGGCTGGGCGCCGGTTTCGGAAGAGGCAAAGAATGCCGGCGGCGAAGCCATTTGGGATCTAATGGCACGTCACTTGCGGGAGGTGAAGACCATTAAGGCCGTGAAGCTTAATGAGCCTGTCATTAAAGGTGTCAAGGGTAATCCGGGGATGGCTCCTATTTAGTCGTTCCTTTTTTAACTGGAGGATGGTATGAAAGCATTCGTTCGTGCAGTATTGATGGGCTTTCTAGCCATCGCTTTAACGATTGGCTCTAATTTAGCAAAAGCCGAATCAACCCGGGTGGTTTATCACATCGATGATGCAGCTACCCAAGGCTTAAAAGGCTTACGCAATATACGCAATCACCTCGATGTCTCACCACAGACCAAAATTATTGTGGTGACCCATGCCAACGGGGTCGATATTCTGATGGAGGGTGGCAAAGACAAGAATGGAACCGAATACGCTCCACTGGTTGCCGCCTTAAAGTCTCGTGGGGTACGTTTTGAAGTCTGCGAGATTACCCTGCGCAACCGCAACCTCAAGCGCGATCAATTTATCCTAGATGCCGAGTTCACCCCCTCCGGCGTGGTTCGGATTGCTGACCTGCAATTTAAGGATAAATACGCCTATATCCGGCCCTGATTACTCATTGCTTTATAACTTTTGCTTATATTAGCATTACGGAATAATCTTGATTTTGGCTTCTAAAACACTGATTTTGCTGTAGTTTTTTAATTCAGTCCGATAGAATCACATCTTCAGAAATTGATACATACAAATACTATGAAGACTTTATCGACCTTAGCAATTTTCATCGGTGTTTTAGGTGGATTAGCCGCGCAGCCTGTCGTGGCTGCGCCCAACCTTGCCAATGGCAAGAAGATTGAAGATACCAAGTGCTATCAATGCCATGCTGAGAAGTCTGGCTTGGGTGATGGCACTTTGATTTACACCCGCAAGGATCGTCGGGTGAAGGGCTTAGATCGCTTGAAAGTGATGGTCGCACGCTGTAATACCGAATTACGCCTAGATCTATTCCCAGAGGATGAAGCAGACGTCGTTGCTTACCTAAACCAACAATACTACAAATTTAAACCCTAGGAATCATCATGACTGATTTATCACCAGAGCAGATTCGCTCTCTGGGTAGTCAGGCTTTGCTGATTACCTTTGCGATTACCGCAGTGTTGGGCGCCATCATGCAGCGCACGAACTTTTGCACACTGGGTGCCGTATCCGATGGCCTCCTAATGGAAGATTGGTCTCGTATGCGCCAATGGTGCTTAGCGATTGGCATCGCAATACTGGGGGTTGCTACGATGTCCCACCTTGGATGGATTGATGTCACCAAATCCCTCTATACCGGTAACCGCGTGCTTTATCTATCGACCCTAATCGGTAGCGTTCTATTTGGGATCGGGATGGTTCTGGCATCCGGATGCGGTAGCAAAACCCTCGTTCGGATCGGCAGTGGCAATCTGAAATCCATCGTGGTATTTATTGTGTTGGGACTCGTTGCCTATATGACCATGCGTGGATTTTTAGGAGTCCTGAGAACCAATTCGATCGACCAAGTGGCATTGAATCTCAAAACCTCACAAGATTTGCCAAGCGTTCTTTCCGCCAGCGTTGGTATGGGCAAAGAACAACTACGTTGGATTCTGTCCCTTGTGATTGGTGGCGCCTTTATTGCCTACGCACTTTTAAAGAAATCGTTTTGGACTATTGATAATCTCTTAGCAGGAGTCGGGGTTGGCTTGGCGATCACCGCTATTTGGTGGGTATCCGGGCACTTTGCGCATCTTGAAGAGGACCCCAATACATTGCAAGAAGCATTCTTGGTGACGAACTCGGGTCGGATGGAAAGCCTCTCATTTGTGGCGCCGTATGCCTATTCCTTGGATTGGTTAATGTTCACGAGTGATAAGTCTAAAGTGCTCACCATTGGCATTGTGGCGGTGTTGGGCATGATTGTTGGCTCGGCGATTAGCGCCATCATCAGCAAACGTTTTCGTTGGGAAGCATTTCGGGGTGTTGAGGATACTGCCAATCATCTCGTGGGTGCCGCGCTGATGGGATTTGGCGGAGTCACTGCGATGGGGTGTACGGTCGGGCAGGGCTTGAGTGGAATATCAACTTTAGCACTCAATGCATTTATTGCACTCCCTGGATTTTTCTTGGGAGGCTATTTGGGGCTTCAATACTTACAGTGGCGCATGAGTCCAAAACCCTGTTAAGTATTAAAATGATGTCATGACAGTCGATTGGACATCCTTTACCCCGGGGCCCGCTCTAGTAGGCGGTATTTTGCTGGGAATTGCGGCTGCGCTATACGTTCTCATCAACGGCCGCATTCTCGGAATCAGTGGCATTTTGGGTGGCTTGATTGGCCCCAAGAAAAGCGATTGGTTATGGCGCGCCAGTTTCATATTGGGATTGTTAACCGCTCCTTTGTGGGGAAAGTATGTGTTCCAGATGAGCACAAACGCAGTCATTGATGCGGATTACATCACGCTCATCGTAGCTGGTTTATTAGTAGGCTTTGGTGCTCGCTATGGATCGGGCTGCACCAGTGGTCACGGCATTTGTGGTTTATCGCGCCTGTCACCACGTTCCTTGCTTGCAACCCTCACATTTATGGGTTGTGGATTCTTAGTGGTGTATCTCGTGCGGCATTGGATCTAAGTCGATGAATCAAAATCAATCCTTCTTTTCAAACGGTAGCGAGTATCTCATCGGCGTTTTGTTTGGTCTTGGTTTAATGATTTCAGGCATGACCAATCCTGCCAAAATCTTGGCCTTCCTTGATCTGGCTGGCAACTGGGATCCATCTCTCATTTTTGTGATGGGCGGTGCTGTGCTTGTAGGGCTCATTGCTTTCTACTTAGCCAAGAAACGCACCCAGAGTTTTTTGGGTGGCGCAATGCATATCCCAACTCGGCGCGACATTGATCGTCCCTTAATTATTGGTAGTGCAATGTTTGGTGTGGGTTGGGGACTTGCTGGTTTTTGTCCGGGGCCTGCGCTGGTCTCTCTTGGTTCCGGTGAAACCAAAGCCTTAGTTTTTGTCGTCGCCATGGTTGCGGGGATGTGGTTGTTCGAGCGAACCCAGAAAAAGTCTGTTTAAATTCTTGATGAGATATTTGTAAGGATCCTATGAGCGTTCATATTTCATGTCACAACCCCAATTTTGGAACCGCTGGTCAAATTGAGCCGACCGATGTTGCTCAAATTGCACAGCAGGGTTACAAGAGCATTATTAATAATCGCCCAGATGGTGAAGAGGGCCCAGAGCAACCTAGCAATGCTTCCATCGCTGCCATGGCCAAAGAGCATGGCCTTGAATATGCCTACTTACCCGTGGTGAGCGGTGCAATTACTCCCGAGCAAGTGGTGGAGATGGCCAATCTCCTTAAGGCAATGCCGCAACCGATCTTAGCCTTTTGCCGCTCGGGCGCGCGCTCAACCTTTTTGTATCAACTGGCCTTACAAAACTCTTAAGTATTGCCATGGCAAGCCTTCTCAGTGCAGACGAGCGCTTGGCCATTGCGACTGATCTAGCGCATTGGGCAATGGTTGCTAATCGAGATGCCATTACCCGTTCGTACCAGTTTAAGGACTTCAAGGAAGCTTTTGCATTCATGACCCAGTGTGCACTCATGGCTGAGCAAATGAATCATCATCCCGAGTGGTTTAATGTCTGGAATCGGGTTGAGGTTACGCTCTCGACTCATGACGCTGGCGGTCTCACAAAACTTGATCTGGATTTGGCGCGATCCATGGATCAATACGCCAATGCTCTCTTAGCAAAATAATCCCCATGCGTACGTGGCACACGAAACGAAATTGTTCGTTCACGCCACGCCAGGTTGGTTATTTCTATTTATCGATGTTTCTGTTTTCATCGTTTATTGCCACGTACTTTTTGCTTCATGGCGTTTGGATGATTTTGATCTTCACCGTGATTGAGTTAACCGTACTTGGTATTGCGCTGATCGTCTACGCACGGCATGCGCTCGACTACGAATCAATTGCTATCGATGGCACGGCCCTGAAGATCGAAAAAAGTATTGGTGGAAAGCTCGAGCGCCATGTATTTAATACCCGTTGGCTAACGCTTACGCAAGAGGAGAGCGGTAAGCGTTTAATTCGGGTGGAGGAGAGAAGCAAGGAAATGCCGATCGGTATCTTCGTGCCTCTTGATGCAAGGCCTCAGTTCTACCGGGATCTGCGCGCCCAAATACGGATGGAAGCATAAGCCTAGAGGTAAACTAGCGCTTTGCTTTGTCATTTAGAACTCCTCAATCATGCGCATTGAAATTCCTGCCGATAAGAAATTTGTTCATGAAACGATCATCCCATTACGTTGGGGTGATATGGATGCATTTGGTCACGTGAACAATACACTTTACTTTCGGTACATGGAGCAAGGCCGTATTCATTGGATTGAGTCGTTTGGATTCGGTGCGCATCACGATGAAGGTGGTGCCTTAATTGCAAACGCATTTTGTAATTTCTATGCCCAAGTAAGTTACCCTGCTGATATTGTGGTGCGTACCTATATTGGTAAAGTGGGGCGTACCAGCGTGGATACCTATAACCTCATGTCGCTTGCGAGCAATCCAGAAGAACTATGTGCAGCCGGTGGCGCAACCTTGGTGTGGGTTAATCTCAAGACTAATCGTCCTGCACCGTGGCCAGAACCAATTAAGCAAAATTTAGGGCTGCGTTGAGTTCCGCTTTACTCTCCCCCGAGACCTTGGGTCAGAGCTTAGGTCAGTTTGATTGCATTATTGATGCGCGCTCACCTGCTGAGTATGCCTTAGATCATATTCCAGGCGCGATCAATTGCCCGGTATTAAACAATGAAGAGCGTGCTACTGTTGGCACACTGTATAAGCAAGAGTCTCCCTTTGCAGCCAAGAAATTAGGTGCTGCTCTAGTTGCTAAAAATATTGCCAGTCATTTGCAAGAACACTTTATTCAAAAGCCGCGTGAGTGGCGACCTTTGGTGTATTGCTGGCGGGGCGGGGAGCGAAGTGGTGCCTTTGCTCATATTCTGCAACGAATTGGTTGGAGGGCCCAGCAGCTGCAAGGTGGCTATCAAGGGTATCGGCGTCAGGTGATTGCTGATCTTGAGCGCTGGGCGCCGCTTGCAAAGTTCACCGTTATTTGTGGCATGACTGGCACCGGTAAAACTCGTTTATTACAAGCCTTAAATAGTCATGCTCAAGTTTTGGATCTCGAGGGTCTCGCGGCCCATCGTGGCTCAGTGCTGGGTGGCTTGCCTAATGAAGTGCAGCCCAGTCAGAAAATGTTTGAGAGTCGCCTATGGAATGCGTTACGGCAATTTACATTTGATCAAACCATTTATGTCGAGTCGGAGAGTAAGAAGGTGGGTTGCCTGCATATTCCAGATGCTCTGATGGATCAAATTCGGCAGGGAGATTGCGTTGAAATCAAAGCGGATCGCTCGGTGCGGGTCGATGTACTGATGGAAGAGTACGTCCATCTCTTAAGTGATCATGATGGGCTGCGGCATTTGCTGAGTCTGTTGACGCAACGCTATGGCAAGGAACAAATTACAAAATGGCAGCAATTGGCCACTGAGGGGCGCTACCCAGTATTAGTCGAAGAATTACTGATTAAGCACTACGATCCAGCGTATCAAGATTCAATTGCTCGCAACTTTAGCCAATATCAAAATGCTCGTACTCTCAAGGTCCAAAGTGCGCAGCAGGCAAGCTATCTTGAATTAGCGCAGCAACTTTTGCAATCTAGCTAAACGCCTGGATACCAGTTTGGGCTCGACCCAAAATGAGGGCATGAATATCGTGCGTGCCTTCATAGGTATTAACCACCTCAAGATTGAGCATGTGACGGATCACACCGTACTCATCCGAGATACCATTCCCGCCCAACATATCGCGTGCCATCCGTGCAATATCAAGCGATTTGCCACAGGAGTTGCGCTTCATGATGGAGGTGATCTCAGGGGCAGCGCTTCCTTCATCCTTCATGCGCCCCAATCGCAGAACGCCTTGCAGTGCCAAGGTAATCTCGGTTTGCATATCGGCTAATTTTTTCTGAATGAGTTGATTGGCCGCTAAAGGTCTGCCAAACTGTTTTCGATCTAAAGTGTATTGGCGTGCTGCGTGCCAGCAAAATTCCGCAGCACCGAGTACTCCCCACGAGATACCATAACGCGCTGAGTTTAGACAAGTGAAGGGGCCTTTCAGACCCGTAATTTCTGGGAACTCATTTTCAGCGGGCACAAATACTTCATCCATCACAATTTCACCGGTAATCGAGGCGCGCAGCCCTTGTTTGCCAGTGATTTTGGGGGCGCTTAAGCCCTTCATGCCTTTTTCAAGGATGAAGCCCCGAATTTGATCATCATCGTTCTTTGCCCACACCACAAATACATCAGCAATCGGGGAGTTGGAGATCCACATCTTGGAGCCTGTGAGCGAATATCCGCCAGGAACTTTCTTGGCGCGTGTGATCATGCCACCAGCATCTGAGCCGTAATTTGGTTCTGTGAGACCAAAGCATCCGATCCATTCTCCAGTAGCTAATTTAGGAAGGTACTTTTGCTTTTGAGCCTCGCTACCGAATTCGTAAATGGGTACCATCACTAAGGAGGATTGCACACTCATCATGGAACGGTAGCCAGAGTCAACCCGTTCAATTTCACGGGCAATGAGGCCATAGGAGACGTAATTGAGGTTAGCGCCACCGTATTCCTCGGGAATGGTAATGCCAAGTAGGCCCAATTCACCCATTTCTCGAAAGATGGTTGGATCGGTTGTTTCAGAGCGGTAGGCCTCATGCACCCGCGGGGCCAGCTTCCCCTGAGCATACTCACGGGCCGCATCGGCAATCATGCGCTCCTCGGTGGTCAATTGGTCTTGCAAGAGGAGGGGGTCTTCCCAATGAAACTGCGGCTTACTCATTATTTACCTATTCTGTGAATTCATGCCAATACCGCTATTCTATGAAATATTTCCCCTTTTAACCGCCTCACCGAACCTATAAGGCCTTAACATCCCATGCGTCGCCAGTATCGCTATTACGACCTAATCCTGGGGGCATTCGTCGCGGTGCTGCTTTGCTCAAACTTCATTGGAGCCGGTAAGGCGGCGACGGTTGAGCTGCCATATTTTGGTTACGTCATCTTTGGCGCCGGGATTCTATTTTTCCCCATCTCGTACTTCTTTAGCGACATTCTGACCGAGGTCTATGGCTATGCCTATGATCGTCGCGCAGTATGGGCCGGATTTACAGCCCTTGGCTTTGCTGCCATCATGGCCTTGATCGTGATCGCGCTACCAGTGGCACCGGGATCCTATATGGCGAACTATCAGCATGGTCTAGAAACGGTCTTTGGTAATTCTTGGCGGATCGCATTGGCTTCCATGCTGGCATTTTGGTGCGGCAGTTTTACGAATAGTTATGTGCTGGCCAAGATGAAGATCTGGACCCAAGGGAAGTATTTATGGACCCGCACGATCGGCTCAACGGCGGTTGGTGAGCTGGTGGATTCTTCATTATTCTATTTCTTGGCCTTTTATGCGATTTGGCCCACGAATGAGATTATTCAGGTAGCGATTGCACAATATATCCTCAAAACCTCGTGGGAGATTTTGGCAACCCCGCTGACCTATGCGGTGGTGGGATACTTGAAGCGTAAAGAGAACGAGGATTATTACGATACCAATACTAATTTCACACCATTTCAATTAAAGGTAGATCGATGATATTTAAAGACCCAAGAATTCATCCCAGTCAAATCACTCCACGTGCGATTGTTGAGAACCGTCGTCAATGGTTAAAAACCATTGCCCTGGGAAGTGCAGCAGTGGGCATGGGATCCTGGCTTGAGCGCGATGCCTTTGCTAAAACAGCAGCACCGCGCGAGAAATTACCTTCTAAGCTTAATGAGCAATACTCCACCCGCGAGACCCAAACCTCGTATGAGGATGCAACCACCTACAATAATTTCTATGAGTTTGGAATGGATAAGGATGATCCTGCCAAGTTTGCCGATCGTTTACAAACTAGACCCTGGACCGTATCAATCGAGGGGATGGTAAAAAAACCGGTCACACTCGATATTGATGCACTACTGAAGTTGGCACCCATGGAAGAGCGCGTTTATCGACTGCGCTGCGTGGAAGGTTGGTCGATGGTGATTCCATGGAATGGCTATGCCTTATCACATCTTCTCAATCGAGTGGAGCCCCTGGGCTCTGCCAAGTATGTCGAGTTTATTAGTCTGGCTGACCCTAAACAGATGCCTGGATTAAAGCGACCCGTACTCGATTGGCCTTATCGTGAGGGTCTGCGGATGGATGAGGCCATGAACCCATTAACTCTTCTTACGTTTGGGATGTATGGCGAGTTATTGCCCAAACAAAATGGTGCGCCCATTCGTTTGATCGTACCCTGGAAGTATGGCTTTAAGAGCTCCAAATCCTTAGTAACGATTCGCTTGACCGAGAAACAACCGCTCACGAGCTGGAGCGCATCCGCACCACGCGAATATGGTTTTTATTCAAACGTCAATCCAGCGGTGAGTCATCCACGTTGGAGTCAAGCCACGGAGCGTCGCATTGATGGTCGGGGGATCTTTGCACCCAAGATTAAAACTGAGCCCTTTAATGGCTATGGCGAGTATGTTGCCAAGCTCTATGCAGGGATGGATTTGCGTAAGTTTTACTAAAGCATGCTTGCAATTACGCAGATCAAGCGCTGGCTCTTTGTTGTAGCGCTGATTCCGCTTGCCCGATTATTTGTTCTTGCCTATGCTGGACAGCTGGGTGCTAATCCTGTCGAGTTCATTACTCGTTCAACTGGTACCTGGACCATTACCTTTTTGTGCATCACCTTGGCCATGAGTCCAATGCATTGGATAACGGCATGGTCTGGCTGGATCCAAATGCGTCGGATGCTGGGGCTATTTACATTCTTCTATGCATTCTTACACTTCACGATTTGGTATTGGCTGGATCACAATCTTGATTTCCAAGAGATGTTTGCAGACGTGATTGAACGCCCATTCATTACCGTAGGGTTTGTTGCCTTTGCATGCATGAGTCTTTTGGCTATTACCTCGAACAGAGCAGCGATGCACTGGTTAGGACGTCGCTGGAGCACACTGCATCGCCTCATTTATTTGATTGCCATCCTTGGGGTACTGCATTACTTTTGGCATAAGGCCGGCAAAAACGATTTTCAGACCGTTTACATCTATGCTGGGATAATCTTGATATTGTTAGTAGTGCGGATTCCCGTTATCCGTGAACAACTTCGAAGAATAAAGACACGATCATGAGCTCACCGTTTAATTGGCACAACCCATATCCCACTGTACGGATGCCCGTTTTTGGCCGCAATATTTGCTCAACCTCCCATCCCTATGCCGCTCAAGCAGGATTGAAGATGATGCAGCAGGGGGGTAACGCAATTGACGCTGCCATTGCTGCCGCAGCGGCCTTAATGATCGTTGAGCCAGTTTCTAATGGTTTAGGCAGCGATTGTTTTGCCATCGTTTGGGATGGGCATGAACTACATGGCTTAAATGCCTCAGGGGTCTCACCAGCCGACTGGAGTATTGACTACTTTACCACGAAGTATGGACGCGATTCAAAGGGGTTTGTTAATCGCCCCATGCGAGGGTGGGATAGTGTGACCGTGCCGGGCGCCATTGCTGGCTGGGAGGCGCTGCATCAGCGCTTTGGATCCTTGCCTTTGGCTGATATCCTGCAGCCCGCCATTGAGATTGCAGAGCGTGGGCATGCGGTTGCACCAATCGTGGCGCATAAGTGGGCTGCCGCTGTGAAGGAGCTTAGCCCCCAGCCAGGTTTTGCTAAGGCATTCATGCCAAATGGTCGAGCACCACTCACGGGTGAGATCTTTCATTTTCCAGCAGCTGCACGAGCATTGAAGCAAATTGCCCAAAAGGGCATCCGTGATTTTTATGAAGGTGAGATTGCCAAATCAATCGTTGAATTTGCTCAGGAGCACCAAGCGGCATTGAAGGCCAGTGATTTGGCTAACTATCAGCCAGACTGGGTTGGTACCATCTCAACACGGGTGCAGGGCTATGACGTCCATGAGATACCCCCAAATGGCCAGGGGATTGGCGCTCTAATGGCGATGGGGATCTTAGAGAACCATGATCTATCAAAGTATCCAGTAGACGGTGTCGATAGTCAGCATTTGCAAATCGAGGCCATGAAATTAGCCTTCGCAGATATTTATCGATATGTAGCGGATCCGCGCTCGATGGAGGTCAGCCCCGAACAGATGCTTAATCCCAAATACCTTGCCAAGCGAGCAGGGGAAATTAATTTACAACGCGCCACCCAATTTACCTTTGGCATGCCCAATACGGGAGGCACTATCTATTTAAGTGCGGCTGATGAAAAGGGACGCATGATCTCGTTTATTCAGAGTAATTACATGGGTTTTGGCTCTGGTGTAGTGGAACCGAACTGGGGAATTAGTTTTCAGAATCGGGGATATGGATTTTCATCAGACCCTCAATCACCCAATGTGGTGGCAGGCAATAAGCGACCATTTCATACGATCATTCCGGCATTCTTAACTAAAGAAGTGAATGGCAAAACCGTTCCCCAAATGAGTTTTGGAGTGATGGGAGGTGATATGCAACCGCAAGGGCATTTACAAACCCTCTTGCGCATGTTGGTCTATCAACAGCAGCCCCAAGCTGCGTGTGATGCACCGCGTTGGAAGATCAATCGAGATTTCAGTCTCGATGTCGAGGCCAATATGGATCCTCAAACGGTTAAGGGCCTCATCGAACGGGGGCATGTTCTGAAAAAGGTGGATGATCCCTATATGGATTTTGGTTCTGGCCAATTTATCTGGCGCCTATCTGATCAAATTGACGATGGCTATGTTGCAGCAAGCGATAGTCGCCGAGATGGGCTTGCTGCTGCGTATTAAGCATCACTGGCATGGAAGACCGTTAAAATAACGAGCTTTGCCAGCACGGCATCATTATTGAGAAAGTTCTTGTGTTAAACGCGTCTAATATCACCATGCAGTTTGGGGCAAAACCCCTGTTTGAAAACATCTCAGTCAAGTTTGGTGGCGGCAATCGCTACGGCTTAATTGGCGCCAATGGTTGTGGCAAATCAACCTTTATGAAAATCCTTGGCGGAGAGTTGGAGCCATCGGCTGGCAATGTCAGCCTTGAACCCAATATTCGTTTAGGAAAGTTGCGTCAAGATCAATTTGCGTACGAAGATATTCGGGTGCTCGATGTAGTGATGATGGGCCATGCCGAAATGTGGCAAGCGGCGGCAGAGCGCGATGCGATTTATGCCAACCCCGATGCCACTGACGAAGACTATATGCGTGCGGCTGAGCTCGAAGCCAAGTATGCCGAGTTTGGTGGCTATACCGCTGAAGCACGTGCTGGCGAGTTGCTGCTTGGGATTGGCATTCCACTAGAGCAACACAATGGCCCGATGAGCAATATTGCACCGGGCTGGAAATTGCGTGTCTTGCTTGCTCAGGCATTATTCTCGGATCCAGATGTCTTGCTGCTTGATGAGCCAACCAATAACTTAGATATTCATTCGATTCATTGGCTCGAAGAAATTCTGAATCAACGCAATAGCACCATGATCATCATCTCGCATGATCGCCACTTCCTAAATGAAGTGTGCACGCATATGGCCGATATGGATTACGGTACGCTGAAGGTCTATCCTGGCAACTACGATTCCTATATGTTGGCATCCACCCAGGCACGGGCCCAGCAAATGGCGGCTAATGCCAAGGCCAAAGAGAAGATGGCTGAACTTCAGGCATTCGTGAGTCGCTTCTCGGCCAATGCCTCAAAGGCTAGACAGGCGACCTCACGCCAGCGCCAACTCGAGAAGATTGAGCTGATTGATATTAAGCCCTCATCGCGCCAGAACCCATTTATACGGTTTGAAACTGAGAAGAAGTTACACAATATGGCAGTGGAGTGTAATGCGCTCACCAAACAGTTTGATCGGGTGATCTTTAAGAACTTCAAGATTGCGATTCGTCCGGGTGAGAAGATCGC
This sequence comes from Polynucleobacter sp. HIN7, assembly GCF_030297595.1. Classification (NCBI taxonomy): domain Bacteria; kingdom Pseudomonadati; phylum Pseudomonadota; class Betaproteobacteria; order Burkholderiales; family Burkholderiaceae; genus Polynucleobacter; species Polynucleobacter sp. HIN7. The sequence continues at coordinate 917,846 of NZ_AP028138.1, read as the reverse complement.
GATTATTGGTCAGAATGGCGCAGGGAAGACCACCTTACTGAAAACCATTCTGAGTAAACGCTTTGATGGCATTGCTGCTGATACTGGGGATGTGAAGTGGGCTGAGAATGCCAATGTGGGTGTGATGCCGCAAGATACCAGCGAATGCTTTCCTAAAGATGAGAACCTCATTGAGTGGATGACCCAATGGCGCAAACCAGGTGATGACGATCAGGTCGTACGCGGGATTTTAGGGCGCCTCTTATTCTCAGGCGATGAGATCAGTAAATCGGTGAAGGTGGTTTCGGGTGGCGAGAAGGGGCGCATGATTTGGGGTAAGTTGATGCTTCAAAAGCATAACGTGCTCGCAATGGATGAGCCAACCAATCATATGGATATGGAGTCAATTGAGAGTTTACAAATCGCCCTTGAGAAATTCGATGGCACTCTGATTTTTGTCTCCCATGACCGCGAGTTTGTTTCAGCCTTAGCAAATCGGATTCTGGAGATCAAACCTGATGGCACGATTAATGACTACTCCGGCACCTATGAGGAGTATTTGCGAAGCCAGGAACTTGCGGGTTAAGATTTTTGCTCGCGGGTAAAGCGCATGGCAGTACCTTCTGCCTGAATACGAGCCCAGACCGATTGCTTCTCTTCGGGGCTCATAAAGACCCAGTTACTGACTTCTAAGGCAGTACGGCCACAACCTTTGCAGATCTCGTCAAAGAGGGTGGAACAGATCCCAATGCATGGGGAATCAGAATCACTATCACCGATTCCCAAAGAATTAGCACCGTTATTGATTGAGCTCATGCCTTACTTTAATGCATCAAGTTCAATCCTGCCGAGGCTGCTTGAATTAGGGTCTTGGCGCAAGGGGCTATGTTCAGCTAATTCATCAAGATATAGGCCAATCCCTTGACGCTCACGCTCCAGAAATCGTGCCACTGCAGCAGCAAAGCGTGGATCACTCAGATGGTGGTATGAGAAGACGCTGGTTGGCATAAACCCTCGCGCCATCTTATGCTCACCTTGCGCACCACCTTCCAGGGTTTGGATTCCCTCGCGGATGCAATACTCAATTGCTTGATAGAAGGCGGTCTCAAAATGTAGACAGGCATGTTGCTCCACGCATCCCCAATACCGTCCATAGGCTTTACTTTGTTCACGATCAACGACCAATAGAGCGCTGGCAATCGCTTGACCTTCACGCTTTGCAACAATCAAATGAAGATTGCAGGGCATCTGCTGTACCCACTCCTGAAAAAAGAGTTGATTTAGATAGGGAGTGGAGTAGTGGTTCTGATAGGTATTGCGATAACAGCGATAGAAGAACAGCACATCCTCCTCGGTGACTAACTCTCCGGGAAGGTGTTCAAAGGTAATCCCTGCACTTTGTACCTGCTTACGTTCACGCTTGATATTCTTGCGGCGCTTCATGGTGAGGGTAGATAAAAAGGACTCAAAATCATGATAGCCATGGTTATGCCAATGAAACTGGACCGACTCCCGCTTTAAGAATCCCGCCTCACTAAGAAGCTTTGCCTCCTCTTCGACAGGAAAAAGAAGGTGGGCAGATGATAGATTTAGCTCGCCAACCAATTGTTTTAAACCGGTAATTAGGGCTTCTTGATGCTCAGTTGATCGGGCTAATAATCTCGAAGAGGTAACCGGAGTAAATGGGATGGCGCTCAGTGCTTTTGGAAAGTAGGGAAGCCCTGCTTGGGTATAGGCCTCTGCCCAGGACCAATCAAAGACATATTCTCCATAGGAGTGAGTTTTGAGATAGAGAGGCAATACGCCAAGAAGCGCGTCACTACCAGCTTCATAGAGCACCAGATGCGATGGCTGCCATCCCGTTTCTGCACTCACGCAACCGGTTTTCTCTAAAAGACTCAGAAATGAATACTGCATGAAGGGGCCAGCAGTGGGCGGGAGGATTGAGTCCCATGCCTGCTGCGGGACATCCGAAATTTGATTTAGAACCCGAACCTCATACTTAGCTTGCATATAAATCAGCCAAGTGCATTCAATCAGCGTTGAATCAGTTCGATCTTGTATCCATCGGGGTCGGTGATGAAGGCAATCAATGTTTTGCCACCCTGAACTGGGCCGGCAGAACGAGTAATCGTGCCTCCAGCAGCAGCAATATCCTCGCATGCCTTGTAAACATCGGGGACAGCAATTGCGATATGACCGTATGCGCTACCGTGGTCATACGTGCTCACGCCGTAGTTATAGGTGAGCTCAATCTCCGCCTGCCCATCCTCATTACCACGCCCAAATCCCACAAAGGCGAGAGAGTACTTTTGCTCCTCGCGATTCGTTGTGCGCAGTAAGTTCATACCTAATACGCGGGTGTAGAAATCAACCGAGCGGGCAATGTCGCCCACGCGCAGCATGGTGTGCAAAATCATCTTACTCAATCCGGGCTCTCTCGCGAATCTTCTTCATCATTTCAGAGAACTTAGCCTTTTGCCAGGCCTGATCTTGCATCAGCATTGTCTTTAACTGCTCCTTGATTTCAGCCATTGGGGGTATCTTCACATCACGTACGTCTTCGAGCTGAATAATATGCCAGCCAAATTGGGACTTCACAGGCTTATCGGTCATCTGGCCTTTTTGCAAAGAGATCATTGCCTTAGAAAACTCAGGAACGAGTGCCTTATCGCTTACCCAACCAAGCTCTCCACCCTCAGGAGCAGAGCCCGGATCTTTGGAGTTAGCCTTGGCCAGATCACCAAACTTTGCACCGGCCTTGATTTTGGCAATGAGAGCTTTGGCATCGGCTTCTTTCTCTACCAAAATATGCCGTACTTTGTATTCTTTACCGCCAAATTGACTCTTAATGGAGTCGTATGCTGTTTTGTAATCTTCTTCGGTAACGCCGCCTTTATCAATGTAATCATCAAACAGGGCTGCTACTAATACTCCTAAGCGAGCCTGCTCAATTTGATCTTTGACATCATCCTTTTGACTAACACCACGTTTATCCGATTCTTGAATAATCAGTTCACGGGTAATGAGAAGTTCACGGCCTTGCTCACGAATTTTTGGATCGCTTGCAGATTGCCCTGAATTTTTAATGAGGCGATCAAGTTGCGCCTTGGGAATGGGCTTGCCGTTCACAATCGCTGCATTTTGAGCCATTACTGCGGTACTTATGAAGCCGATAGAGCAGGCGAAGATGATTTTTTTGGTCAGACGCATATAGAGAATAAAGGGGATAAAAGAGGAATTATGACTCATTTGGTGCAAGTGCATGGATGGCCAGTGCGTGGATCTCGTGCGGCATGAACCCTTTCAATGCACCATATACTAAGCGGTGACGTGCCACGCTGTTAAGACCCATAAATGCCTGCGCTGTAATTTTGATCCGAAAGTGACCTGCGCCCCCAGCAGCACCCGCATGACCAGCATGCAAATGACTCTCGTCTTCAATGACTAGATGAGATGGCTGGAGTTGCTTTTGCAAACTAGACTGAAATGCGGCAATACGCTCTTGATTGGTCATCATGCTTCATCCGTCTCCATATGACGACTTAACCACAGTCCTTGGGCAATGATGAAGAGAATAAGCAAACCAATGCCACCAAAGAGTTTGAAGTTCACCCACACATCCTCAGAAAAGGTATAGGCCACATAAAGGTTCAGAACACCCATGAAGAAGAAAAATGCCGCCCAGGCATGATTGAGCTTAATCCAGACTGAGCGTGGACTACCGGGTTTCAAGGTCACTTGCTTTCCCATGAGGCTCTCAATCCAATTTTTCTTAAAGAACTGGGCGCTAAAGAAGAGCACTGCTGCAAATAACCAATATAAGACGGTGGGCTTCCACTGGATAAAGGTTTTATCTTTTAACAGTATGGTGAGACCACCAAAGACAACAATGAGCACTAAGCTCGCCCACTGCATGCCCTCAATTTTTTGCCGACGCAGATAAAGCCACACAATTTGGGCAATAGTTGCAATGATCGCCACGATGGTTGCTACATAGATATCGGCAAGCTTGAATGCAGCAAAAAAGAGGATGACCGGGAATAGGTCAAAGAGAAATTTTTTCATGAGGATTGCTTGAGGGTGGCGTTTTGACTTGGCTCAAAGCGCAATGACGCAGAATTAATGCAATAGCGCAGTCCAGTAGGCTCTGGACCGTCTTCAAAGACGTGTCCAAGATGGGCATCGCAGTTTGAGCAACGGACCTCGGTTCGGATCATGCCATGCGTCAAATCACGATGTTCGCTAATAACCTGAGGATTGGCGGGGCTGTGATAACTTGGCCAACCGCATCCGGCATCAAATTTGGTGCTTGATACAAATAATGGCGTGCCACAGCAGACACAACGGTAGAGACCATTTTCCCAATGATCCCAGTACCGACCTGAGAAGGGTGGTTCGGTCGCCGCTTGGCGCGTTACCCGATACTCAATCTCCGATAGCTCTTGACGGTATTGCTCATCACTTTTAGTCATAGATTGGATTGTAAAGAAGGATTAAGAGGAGCAGCTAAGGACAACATCCTCGAGCTCTTTGGGGGGAGGGGTAGCGTAAGCCTCATGTTCAGCTTGCTCTGCAAACGGATTTTCGAGGATCTTGAGAAGTTTTTGGACTTCAGAAAAATCATCCTGCTGGGCGAGTTCGATGGCGCGCTGTGCCAAGTAATTGCGTAAAATAAATTTTGGATTGGTATTGAGAATGGCACTCTGTCGATCAAAATCAGACAGCCGTTCAAGTTTTAGTCGATCCAAGTAGGATTGCATCCATAGATCGAACCCTTGGCGGTCAATGAACTGATCGCGTAATGGATTGGTTTGATCATCGGCATGCGATTGAACCTGAGCAAAAAGACGGAATGTGTTTGTGAAATCCACTCGATTCTGATGCATTAATTCCAGTAAGTTCTCAATTAATGCGAAATCATTGGCGTGCTCATTCATTAAACCCAGCTTTGCACGAAAGCGCCGTAACCAAGCCTCACGGTATTGATTCGGAAATTGCTCGAGCGCAGTTTGTAATTTCTGCTGGGCCTCTTCGGTTGAATACCTCTTCTCTAATAAAGGCAATATGCCGCCTGCCAAGCACGCCATATTCCAATGCATGGTTTGTGGTTGGCGATGATAGGCATACCTTCCTTGCGAATCACTGTGGTTGCAGATGTGATCCATTTGAAAGCGATCCATCATTCCAAAGGGGCCGTAATCGATGGTAAGACCTAAAACACTAATGTTGTCACTATTGAGAACCCCATGGCAAAAGCCCAAGGATTGCCAATGTGCCACAAGCTCAGCAGTACGACGACTAATCGCTGAGAATAATGAAAGATAAGGATCATCACCATCTCTGCACTCTTGGTAATGGCTATCGAGAAGATACTCGGCCAATTGCTGGAGATGCTCGGTTTGGCGCGCAGCCGCATAGTGCTCAAAATGACCTACGCGCAGAAAGCTGGGGGCTAAGCGCGTACAGACCGCTGCAGTTTCAAGGGTCTCTCGCATGACTGGTTTTTTGGATCCCGTCACCGCTAAAGCTCGACTAGTTGGTACGCCAAGAGCATGCATGGCCTCACTAGCCAAAAACTCACGAATGGATGAACGCAAAACAGCTCTACCATCTCCCATACGCGAATAGCGGGTGATTCCGGAGCCTTTTAATTGAATCTCATAGGGACCAATGTCGCCCAAGAGAATGGCGCGACCATCACCCAGTTGCCCAGCCCAGACACCAAATTGGTGACCGCTATATGCTGTGGCGATTGGGTTAGAAAAAGCATGTTCTTTGGTAGCTAATGTATTACCACTTAAGACATCCAACCAAAGTAGGTCGGCAGGAAGACCAGATTCATTAAGGGCAATACCGAGCTCTTGTCCGAGTAAAGATGAGAATCCGACCCAATAGGGCTCTGGTATGGGTGTGGGTGCAATTGATTGACAGGTATTGTCACCCTGTAAGGGAAAAGCCATTGCTACACCGAGTAATTGGCCCAAGCGGAGCCAATTAAATTTCCGGTAATTACATCGTGCGCAATCACGCCCTTGGCATCAAAGCGTCGCTCCACCATCTCATAGTTGCCGTCGTTACGAACTCGCAATACTGTGCTTGAACGCGTGCCGTAATGTTCGGTCCGAATAAAAGCCGAAGAAAGCGCTTTTTCCCATTCCAAACTAACACCGGTGCTTGGAAGTTCACGTTCAGGTGCCTGATGGTCATCGGCTAATACGTGGAGATAGGCATCGGCATTTTTTAAGCCGCCAGCATCCATGGCTAGAGTTTGAGCAAACGCAGCAATCCGGTGATTCACTTTGGGCCATGGAGTATCGAGCATGGCATTCGATAGCCCATAGACGCCTGGAGCTAGTGGCTGACTTGGAAATGTTTTGCGGGGGCGCACGGATTTACCCATCACCACGCGATTGCTCACCCAGTGCATTTGAGCATCGCTCGGATCACTCAGATCAGCCATCAATAGATTAAAACCGTTGTACTGATCAAAGCGCTTGCTGTGCTTCTCAATAAAGTGGCTGGGTTTATCTGGGTTCGTAAGATATAAAAAGGGTAGCTCACCTCGGGTTCTCGCATCGGGTTTTTTCTCACTGGGTGAGCGCACGTTCGTAAGTGCAGAAAAACGCCCCTGCCGATTGAGCCCTAACCAGGTGCCTGGACTACCAATCACATCAGCATGATCTCGACCGGCCAATACATCTGGATGCTCAGGCCACCAAGCAATGCCAGTGGTATTGCGCTCGTAGAACTCATCCCGATTGGCAGCTACCACCAATGGGTATTTTGGGTGCGATTTCCAGGCAAATAAAATGAGGCACATATCAATACTATGCCTGATTAAATCTCAACTAGGGAATAGGGTAGTTTTCCAAGCTCCAGACTGGGGCCGCTAGCGTCACCAAGGTGAAGTTTGCCGCTTTGCGCAAGTTCTGATTTGCATTCAATTTGAAGATCTATCCAATCAGGGTTATTCGAATTAGGCGCTGAGAGCACGACCATTCCGGCCGGCTGGCCTGGATCCTCTTCATGAAAAATCTCGGTTGCTGGCAGGCAGGACTCAGAAGGAATTTGTGCTTTAGCCAAATAGAGGCGACGCTTAATCGCCCCTCGATATTGGCTGCGAGCAACGACTTCTTGGCCTGGGTAGCACCCTTTCTTGAAATCGACCCCACCCACGGATTCCAGGTTCACCATTTGAGGAACAAATTGGTCCTGCGTAGCCGCCACAATTCGGGGAATGCCACTGGCTACTTCTGCTGCATTCCACTCGCTTGAATTGAGTTGGGCGTCGACTGTCATTTGGGATGCAAACACAATCCGCTTTGTAGGATTTGTGTCACCGGGGGATTGCATCGCTAAGGCAATTGCATCGGCTGGAAGGCGAGGGAGAAGCCCCTCAATAGTCTCAAGAGAGCCATATACGAGCCAATCATCACTTGCGTCACGAATCGTAACTTTGGAACGCAAAACGAACATGCTCAGTCGTTTTGCAAAAGCCGACGCAAGATCACGCGAGACAAATAATGCATATTGTGTTGCTGTTTGGGATGAATGCAAACTAATCCATGCAGAGGCGAGTAAGCGACCCTTGGCAGTGCAATATCCAGTCAATCGGACGGCTGAACTTCCATGAGCAACTCCTCCGGTGGGGGTGGTGGTTAACCCGAGCACTGAATTCGTTAACTGACCTTGTAAAAATGAACTTGCATCGGGTCCCTCAACCAGAATCAGGCCCCAGTCTGGTAAGCGGCAAATGGTGGGTGGGTTCATAGCGTTGCTTGATCGATGATGGTCATGTCAGTTCTTTAGCCTTTTATCATAGTGCTATGTGCAAAAACTTTCTAAGTCATCTAATTTTCTATTGCTTACCATGGCTCTGAGTAAACGATTAGTGGGTCTTGGGTTTCTATCGCTCATCGGTATTACCTGCCTGTATTACCTTGCTTTATTCACATGGGGGGTGGTGCCACCCAAATCTGCTTTGTCCAGCCAGGCCAAGGTAGAAGATGCTGCCGTGCGGTTTAAGGTGTTACCGAAATCCGGGGTCTCAAAGATCGCAAGCCAGCTGCAAGACCAGGGAATTAGGGTTCCTGCTTTGGTTTTCCAAATCGGCGCTCGATCCCTTGGAGTCGCTTCATCATTAAAGCCCGGCACTTATGAGTTTCCGGCCAATGCGAGCTTGGGCAGCATACTGCTGCAAATGGCTCGGGGCGATCGAGTTCGGGAGGTTGTGAAGCTTATTCCTGGCATGACCATATGGCAGGTTCGGGCAGCAATTGATGCGCACCCAGCACTAACTCATCAAACGAATTCGCTCAGTGATGCTCAGCTCGCTAAGCTCTTAGGGCTAACGCAGCCGAGTGCAGAAGGGTGGTTATTTCCAGACACCTATGTATTTGATCCCGATGATTTAGATTCGAGTATTTATCAACGTGCTTATGTGGGTATGCAAAAGCAATTAGCGAATGCATGGGATCTTTATCTGCAAGGCCAGCCTAATGATCAGGTCTTAAAGAGCCCATATCAATTACTGATCCTTGCCTCGATTATTGAGAAGGAAACCGGCCAAGCGTCTGAGCGTGGATTAATTTCTGGGGTATTTCATAATCGGCTCAGAAAGGGCATGATGTTGCAAACCGATCCAACGGTCATCTATGGAATCGGCCCACGATTTGATGGCAATATCCGAAAAACCGATTTACGCCGCGATACTCCCTACAATACCTATATGCGCTATGGCTTACCTCCAACCCCGATTGCAATACCCTCCAAAGAATCGCTAATTGCCGCTGCGCAACCCGCTCCCACCAATGCACTGTATTTTGTTGCCAAGGGCAATGGCAGTAGTCATTTTTCTCCATCCTTGAAAGAGCATGAGGCTGCGGTTGATCGCTATCAGCGCTTGCCTGCCCAATCGTCGACCAAGTCGGTAAAGTAACCAATGGATATCAATCGTCCCGGTTTTTTTATTAGCTTCGAGGGCATCGATGGTGCTGGGAAGAGTACTCACCTTGAAGCCTTTGCCAAGCATTTAGGGCAGCGCTATCCCAATCATGAGGTTGTGCTTACTCGTGAGCCAGGCGGCACCCCTTTGGGTGAAAAACTAAGGCAACTTTTATTGCAAGAGCCGATGCATATTGAGACTGAAGCCTTGCTCATGTTTGCCGCTAGACGTGAGCACCTAGCTCAGGTTATTGAGCCCGCCTTACAGGCTGGCAAGATTGTGATCTCGGACCGGTTTACCGATGCCAGCTTTGCGTATCAGGGGGGTGGAAGGGGTTTAAGTCTCGATACCTTAAATACACTTGAGACTCTGGTGCAGGGGAGGGGGGCTGAATTGATACAGCCGGACCTCACGCTCTTATTTGACCTACCTGGCGAGATTGCGGAGCAGCGTCGCTCGAAGGCGAGAACCCCCGATAAGTTTGAACGCTTGGATCTGCATTTTTTTGAGAACGTTCGCAATGAGTACTTGCGACGTGCTAAGGCCGATCCCGGCCGCTTTATGGTGATTGATGCACGGCAATCGCAAGAGCTGATCTGGAAGCATTTATCAGAAATTCAGTTGAATTACTGATGCAAATTACTGATTTATATGAATAATTTCATGATAGGTTTTTTCTAAAATCCATGCCAATAGAAAATATTCATCATGAATCAGTGAAGCTATTGCCATGGTTTGATGCGCTTGGTAAAGCATTCAATTTGGAGGCAACCCCCCAGGCAATTTTGTTTCATGGGCAGCCGGGCATCGGTAAATTTGATTTTGCCCGCTGGCTTTCTAAGGCACTGCTGTGTGAGGCTGATTTGTTCTCAACAGGGCATAAGCCTTGCAATTCTTGCGAGGCATGCCGTTGGTTTGATACTGGAAATCATCCAGACTTTATTGCTTTACTACCGCAAAGCTTAAAAGGGCGCTTGGTCCAAGCTGAACTGGAAGGAAGCCCAAAAATCGACCCTGCAGCCTCTGAGAACCAAGACGATAGCGATGGAAAGAAAGAGAGTGCTTTCATCAAAATTGATGAGGTGAGAGGGGCGCTTGGGGGCATCAATATTGGTTCGCACCGGGGTGGCAAACGCATCATTTTGATTTATCCCTTAGAAAGTTTGCGAGAGGATGCATCCAACACCTTGCTCAAATCATTGGAGGAGCCCAATCCCGACACAATTTTTATTCTGGTGAGCGACCGCATTGATCGAGTGCTACCAACCATACGGTCACGTTGCCAACTGATTGCCTTACCAAAACCAAGTCGGGAGCTGGCGCTTGATTGGTTGCAATCTGAGCTGAAATTATTACTAACGGATACGGTTCGAACCGAGGAACTGGAAGCTACGATCGATGAGCATGCGGGTGCACCGCTAAGCGCAAAGGATCAGATTTTGGTAAGGCATCTCGGCGATGATAAGGATGGCATTGGTCTTGCCATCCATGCCACGAGAGTGTTGTTAGAGGCTTTAAGCAAAGGGCCTCAGATTGCTTACTTGGAATGCGCAGAGAAGGTTCAAAAAGCCCCGTATTCCGCTTTATTAATGTGTATGCAACGCTGGCTGTTTGATTTGCAATTATCTCGCCAGTTAGGGGAGGTGCGCTACTACCGCCGGCATGCCCAACTCATCGGGCAACTAGCGTCCCAACTGCAATTGGCAAAAGCTCAGCGATTGTGGTCAACCCTAACGCTCGCTCGTCGTCACGAGAATCACCCCTTGTCCACACGGGTTCAAATGGAATCGATGCTCTTGCAATATCAACAGCTCTTTGCAGACTAAAATTAGTTGTTATGTTTATTGATTCGCACTGTCATCTCGACTTCCCAGAATACCAAGATCGCCTTCCCGAGGTTTTGGGGAATATGATGCGCGCCAATGTGAGTCATGCGCTTTGCATCTCCGTAGACATTCCAGATTTTCCCAAGGTGAAGCAACTCGCCCACACTTATCCAAATTTATTTGCTTCGGTTGGCGTTCACCCGGATTACGAGGAAACCCCCGAGCCAACGCTTGAGTTTTTAGTTGAGGAAGCCAAAGACGATAAAGTCATTGCGATTGGTGAGACCGGGCTTGATTACTACCGAATGGGTGATCGATCCTATGACTCAATGGAGTGGCAGCGCGAACGCTTTCGGACTCATATTCGCGCTGCCTTATTTGCCAAAAAGCCTTTGATTATCCATACGCGTTCGGCCTCAGAAGATACCTTGCGAATCATGCGAGAGGAGGGCGCTGATGCGATTGGTGGTGTGATGCATTGCTTCACAGAGTCTTATGAAGTGGCCAAGGCAGCAATTGAACTTGGTTTTTATATCTCGTTTTCTGGAATCGTGACCTTCAAGAATGCCAAGGATCTTCAGGCAACCTGTAAGGCCTTGCCTTTAGACCGATTGCTCATTGAGACCGATTCACCCTATTTGGCTCCCGTACCGCACCGCGGCCAAACCAATGAGCCTGCCTGGGTAGCGCATGTGGCGAGCTATATTGCTCAATTGCGTGGTGAACCAGTTGAACGTATTGCCAAGCAAACTACAGATAATTTTTTTCAATGTTTTCAATTAAATAGAAGTTATTCATGATGCTACGTCGCAGTTTTATTGCTCTTACCGCCCTAAGCTTTATCTCAGGTTTTGCTATTGCCCAATCTCAAGAGCAGACCGATCGAATGGCGCGCGCTGTCCAATTTGACGACCTTGCGCAAGTGAAAAGGCTCCTACAAGACGGCGTAAGCCCCAATTTGCTCGTTCGCGGTGGCAATCCGATCTCGGTTTACGCAGTGCGAGAGAACTCGCGTACCACCCTCGATTACCTTCTTACTCTTAAGAATTTGGATGTCGACCAACCGAACCTCTCGGGTGAAAACGTTCTGATGATGGCTTCGCTTTATGGGCTGCTACCTGAGGTTAAGACCCTGGTCGATAAGCGGGCCGCTACGATTAATAAATCGGGTTGGACGCCACTGCATTACGCCTGTACTAACGGTCATTTGCAAGTTGCGGAGTTTCTGTTGGATAAAGGTGCTCAGGTAAACGCCTTGTCTGATAGTGATACATCGCCACTGATGATGGCTGTGCGATCTGGGAATATTCAGCTAGTAAGACTATTGCTTGATCGTGGCGCCGATTTGCAAATCCGCAATCACCAAGGCTTTAGTGCCATTGATGTTGCAGATTTATTCAATCAAGAAGAGATATCGAGAGGTCTGCGTTCGCGTTGGGAAAAGCTCTATAAAACCAAATATGAGGGGGGTCCAAAGCCTGTAGCCGTGGAATCCCAGCCTAAGGGCTAGATATCATATTTGCGTATAATCATTATTATGTCAAATAACATATAGCATTCAATAGCGATGTCATCCCTTCCAAACTTCTTTACTCTTGCGCAGCAAGTTGGTGAAAGCTTCCCAGACCAGCTAACCGTTGTATTTATGACGGCCATTGGTATGTTGGTTGCCCATGCGCTACTAATCCTATTGATTGGCAAGATCTACCAAGTGTTGATTGACTGGGCAGACAACCGAAACATTTTTTGGTTATCGATCCCGTTTTATATGATTGCTGTTGGCCTGGTGTTAATGACCCATTTGGTCGATATTGTGGTGTGGTCCTACGCACTAATTGCACTGAAGATTTTTGAGGTCGATACCAACGCCTTTTACTTTGCTGGCGAGATGTATACCACGGTCGGTTATGGAAGCTTTCCGCTACCAGATAACTGGAAAATCTTACCCATCGTTGTTGCCTTTAGCGGAATATTTGCTGCCTCGATGTCTGGGGCGGTCCTCTTTAATATGATTGGTCAGATTATCCGCAAGAAAACAGTCAAATAAGTTTTACTTGGGCAAATCTGCAATTGGGTCGACTTGCTTTAGAAATAGTTCAAAGGTTCGACCCTTTTCATTTTCCAGGCGCACCCTACCCGGTATCCAGCCAAAATCTTTCACTAACCATATGTCATTTCTGCGCTTGTGGTCCATCTCCTTGACAGGTAAGCGCTTGTAGTGCCGCAGGACCGTGGGTCCTAGAGTCGATACTGCATCCGATAATTCTTCACCTTGGCTTTGAAAGCGCCAGGTCTCCACTGTATCCAAATTAGCAATTGGAACTTCTCGCACGGTACCTTTTTCATCAATCTGATCATTGCCCGCTAGTAGTGATGCAAGCTGCATCATGAGACTGAAACGATCTTGGGTGCCAGGTGGAATATCTTTTAATTGATCTGGCTTTTGAGAGAAGAATAACTTCCCTCCCCCCTTTTCATCGCGATCAAATCGGGTAAATCGTGCTGGCCGGCTCCCAAGGTGCTCCACATAAAAATCAGGGGCCAATCCGTAGGCATCAATCTTTCCTCGGGATTCAAAGATAAATGGCCCAACAAATGCATAGGGAATATTGATGAATAATCGATAGCCAAGTTTTGGATCAAATTGCCACTCGATTGAAGCCGTTTGCAAGTATTGGCCATCGAGATAGGCATCGTAGTAATAAATACCAGGATCGGGAACTCGAAAAGCCTGACCTTCTTGCTCCACTTGCCCTGTACCGTTCCCGCCACCGGACTCAATGACCGCCCCATCGCCCACTGCATTTGAGCTTTGATCCCGCACGCTTGGCTCAGGTGCGGGTGGCTTACTTAACTGAACTTTTTTAACAGGTTCGACACGCAGCTCGGCGACGGTCACATCTTCTAATGGAGCCGCCTTAGAGAATAAAAAACTGGGAAACCCAACAAATATGTAAAGATGGACCAATACCGATATGGTGATTGCAAACAGCACAATCGTACGCGGTTTGAGTAAGCGCAAACCATTCATAAAAAGACTCAGCGAACGATTGCTACTGCAATCAATTAGACCCAAAATGGGTCTTGCAAGATGCGGCTATCCTTCGGCAGATTGGCAGCCAGAAAATCCATCTGATCTGCCAAAATATTTCTGCCCTTCAAAATCATATCTTCGTACAAACTAGGCGTATAAGGGGCGTAGAGAAGGCTCATCCCCGCTCTCTCGGGCGTACGATTACCTTTGCGTTGATTGCAAGGACGGCATGAGACAACTAGGTTCATCCAGGTGTAGCTACCGCCTTTACTGTTGGGAACAATATGCTCTGCTTCAGCATCGTGCTCTGAGATTCGGCAGCCACAATAGGCGCATAGGCCGCGGTCACGTCGATAGAGCTTGCGTTTCGTGATGGCTGGAACCACATCAAACAAATTTATTTTTGCAGAGCCCTTAACAGCAATGATGGAGTGCAGCTCAATGATCGATTGTTGGCCGGTTAAACGAGAGATGCCACCACGCATGATGGCGACAGGTTCACCCAGCGTCCATGAAACGCTGTCATCCGCATAATGTCGGGTTGCATCCTCAGCATCTATCCAGCACTGGGGGATACCGCCCGCATCCAACTTCAAAATGCTGAGCACCACTCCTCCTCTCTGTCATGGTCTTAGCGCCATGGCACGCCTGATAACTCTTAATATAGTCTAAGTTTCCTATAAAAAGATGACGTTTTTCAAGCCCCCAGAGGATTTATGAGTAATTGCTGGAAAGAGCTTGGTTTCTACTCAAATCGTTTACAAACCCATTCTTTACGACCCCACTCCCCAGGACGCTCTGCGAATACCAACCAAACGATCCATTCCGATAGTTTTTTCATGACCCTCTCCTTGTTTTGAGAGATCATTGTGGTTCATTAAAGGCTCATAAAATGAGCTTTACGGTAACTATCCAAGAATATCTTCAAATCATTGATTTCAATCATGAATTTATAAAACAAATGGTGCTGTAATACCTGTGAATTCACTGAAATGTCGCTACAATTCAGAGATAACTATAAGTCGCTGCATGTTCAAATTCCTATCCTCCCAACCAGTTCACGATCCGATCCATTCGCAAAACTCGGCGACTGAGGTAAAAACCACGACCTGCTATATGTGCGCTTGCCGCTGTGGCATCCGAGCGCATTTGCGGGATGGCGAACTGGTCTATATTGATGGCAATCCAAATCATCCGCTGAATCAGGGGGTCATTTGTGCCAAGGGTGCATCGGGCATCATGAAGCAGAAGTCCCCTGCGCGGATCACGAAGCCACTCTTACGTAAGCCAGGTTCAGAGCGCGGCCAATCGGAGTTTGAAGAAATCTCTTGGGAACGAGCCTTTAGTATTTTGGAAGATCGTTTACGAGGTATCCGAGAAACCGATCCCAAAAAATTTGCACTGTTTACTGGACGCGATCAAATGCAAGCTCTTACAGGCTTATTTGCTCGTCAATTTGGCACTCCTAACTATGCAGCCCACGGAGGTTTTTGTTCGGTCAATATGGCCGCGGGCATGATTTACACCATTGGGGGTAGCTTTTGGGAGTTTGGCGGTCCCGATTTAGAGCGAGCCAAATTATTTGTGATGATTGGCACTGCGGAGGATCATCATAGCAATCCAATGAAGATTGCGTTGTCGAAGTTCAAGCGCAATGGTGGGCGATTCATTTCAATTAATCCCGTACGAACTGGTTATTCAGCGATCGCCGATGAATGGATTCCAATTAAACCGGGTACTGATGGCGCGCTATTCATGGCTTTGATGCATGAGTTAATTGCATCCAATCAAGTCGATCATCCATTCTTAAAGCGGTATACCAACTCATCGCAGTTGGTTTGTCTTGATGCGGGTCCTGAAGAAGGATTATTTTTATTTGATCCTGAGTCGGATCCAATTAATACCGACATTCCTCATAACAAATACATTTGGGACATCAAAAGCAATGCTGCAAAAGCCTGTTTTGCAAATGATGTTGACCCTGCCCTATCAGGCGAGTATGTCATGGGTCCCGGCCCCCATCAGGGCAAGCGGGTTGCCCCTGCATTTGAATTATTGCGTCGTCAAGTTAAGACTTGCACGCCCGAGTGGGCCGAGAAAATTACCTCGATTCCAGCGGCACGCATTCGCTTACTGGCCAAGGAAATGGCGCACACCGCATTTAAGCAATCATTTGAATTACCAATTGCTTGGACCGATTCCTTTGGTCAGCAGCATACATCGGTAACCGGACGGCCTGTGGCATTTCATGCGATGCGTGGCTTATCTGCACACTCCAACGGCTTTCAAACCACGCGTGCCTTAGCTGTATTAATGACTCTACTCGGCACCATTGATCGTCCAGGTGGGTTTCGTCATAAAGCCCCCTACCCTCGCCAGATTCCTCCGAACATCAAACCGCCCTCTTCTGAAAACGATATTCAAGCCAATACGCCATTAGCAAAAGCACCGCTTGGTTGGCCAACTCGCCCAGAAGATCTGGCACTTGATCAGGATGGTAAGCCTTTACGTATTGACAAGGCTTATACCTGGGAGCACCCTTTAGCCGCTCATGGATTGATGCATAACGTTATTACTAATGCTGTCAAAGGCGATCCCTATTCGATTGATACCTTAATGATTTTCATGGCCAATATGTCATGGAACTCCACGATGAACACCATGGAAGTTAGACAGCATCTCAATGCTAAAGATGAAAATGGACAGTTCAAGATTCCATTTCTTGTGATTTGTGATGCATTTCAATCGGAGATGGTGGCCTTTGCTGATCTCGTGCTTCCTGACACGACCTATCTTGAGCGCCACGATGCAATGAGTATGTTGGATCGCCCTATCTCTGAATTTGACGGGCCATGCGATTCAGTACGTATCCCAGTTTTGCCGCCGACCGGACAATGCAAACCTTTTCAAGATGTCTTAATTGAGCTTGCCTCCCGCTTAAAGTTCCCTGCGTTCACAACCGCGGATGGACAAAGAAAGTTCAAGGATTATCCCGACTTCATTACCAACTTCCAGACGGCACCCGATTCAGGTATTGGGTTCTTAATGGGTTGGCGCGGCAAGGATGGTGATAAAAGTATTCGTGGTGAACCGAATCCCAACCAATGGGAGCGCTACCAAGAAAATAATTGTGTTTTTCACTACAGCATGCCCCCCGAACATCAATACATGCGTAACTGGAACCAAGGCTATTTAGACTTTGCCAAAGCCAACGCCTTACGGCAAAAGAACGATCCGATTATTTTGGCGGTGTATTCAGATATCGTTCAACAGTTTCGACTGGCTGCCAAAGGCCAACGCCCCGGTCGCGTACCGCCGGATCACCTCAAAGAACGGATCATCCAATTTTTTGATCCGCTGCCCTTTTGGTATCCACCTTTGGAGGATGCGGTTACTAATTTAGACGAGTACTCCATCAACGCCATTACGCAACGGCCGATGGCGATGTATCACTCGTGGGACTCACAAAATGCCTGGTTACGACAAATCCACAGTCATAACTTCCTGTTTATTAATGCAGCTACGGCCATTGATCATGGTATTGAGGACGGCGCTTGGATTTGGGTGGAATCCCAATGGGGCAAAGTACGCTGCATGGCCCGTCATACCCAGGCTGTTGAAACTGGGACTGTTTGGACTTGGAATGCCATTGGTAAAGCAGAATCCGCATGGCATCTTGATCCTAATGCGGATGAGTCTAAGAAGGGCTTCCTACTTAATCATTTAATTACCGAAGAGCTGCCCATGGGCACACGCGAGGGCAGCTTCCGTGTCAGCAATTCAGATCCGATTACTGGTCAAGCGGGATGGTACGATGTGCGCGTCAAGATATCCCCTGCTGGATCAAGTGAAAATCTAGATACTTGGCCAGCGGCACAAGCCAAAGAAGTTCCTGGCATGCTCAAACTATCATCGTACGAAATTAAGAAGCCGAATGAGTAAACAGTTAGCACTCGTAATTGATTTAAATGTGTGCGTGGGCTGCCATGCATGCGTTACCTCATGCAAAGAATGGAATACGCAGGGATCAGCTGGCCCGATGACCGATCAAGATCCTTACGGCGCTCATCCCAGCGGCACCTTTTTTAATCGGGTCCAAACGTTTGAGGCTGGTGTATTTCCAAAAATGGAGACCGTGCATTTCCCGAAATCCTGTTTACATTGTGAGGATCCACCATGCGTGCCCGTTTGCCCAACCGGAGCTAGCTATAAGCGCAAAGAAGATGGCATTGTGCTGGTTGATTATGACAAGTGCATCGGTTGTAAGTATTGTGCTTGGGCTTGCCCGTATGGAGCTCGTGAGCTCGATGAGGACCGGCAGGTGATGACCAAATGCACCTTATGTGTCGATCGCATCTATAGCGAGACCCTACCAGAGTCAGAGCGTAAGCCAGCTTGCGTTTTAGCTTGTCCAACCAGCGCTCGGATCTTTGGTGATGTACATGATCCAGAGTCAGATGCCAGTAAGGCGATTGCCCAACGAGGTGGATACGGTTTAATGCCTGAATGGCAGACCCAACCAGCCAATCACTACTTGCCCCGCTCGATTACTGAAACCATTGCGGCTGTAAAGGCAGAAAACTAATGCATCCCGCTTTCTCACTCATCTTCTTTACCGGTATGGCCGGTATGGCTCAGGGTATGGTGATGAGCCTTCTCGTTTTGCATCTAGCAGGTGATCCATTGCCCAGTCACTTCATGAACTACCTGGCTTTTCCAATCGTGCTATTGCTATTGGCTGGTGGATTACTCGCCTCATTTTTTCATCTGGGGCATCCAGAGCGTGCATGGCGCGCCATTTTGATGTGGAGAACTTCCTGGCTCTCGCGTGAGGTGTTGGTATTACCAAGTTTCATCGCCCTCACAGTTCTAGCCTATATTTACTCCTGGCAAATGGGTTCGATTCCCAATTGGCTGTGGATGTTACTCGGTATTTTTGCAGTTCTTCTGTGGGTGTGCACTGCCATGATTTACCAATGCATTCGGTTTATTCAAGAGTGGGCCCATCCGATGACCATGGTTAATTTCATTGCACTTGGGTTTGCTTCAGGATGGTTTTTGCTAATGACCCTATTTACCATTTGGTCAGCATGGCTACCTGAACAAGCTATCGTCACCTCTCAAAACATTGCTGGTGTGACTGGTTTTACCGGATTCTTACTGTTGCTATCGCTCACTCTGAAACTCTGGATCTGGAAACGAAATCGCAGCCTTAAGCCAAAATCAACCTTGCAGTCGGCGACCGGAATCCAGCAAGGCCCCGTTCGACAAATTTCGATGGGAATGATGGGTGGTAGTTTTAATACGCGTGAGTTTTTTCATCAGCAATCCAATTTCTTTGTCGCCAATGTTCGCAAGCTGGCATTTTTTGGGGCTTATCTGCTTCCAGTTACCCTACTGGTATTTGCGGCAAGTCAAGCTAGCTTAAATTTAATTATCGTAGCGTTTTTAGTGCATCTGCTTGGTCTAATGGCAGAGCGCTGGCTATTTTTTGCTGAATCCAACCACCCACAAAATCTGTATTACCAGCGTATTGCTTAAGTCCCTAGTTCGCTGAAGTACTCGTAATGCTGGGTATTTAGGGTTGAGACTCGCCACTCAATCGGCTCGTCTTGCATTCCAATCGCTAGACGACGAATCACAATTACGGGGTCACCAACCTTTAAGTGAAGCCATTCAGCATCTTGTTTACTTGCTGCACCGGCTCGTAATCGCTCACTGGTTCGCGCAACCACTTGTCCATATTGGGCCTGATACAACTGATAAATACTGCCCTCACGATGCTGAAAAGCACTTCGAGTCAAGGTTGGAAATCGCTCTTTGCTGAGCGTAAGGCGATCGACGATGACGCATTGACCATCTAGTGAGAGGCGATTGACAATCCGCCATACTGGCGAACCCTCTTTTAGTTGAAGCTTTTTTGCTTCTTCGCTATTTGCGCTTGCACTTTGGAACGAGACTAATTCAACCGTTGGATATTTTTTGTGGTCAGCGTCATGCTTAATCACATGAAAGAAGTAATACAACAAGCGCTGTTCGTCATGCTCGGCAATAAAGGTGCCCTTCCCTTGCCGTCGAATCACAATACCTTCTGATACAAGCTCATCCACTGCTTTGCGGAGAGTGCCAATTGATACCTTCAGCTCTTTTGCCAACTCCTTTTCAGCAGGCAGGGCCTCGCCCATAAAGTAACGACCACGGACGATATCGCCCGTGATCTTCTGTTTTACTTCTTGATACGCAGTAATTGCTTTCATACCAATCCGGGCCAGTCAGACGTCTGAATGGCCCATGGGACAAATTAGGCCGATTCGTATAAGCGAGTGAGAACAAACTCGCGATGACCCAAAATCTCAGCAGCGGTTAGCTCGCCATTCGCAGTTCGCAAGAGGCAATCTAATAATTTCTCTCCGGCGGTATCCATGTTTTCCTCGCGGCGCAAGATTCCAGAAACATCGACGTCAATGTGCTCAGACATCGTACGTACTGTTTTTGGATTTGCGCATAGCTTAATCACTGGAAGAATAGGGTTACCAATCACATTGCCCTGTCCGGTTGGGAAAAAATGGGCTGCATACCCCGCGGCTGCACATAGGGTCACCATCTCAGCAGCCGCTGATGAGGAATCCATAAAGTACAGACCTTTACCAGTTGGGGTTTCGGCTTTATCCAATACGCCATCAATCATGCACTTTTTACCAATCTTTTGAATATTACCTAGTGCTTTTTCTTCAATAGTTGTTAGGCCACCGGCAATATTTCCTTTGGTTGGTTGTGAGTCAGAAAGATCACTGGTTTTGTGACGCTCAATCACATCTTGGTAACGATCAAAGACTTGTTTGAACTTCGCTTTGATTTCAGGGGTACGGCAACGCGCTTCTACTAGATGCTCACCGCCGGTTAATTCAGTGGTTTCACCAAACACCAAAGTAGAGCCAATGTCATAGAGCTTATCGAAGGCATTGCCAACGGTCGGGTTGGCACCGCAACCTGAGGTGGTGTCGGATTCACCGCATTTGGTAGAGACCCAGAGCTCAGACAAGGGTGCAGAGACACGCTGTAACTTCGATGCGTGCTTCATCATCTTGTAGGCAGCTTTGCTTGCAGCAGCAATGGTCGCTGTATCACCATTGCCTTCAATCCAGAATCCTTCAACAGGCTTACCTGATTTCTTGATCCCCTCAACTACGGTATTGGTCCACTGGGGCTCAATTCCAATCACCACAACTGCAGCCACATTGGGATTGCAGCCAGTGCCGATCAGGGTGCGGAAATGGAGTTCTAGATCAGCACCAAACTGCAAACGCCCATAAGGATGTGGGATTGCCATGGTGCCCTTGATATTGTTTGCTACCGCCTCGCAGGCCGCATTCGACAAATCATCAAGGGGCAAAATAATTACGTGATTACGAATACCCATACGTCCATTTTCACGACGATATCCCATAAAGGTCGCTTTTTTCAAATCAATCATTTGTTCTTTCTCTCAATCAAAAAATTAGTTAATCAGTTGGCTAATCGATTACCAGCGCTTTGTCTTGACGTTTTGAACGTGCAAATGTTCGCCCTTTTTAATTGGGGCGACTACTTTGCCAATATCAATTCCGTACTTGATCACGGTATCACCGACCTTTAAATCTTTTAATGAGATCTTGTGACCAATCGGAATATCGCTCTCGGATTTAATGTTCAGGGTGGTATCGCCGTCCATCACCCACCCTGTTAGGTCATTACCGGCTTTCACGCCCTCCACTACTACGACACCCACCACATCTCCGGGTTCATGTACGACAAAGTGAATCATGCTTTCTCTCCTTTAAAGATTGACTTATTAACTATTCCAACGGCTTTGAATGCCATTCTGAATCTCTTGCAATACTGCTTCATTGACCACAACTCCAGCCTTCATTGCCTTTTGGCGTACGGCAAAGCGACGTTGTCCAGGTAATCGCACACCCATATCACTTGCAAAGGTGTTTAGTAAGTCAAGCATACGATTGCGGTAGACACCCTTACCTGGCAGACCAGGATCAATCGTGATGATGAGCTGACCTAATCGTGGCTTATTACCCTTCATTGAAAAGAAGCTATCAGCTTCATACGAGTACTGACTTCCCGATAAACCAACTGCAAGTAGTTCGATGATGAGTGCCAATAACGCACCTTTATCACCACCGAGCGGAACCATTAAACCCTTAAGACCTTCATTCGGATCGGTGGTGGGCTGGCCGTCAGCAGTTAGAGCCCAACCCAATGGAATTGACTCCCCTTTTTTGGATGCCACTAATAATTTGCCTCGCGCCACTGCAGAGAGTGACATATCAATGACCAAAGGATCCTTGCCCTGAACTGGAAAGGCAGCAGCCAGTGGATTGGTTCCGAAGACCGCTTTGGTGCCGCCAGCCATCGGCATTGCCGCAGGGGTGTTACCGAGCAAAATCGAGATGTATCCAGCTCTAGCTGCGGCTTCTGTATAGTGACCCGCAACACCAAAATGATGGGTGTTCTTAATTGCCACCAAGCCAACGCCATGGCGATGTGCAAGATTTACTGAAAGATCTGTTGCGTACTTCAGCGCAGGAAATGCAAGACCATCTTGACCGTCAACTAATGCTGCCGAGGATTTATAGGGATGCGTCTTAATGACTGCTTGAGTATTAATTCGCTGATGTTTAGCATGCCCCGAATACTGTGCAACCCGTGCTAGGCCATGAGAGGCTAATCCATCAATCTCTGCTAAGGCTAAAAATAAGGCGGTATCTGCTGCTGCCTCATGTTTAACTCCAGCGGCACATAAGCCCTGATAAGCAAGTTGTACTAGCTCCTGAAATGAATGACTCACGTATTCTTCTCCAAAAATAGATTAACTTCTCGGGCAATCATGGTGCTCACACGATCATTGCTTTCTTCGGTAACGCCTGCTACATGTGGCGTCAGAATTAAATTCGGCACACCAATAAAATGACTAAGGTCCTTTGCGGGCTCAAGCGCAAACACATCTAGCGCTGCTCCACCGAGCTTGCCGGATTTCAAAGACTGTGCGAGCGCTAGCTCATCCACAATGCCGCCACGAGCTGTATTAATTAGATAAGCACCTTCTTGAATCTGGTTGAGCAAATTCTGATTGAATAGACCCTTAGTCTCAGGGAGTAATGGCAGATGCAGGCTAACAATTTGGCTATTTGCAAGTACTTCCGATAGCGAGCGCATTACGACATCCCCACCCTTTATGGCAATAGAGGATTGTTTAATGAAAGGATCGTAGGCAATGCAGCGCATTCCCAGCGCGAGTGCTTTTTCAGCAACGACACGACCAATACTCCCAAATCCGACGATGCCAATTGTTTTACCAGCAATTTCGTGGCATTTGGAGTAAGTCGGTCTGGGCCATTTTCCTGCGAGAGTTTCTAACGTGGCCTCGCGATACGAGCGCATGAGTGCCATCGCAGTGCCAAGCACATACTCGGCTACCGACTCAGCATTCGCACCGGTGGCCGGGATCACCCGAATGCCTCGCTCAGCACAGGCATGTAAATCAATATTCTCAAGGCCAACGCCTAAGCGACCAACCACCTTCAACTGCTTGGCTCCTTCGACCAATTCCTTCGAAACTTTGCTTAGATTTCGCACAATCCAGGCATCGGCGCTGACCAAGGAATCAGCCATTTGCTTTGGGTCTTGATAGGCATCTGGCTGATAAATAACCATATGCCGAACCTTAAGGGTTTCTAGGGCTTGACTCGTAATGAATTCCGAGATGAAAATATTAGACATATCCATATCATATAGATGACTTAGATCTCTTGCAAGAGGCGGCCGATCGAATATGTGATTAAATGGATCAGAAGATAGATAACCAAGGAGATCAGTATGTATAAAACCGTACTTAGTCGTATGAAGTTTGCCTTGGGTCTTGTGGCGGCCAGTTCGATCGCGTTCACAAGCCCTTCGATTCAGGCGCAAAGCTGGCCTGATAAGCCTGTAAAGCTTGTGATTCCCTTTGCTGCTGGTGGTACAACCGATATTTTGGGTCGTTTGTTGGCCCAGCAATTAAGCACCGAGTGGAAACAAAACGTGATTGTGGAGAACAAAGGCGGTGCGGGAGGCAATATCGCTGCGGATTTAGTAGCTAAGTCCCCTGCCGATGGATACACCATCATGCTGGCTTCAGGCAGTATGTTGACCGTAAATCCCTACCTTTATAAGAAATTGCCAATCGATTACGACAAGGATTTCAAGGTTATAACCAATGTCGCAAGCGGCCCAATGCTTCTATCGGTAAACCCAAAGGTGCCTGCGAAGAACGTTAAGGAATTAATTGCATTGGCTAAAACCAAGAACCTCAACTTTGGTTCTGCAGGTATTGGTAGCCAAGTGCATATGGCGGGTGAAAACTTTACCTATGCTGCTGGCATCAATGCCACCCACGTTCCTTACAAGGGTGAATCTGCAGCATTAAACGACTTGGTTGCTGGTCAAATTGATTTTATGGTGGGTAACTTAACTGCTGCGACTGGGTTTGCAAAATCGGGGCAGATTCGTCCTCTGGGCGTTACCAGTACGAAACGTGTTCCACAATTACCAGACGTACCTACCATTGCAGAAACAATTCCTGGTTTTGAAAACACGGGTTGGTTTGGTTTGGTGGTCCCTTCTGGCACACCCAACGCGATTGTCGACAAAATTTATCGCTCAACTCTAGAAGCCTTTAAGAACCCTGAGTTCAAGGCACGCGTTGAAGGTGCTGGCTTAACCCCGGTTCTTAATACACCACAAGAATTCGCAGCTCAGATTAAAAAAGAAGGTGCAAACTGGGAAAAGATTGTGAAGGCTCGCAATTTAAGTCAATAACAATAAAACCCTTCATATCTCTTAAGCCCAGTTGATCTGGGCTTTTTTTATGCCTCCACCAAAATAGTTTCGCCTGGTTTGACCATGCTAAATATCACAGGTTTTTTATCGATCGTTAATTGATCGCCAACCATTTGCACAGCCGTATAGTAGGAAGTCTCCAGGTCGCCTTCTTCAGGGTAGTCCTCACGATAATGCGCCCCCCGAGAGTTCTCGCGAGCGATGGCAGCCCCTACAACAGTTTTGCTAACTAGCAATAGATTACGTAAATTCATCCAATCCTGCCATGTAAGATTAAATGCAGGGTTGGTATCACCCACTCCCATGGTTTGCAACATTTGATCTAAGCGATCTAAGCGTTCCCGGGCCGCTTCTAAATCCTTGCGATTACGTAAGATACCCACCTGATCCCACATGCAATCAGCCAACTCATCGCGAATGAACTCAATATCCCCTTGGGCTTGTGTTAGTGGTTTGCGATGTATCGCAATACTTTGTTCGATCATTACGGGATCAAATTCCAAGAACTCTCGATCGGATACATAGCGCGCCATCGTATCGCCGGCAATCCCACCAAATACTGTGGAGTTTGCAACACCATTGCCGCCCAATCGGTTCGCACCATGTACGCCACCGGTATCTTCACCAGCAGCAAATAGGCCAGGCAGATCCGTACTAGTGTCCGCGTGGAACACCACTCCACCCATCATGTAATGGGCGGTGGGAACAACTTCAACCAATCCTCCTGCCAAATCAAATCCCGAGTCGGCACAACGCTCGACCATTCCTTTGAACAATTTACGAACATTGTCGGGCCCCAGATGATGCATCTGAATATAAACCCCACCATTTGGGCTAACCCGCCCAGCGCGCATTTCGGAGTAAATCGAGCGCGAGACAATATCACGTGTGGCGCGCTCATTGCGTGGATCGTAGTTACCCATAAAGCGCTCTTGATTACCGTTTAGTAGGTAACCACCCGCTCCTCGTAAGCCCTCCTCCAAAACCGTTCCGGTCATACGCGTATCGGGGCCAGCCAACATTCCAGTTGGATGAAACTGCACCATTTCCATATCGCGCAGCGTCAATCCTGCTCGAAGGGCCATGGCCAATCCATCACAGCTTTTATCACCCGATGGGGTATGGTATTTATACATCGTGGGGCCGCCACCGGTTCCCAATAAGACTGCCTTAGCACGCACCATCACAAATTGACCAGTGCGCATATTGAGCATTAATACTCCAGCAATTGCTTTACCGTCGGTGCTTTTAATTAATTCGATCGCACGATGTTCCTCTAAGCGATGAATTCCACGAGCCCAAACTTGCTCTGCCAAGCGATTAATGATTTCAATTCCAGTGAGATCGCCCTTATGAACCGTACGATCGAAGGTTTGTCCAGCAAATGCTTTTTGATGAATCGTGCCATCAGGGTTGCGATCAAAGAAGCAGCCCAATTCATTCTCGAGCTCATGAATTCGTTCAACCGATTTAGTCACCAAGGTCCAAGCGAGCTCTTGATCAGATAGCCATTTGCCACCCTCGATGGTGTCCATAAAGTGGCGTTCAACCGAATCACCCTCGGCCAGCGCAACGTTATAGCCGCCTTGAACCATACGAGTGCAACCGCATTTGCCCAAAAGACCTTTTACTGCAATCGTAATATGCAAATTTGGGTTGGCTTGATGCGCATGCAAAGCTGCAAAGAGACCTGCCCCGCCGGAGCCTAGGACCAAGATATCAGTTTGAATGGTTTCAATCGATGACATACCAACCTTCTCTTTCTTTAGACAATGCCTAAGCTTTTAAGTACCGCTTCTTTGTTACTTGCAACATCGGATTTCACTTCTTGATAGATGCTGCCCCCGTGGCTGTCCATCGCCACTAACAAAGGACCAAATTGATTAATTTTGAACTTCCAGAGTGATTCAGGGTTTAGGTCATCGAGATCCACGTCCTCAATTTGGTCAATCCAGGTAGTCTCAAGAGCCGCAGTGCCACCAATAATGGCAAGATAGACGCCACCGAACTGCTCAAACGCTTTTGCGGATGATTCCCGTAAGCCACCTTTACCCACAATCATGCGAACCCCGTATTCCCGCATGAGAGGTTCTGTAAACCGCTCCATTCGATCCGATGTCGTTGTGCCAATGCAAATCGGCTCATAACCCGCTGGGAAGTCAGAACTAATAGGCACTTTACGAACATTGGGTGCTGTATGAATCACAGCATGCCCCTGAAGATCAAATTTAGTTTTTCGTCCCCGATCAAATAAATGAATTTGCGTTGCATCGCGGATACCAAATAAGGTCTGTTGTAAGGTAACGGTGTCATTAATCCTCAACTTGCGGATATCACCCTCACTGACTGGTGTTGCTAGGTTGTAGTGCGCCATGATCTTCCTTAAAAGCCGTATTCAATACCGTGTGATCCAATCGATGCCCGCGCGCGTCGAGCCGAGTGGCATTGCATATTGACTGCAACAGGGTTCATGGTGATATGCGTAGCCGCCAATTCCACATGCACTGCAAACGCTGTACCATCACCACCAAGTCCCTGGGGACCAATTCCGAGTTGATTGACTGCGGTACTTAGCTCCTTCTCCAACTGGGCGCCTTCCGCATCACTGCAAATAGTGCCAAGCGGCCGAGTAGCAGCGCGCTTTGCAAGTGCCACGCATTGGTCGGATGTGCCGCCCACCCCAACACCAACAATGGTCGGTGGACAGGTCTTACCGCCAGCGTTGACAACGCTCTCAATGACAAATGCTTTAACTCCTAAGATTCCTTCAGCTGGAATGGCCATCTTCAGAAACGAATTATTCTCCGAGCCACTGCCCTTGGGAATCATTTCAATCTCAATCACGCCGGGCTTATCCATAAAATCAATATGAATTGCTGGCATGTCAATACCAGTGGAGGTGTGATTATTTTTTCGGGTGATGGGGTGCACAACGGATGAGCGTAAGGGGTATTCCGTTGTGGCCCGCTCACAGCCCTTTCGAATCGCCTGCTTCAGCTGGACTCCATCAAATTGAACATCTCGACCAATCCAAACGTTATAGATTGGCAATCCCGTATCTTGACAAAGCAGATTATCTTCACGTTCTGCCACGGCAATATTCGTGACCATCGTCTCCAGCACCACTTGCGCGCGAGCATCGCGCTCTTTCTGTTTGAGATCGTTAATTCCCTCTTTAATATCGTCAGGTAATAATTTCAAGGCCCGGATGTAAAGCTCTTTGCATGCATCTTCAACGTGTTGCAGGTTCAGTTCCATAAATGATTCGCCTTAGCGAGAAAGAATTAAAAACAAGGCTCCACTAATTAAGGAGCCAATTAAGGTCACCTGCACCCAGGCCTTTCGGAGGCCTTTCCAGATTCCAAACTCGATCACCAATAAACGGGTGCCGCCAATTAGATGAAGGGCTAACAAAGTCACCAGTCCCCATTCACCAAACTTGACCATGGGATGGTCGGTAAACTGCAGATACCGTCCCAGTTCCGCTTCTCCGTACAGGGAGCGCGAGAGGAAAAAAAAGTGCAGTGGCAAAAAGCACGCTAGCAAGAGTCCAGAGACGCGATGCAGGTAATAGGCAAAGTAAGACCAATGCGCCTTGGTTCGAAAGTCGAGTCGACGCCCCGCCTTGCTCATGGCGCACCCCACACTACGCCAATAACAGCAGCCGTTCCCAGGATCAGGATGAATGCGGCAAGCAATATTGGAAGCGCCCGAATCAGAAATGCGCTTTGGATGTTCTCACGCAGAATATTTGCTAAGCCAATGGGCGCATGAACAAAGCAAGCCAGAACAAAGATCTCATAGAAAAGAGCAAAGGCAAGATTACCTCGCGTACGCGCCAAGATTTCTCCAGCACTTAGGCCATCCTGAATAGCGTAATAGATAATTACGAGATGGATTGCGACACACAGCGTAAGCACCATGGCGCTGATGCGTTGGTAGTACCAAAGTTTGGCCTGAAGAATCGCGCCGCTGGTCATTACAGTTTGCCCCATTTGCTACCCCTAACTGCTGCACGACCAACCATCTTTTTCAATCCTGCAATACCAGCGGTTGGCTCAATCTGTTTAGGGCAGCGCTCTGAGCAGGTACCTTGCGTATGGCATGAATGACATCCTGCATCCCCAGCGACCGCACGCAAGCGATCCAGTTGCTGGGTATCGCGTTCATCGTTCACTAGGGTCCAGGCACGATTGAGGGCGGCTGGACCTAAATAACTATCACGTGATGAGACCACCTCACACGAGGCGTAGCAAACCCCACAACCAATGCACTCAATACCAGCATTCGCCAATTGACGCTCCTCTGAATCTGGTTTGACTTGTGCAAAATCATCAAATCGGGTTTTATCACCTTTAAAGTAACCCACCGCCTTACTCATCTTGTCAAAGAACTCGCGCATATCGGTGGCCAGGTCTTTGATGATGGGTAGATTATCGAGAGGCGCAATCTCAAGCGTATTTTGATCTGCAATTTTGGCAACATGAGTACGGCAGGTCCAACGTGCTTTACCGTTCACCGTCATCGCACAGGAGCCGCACATTCCTACACGACATGCAAAACGATAGCTTAGAGTTGGGTCAATTTTGCGTTGGATGTAGGTAACTACGTCCAATACTGTTTGATTGGCGGCACGTGGCACGTCGTACTCTACAAACTCACCGTCATCGGTGCCCCGCCAGACTTTTACTTTGAGGATGCTTGGATTCATGTAAGCATTATAGGGATAGACAATAAAAAATAAATCGAATAGTATTTTAATTGAGATAAAAAAATTATTTACTATTGAATCAATGACCAGCATCCGGGTACTTAAAAATTTCATCGCCATCACGCGTCACAACAGCGTGGCTGCTGCGGCCCGTGAAATTGGCTTGACCCCCGCTGCTGCAGGACAACAGCTTGCACAGCTCGAGGCCGAATTGGGTGTGACGCTATTTGATCGCAATAAACGCTCACTAATCCTCAATAATCAAGGCCGCGCTCTGATTGAGCCCATCCAAGATATTCTCTCCCGCTATGAATCCCTCGGAAGTCAATTTCGGACGGGACTTTCTGGCTCTCTTACCGTGGGCGCTTTGGTCTCAAGCCTAATGGGTCAGTTTGGTAAAACATTGGACCATTTGAAAGATGAGTATCCAGGTCTGGAATTAAAAATTAGTACCGGCCTATCGAGCGATTTTTTGCAACAAGTGATTGATGGCATGCTCGATGCAGCCATCGTTACTGAATCCCCTTACGCATTACCCAAAAGTGTTCGCTGGACCTTGCTGTATGAAGAGCCCATGATCTTGATATACCCCAAAGGCAAGAACCCTGCCAATCTCCCCTTCATTCGGTTTGAACCCAAAACCTGGACTGGGGAGCTAGTCGATCGCTTTATTCGGGTCAATGGTTTAGAGATACGCAACAGCATGGTGGTTAACTCGGTAGAGGCCATTATTGAATTAGTTCGCCAAGGCTTCGGCTATGCCGTAGTACCAAAATTAGCCAATGTTGAGTGGGATAAAGACAAACGAATTGTGATTGCAAATCCGCCCCGTAAAACGATTTATCGTCGGGTGGGCTTACTTGAACGAAAAAATCATGCCCGCACCAAAATCACCAAAGCGATTGAAGAACAATTTAGAACTGGGATTAATTCTAGTTCTTAGTCGAGATAACTGGCAAAGTGAACTACACGATCTAAATACAGAGGATACTCTGTGATGCCATGATCGCTCCCCTCAATTACGACATGGTTCGCATTGGGGTAAAAGTCAACCATCTCATGCCAGTCGAGTAACTCATCGCCTGTTGCTGCAACCAGTAAATAGCGCTCGGGATGGGTGACCGCTTCGACTTGCTGGGCACGCAACTGTTCGACATACTCTGCGCGCCAATCAAAAGGCTCATCGCTGTCATAGGCAGTCAGTTGCCCAACATAAGGTGCCAACTCTCGAGCAGCTCGCACTGCTGGATTCAGTAACACAGCACGCGCATTAGGAAATTGCTCGGCTAAATGAGTTGCATAGAAGCCACCAAGCGATGAGCCAATAAAACTAATCCGTTTGGGATTTACTGTTTCAATTTTTGCCCTGATCATCGCGATCGCCTCTGCGGGTGATGGGGGCAATTGAGGGCAATACCAGTCAATGGATTTGCCTTTTTCAACGAGGGATGCAATTGCATCCCTGGTCAGTTGTGCTTTGGAGGAGTTCGGTGAGGACCGAAATCCGTGCAAATAGACAATTAGCAGATCAGGATGATCGGGCATAGTGTCTTAGTTTGCTTTTTGTCCAATCTCAAAGTTGGCTAAGGTCTCGAGCGCCTTTACCATGGCTGAATGGTCCCAGGCCTTGCCACCGTGAGCTGCGCAGGAGTTAAATAACTCTTGGGCAGTTGCCGTATTGGGTAATGAAACGCCGAGTGCTTTGGCACTGCTAAGCGCCAAGTTCAAATCCTTTTGATGCAACTCAATCCGAAAGCCTGGATTAAAGGTGCGATTGACCATGCGCTCACCATGCACTTCCAAAATTTTCGAGCTTGCAAAGCCGCCCATCAAGGCTTGACGAACCTTAGCTGGATCAGCACCTGCTTTAGCAGCAAATAAGAGAGCCTCACCAACCGCCTCAATATTGAGAGCCACAATGATTTGATTAGCCACTTTTGCGGTTTGCCCTGCTCCATTACCACCCACTAGGTTAATGTTTTTACCCATGAGCTCAAAAAGCGGCTTGACTTGATTAAATACCGCTTCGTCTCCTCCAACCATAATCGAGAGCGTGGCGTTTTGTGCGCCTACTTGACCACCCGATACCGGGGCGTCGACATAGTTACACCCAAGATCGTTGAGCTTTTTAGCAAACTCTTTGGTCGCAATCGGTGAGATGGAACTCATATCCACCACAATCTTGCCTTTACTAATTCCGGACGCGATACCGTTCTCCCCAAACAGAACTTTTTCAACATCGGGTGTATCAGGAACCATTGTGAAGATGATGTCGGCATGTTGAGCCACTTCGGCAGGGGTCTTACAGGCAATCCCGCCGGCCTTGATGAGCTCCTCGGGTACTTGGCTACGGGTTGCTAAATAGACCGAATGACCACCCTTAATTAAATGACCAGCCATTGGTGAACCCATAATGCCTAATCCAACAAAACCCAATTTCTTTGCACTCATAGCAATCCCTTTGAAGAAAAATAACGAACTAAATTGATTTTAGGAGATCGACTTCAACCAACCCAAGCCGGCTTCCGTGGTGGTGGCTGGCTTATATTCGCAGCCGATCCAACCTTGATATCCCAATTGATCAATGAACTTGAACAAATAGGCGTAGTTAATTTCACCAGTCCCGGGCTCATTACGACCAGGGTTGTCTGCTAACTGCAGATGCGCAATGCGACTGAGGTACTTCTTCATGGAATTGGCTAACTCCCCTTCCATGCGTTGGGCATGATAGATGTCGTATTGCAAGAAAGCGTTATCGGCACCCACCTCATCCAAGATTGCAATTCCTTGGGCGGTGGTAGACAAGAAGAAACCAGGGATATCAAATGTATTGATAGGTTCAATTAGCAATTTGAGCTGATGTTTTTTCAGTTCAGCCGCTGCGTACCGCAAATTACTCACAAATGTTGCGTGCAAGGTCTTGTGATCAACGCCGTCTGGAACTTTGCCGGCCAAGCAATTGAGCTGACCAACCCCGAGAGCCTTGGCATATTCAATCGCCTTAGCAACACCAGACTTAAACTCCTCGACTCGATCGGGCAGGCACGCAATGCCACGTTCACCCGCCTCCCAATTACCAGCGGGCAAATTATGCAACACCAGTTTGAGTTGATTACGATCTAACGCTGCTTTAATCTCGCTCGCTGCAAACGGATATGGAAAGAGGAACTCGACTGCCTGAAAACCACAAGCGGCTGCACGATCAAAGCGCTCCATAAAGGGCACTTCATTAAACAACATGGTTAGATTTGCAGCAAACTTTGGCATTCCAGTTCCTCTGGTGAGTTTAAAAAAGATTTATTCTAAAAGACCGGCCGTTACCAAACCTTCAGTACCGGCTGGGTGACGGCAATCAATGTCTTCAAACTCGTTGACATTATTGATCTCGGTACCCATGGCGATATTGGTGACCTTCTCCAAAATGATTTCAACGACTACGGGGACTCGATACTCTTTGGCCATCTTCTGGGCCTCAATCAAAGCCTCCTGAATCTTGCCTGGATGGGTAACGCGCAAGGTTTTACAACCTAAGCCTTCAACCACCTTACCGTGATCAACGCCATAGCCCTTCAGGTTGTCATCGTGTACGTTGATATTGTCAAACGCGAGCTGTACACAGTAATCCATATCGAAGCCACGCTGCGCCTGACGGATGAGACCTAAGTAACTGTTGTTCACGAGAACCATGACGAGTGGTAATTTAAACTGAGCGCCAACGGCCAGTTCCTCAATCAAGAACTGGAAGTCATAATCACCTGCAAGACCAACGACGGTGCGAGTTGGGTCAGCAGCCAACACACCAAGTGCAGCTGGCACAGTCCAACCTAAGGGGCCTGCTTGACCGCAATTAATCCATTGACGTGCGCCATAGACATGCAAGAACTGGCCGCCAGCGATTTGTGAAAGACCAATGGTTGATACATAAACGGTATCGCGTTTAAACGCTTGGTTCATCTCTTGATAAACACGCTGAGGCTTGATGGGTACATTATCAAAGTTTGTTTTGCGAAGCATGAGGCGCTTACGCTCTTGGCAACGCGAGACCCAATCGCTGTAATTTTTGAGCTTGCCTTTCGCCTTCCACTCTTTGGCTACTTCAACGAAGAGTTCGAGGGCAGCCTTCGCATCAGACACAATGCCGTAGTCAGGATTAAATACGCGACCAATCTGAGTTGGCTCAATATCGACGTGTACAAACTTACGGCCTTTGGTGTAGACCTCTAACGAACCAGTATGGCGATTGGCCCAACGATTACCGATTCCTAATACAAAGTCGCTGGCCAACATCGTGGCATTGCCATAACGATGCGAGGTTTGTAAACCCACCATGCCAGCCATCAAGGGATGATCATCTGGAATTGCACCCCAGCCCATTAATGTTGGGATCACAGGAACACCAGTAATCTCGGCAAACTCCACTAAAAGATCTGCGGCATCTGCATTAATGATTCCGCCGCCCGCCACGATCAATGGCTTCTCGGCAGACATCAACATCTCCATCGCCTTCTCAATTTGCTTCTTATTGGCAAATGGTTTGTAAACCGGCAATGGCTCGTAGGTATCGATATCAAACTCGATCTCGGCTAACTGCACATCGATGGGCAAATCAATCAGTACAGGGCCAGGACGTCCTGAGCGCATTACGTGAAAGGCTTGCTGAAATACGCGAGGTACCAAACCAGGCTCGCGCACGGTGACGGCCATTTTGGTCACTGGCTTGGCAATACTCTCGATATCAACCGCCTGGAAATCTTCTTTATAGAGACGGGCACGTGGTGCTTGGCCTGTAATACATAGGATTGGAATTGAATCTGCGCTTGCTGAATACAAGCCAGTAATCATGTCCGTTCCAGCGGGGCCGGAGGTACCGATACAAACACCGATATTGCCAGCCTTGGCACGGGTGTAGCCCTCAGCCATGTGAGATGCGCCCTCGACGTGACGTGCCAGAATATGGGTGATGGATTGACGCTCGCGTAATTGTGCGTACAGGGGATTAATCGCGGCACCAGGAACGCCAAACGCGGTGGTGATGCCCTCTTTTTCCATTACCAAAACAGCTGCCATTGCGGCTTTCATGAGTGCCATTGTTGCCTCCTTTTGAATAAGATGAATGAATCATCCTTAAATTGAGGTATTCTGAGAAGTGTGATACCTTAATATCATCTATTCTATTTTGGAATATATTAGTTTTAATTCATTTAAATCAATAATTTATGGATCGAATTCAAGGCATTTCCTTATTCATACGAGTGGTCGAAACGGGATCATTTAGCAAAGCGGCGAGCAGTTTGGGAATAACTCAACCCACCGCCACCAAGCATGTCGCCGCCCTTGAAAAGCGCCTGGGATCCCTTCTGCTCCATCGCAGTACCCGCGGGGTAACGCCCACCGAAATCGGCAAGATTTATTATGAGAAGTGCAAAACAATTATTCATGAAGTTGAGGATGCCAAGAATCTAGCCGGCCTCTTACAAACCGAAGTACAAGGCAAACTCAATATCAGTAGCTCGGTCGCCTTCGGTCGTCGTGTACTGACTCCGCTGGTCCTAGAGTTCATGAGGGATCATCCACAGTTACAGGTAAGCCTCAACTTAGATGACCGCTACATTAATTTGGTTGAGGAAGGTGTTGATCTAGCGATTCGGATGGGGCGTCTATCCGATTCCAGTTTGGGCGCACGTTTTTTGGGTCTCAATCCCTGGGTCCTGGTCGCCACCCCTGAATACCTCATGCAAGCTGGCACGCCCTCTATACCCAGTGATTTAAGTCGTCATACCGCACTGATCTACAGCTCCGTTCAAGGAGACCATCGTTGGCAATTTACTGGTCGTGACGGCTCCAACAAATCCATTCAGGTTCAAGGCCCCCTCTACTCCAATAATCTCTCAGCACTTCTATCTGCAACCAGGCAACATCTCGGAATTGCGGCCCTTCCCTGGTATGTAGCCTATACCTCCGTTCAAAGCCGACACCTTAAGCCCTTGTTAGAAGATTGGACCATGCCCGCTCAAGAGATCCATGCGGTCTATAGCTCACCACGACTGCTAACGAGTAAAGTTAGTAAATTAATCGATTGGCTCGCAGGTCAATTTAAGGGAAACTGGTGGGCCAGAGAAATCGGGTCATAATCATTTGGTATTCAATCAACTATTGCTCAAAATCATGAACTCATCGTTATACATCTCAAAAAATCTTGCAATCCTCGCTATAGGTATTGGCCTCTCTTCTACTGGCTTTGCCCAAAACAAGCCGGCAATGGTTGACCCCAATAAGGCTCCGATCGCGGCTGCTGGGATTGATGAGGTCTATCAATTAGTCGATGCAGTAGTAACAAAGGTCGATAGCAAAACGCGCACGGTTACCCTAAAAGATAAAGACGGCACAGTGACCAATTTTGTTGCAGGGCCCGAGATCAAGAACTTCCCCCAAATTAAAGTGGGCGATCGTCTTACCGTCACACATGAGTTGGCAGTTGTAATTGAATTGGCTAAGGTCAACAACCAGGGTATTCGCAGCGAAGTACAAACCACCAGCCAAACCTCTGCTCCACTTGGCAGCAAGCCCGCTTCAGTCATTTCTAATACCACCACGATTATTGCCACCGTGATTGGTATTGATCGCCAGAAGATGACCATCTCGGTTAAGGGTCCCAAAGGTAAGCCCGATACCTACCGCATCAAGAATGCGGCCCTACTTAAGGATATTGCCGTCAACGACGAGGTCAAGATTGTTTTATACGATGCAATGGCTGCATCCTTTACGGCTCCTACTGCTGCTACCCAGAAAAAATAAGAACGTCTAATTAAAATAAAGCAATTATTAAGGAGCAATCATGGCAGAACGGCTTGGTGCGCATTCATTGGTGGATGCCTTTAAGGCACAGGATGTGAATTCAATATTTACCCTTTCTGGTAATCACATCATGCCAATTTTTGATGCGGTGATTGATCACCCGATTAAATTAATTCATACGCGTCATGAAGCGGCAACCGTTCATATGGCCGATGCATATGCTCGCTTGAGTGGCAAAGTGGGCATTGCAATGGTCACAGGTGGGCCAGGTCATGCCAATGCGGTATCTGCCTTATACACAGCCGCGATGGCCGAAGCTCCTGTGGTGCTTTTATCTGGGCATGCTCCTCTAAATCAATTAGGCAAAGGCGCCTTCCAAGAAATGTCCCAAGCTGATATTGCCGCGCCTTTATGCAAAGCATCGTGGACCTGTGCGGGCCCCCAATATTTAGCAGCCGATTTTGAGCTAGCCTGTGCAATTGCTCTATCGGGTCGACCAGGCCCCGTTCATTTAAGCCTGCCATCCGATGCGCTTGAGAATCCCTTAACCGCTGCCTCCGCATCGCCGAGTCCCGGCGCACCCAAACTTGCATCAAACCCTCCCTTAAGTTTGGAGAATGCACAGTTGATCGTAAAGCAGTTACGTGCTGCGCAAAAGCCGGTGGTTTTGGTTGGTCCGCGTGGTTGCTACCAATACACTGAGGAACTTCACCAATTAAGCGAAGCGCTTGGCGTGCCAGTGATTGCCACAGAAAGTCCTCGTGGCGTAGGCGATCCCAGTTTAGGTGCCTTTGCTGAGGTGCTTGCACAAAGTGATTGTGTCTTATTGCTTGAGAAACGACTGGACTTCACACTCAAGTTTGGTAACTCACCAACTTTCAAAGCCGATGCGCGCTTTATGCAAATTGACTCAGAAGCGGCTGAACTGCAGCGCTCTCAAAATGCACTCGGCTCGCGGTTGGAGTTGGCGGTGCAAGCTGATTTACTTCCATCTATTGAGACCTTATTGCAAACTGCTAACAGTGATCAAGCTAAATCTCAAGATATTAGTTGGCTGCCATGGGTCAAGGAGGCAATCGCTTATCGCCCCAATACTTGGTCAACCGCTACATCTAAGACACCCAAGCATGCGCACC
This sequence comes from Polynucleobacter sp. HIN7, assembly GCF_030297595.1. Taxonomy (NCBI): domain Bacteria; kingdom Pseudomonadati; phylum Pseudomonadota; class Betaproteobacteria; order Burkholderiales; family Burkholderiaceae; genus Polynucleobacter; species Polynucleobacter sp. HIN7. The sequence continues at coordinate 880,546 of NZ_AP028138.1, read as the reverse complement.
CAGGCAGAGCAATGCTTGCCTTACAAGCCATCCTCGACTCCCATCCAGATTCAGTACTAGTAGCAGATGGTGGTGAAATTGGCCAATGGGCACAGGCTTGCCTGCATGCACCCAACCGAGTGATTAATGGTGTTGCTGGTTCGATTGGTGCAGCACTGCCTTTTGCGACTGCAGCTGCGTACACCAAGCCAGGCGTGCCAGTTGTTGCTGTGATGGGAGATGGCACCTTTGGCTTTCATTCGTCCGAGCTCGATACTGCCGTTCGCTATCAACTGCCATTCATTGGGGTCGTGGGCAATGATGCCTGCTGGAATGCCGAGTATCAGATTCAGATTCGGGAATATGGTCAAGAACGGGCGAAGGGATGTGAGCTTTTACCTTCCCGCTATGATCAGGTTGCAGAGGCGTTTGGTGGTGCTGGAGAGTTAGTAACTGATGCGGTTGATGTCTTACCTGCTGCGCAGCGCTTACAGGCCAAAGGCTTACCAGCGATCTTGAACATCTTGATCGAGGGCTTACCTGCCCCCAATCTCAAGCGCAGTTAGTTAGGGTCATCCGCTGTTACGTATCAGGCGTTTAACGACCATGCACCTGATGTATCGCCCGCGTTTTATTCAAGCAGTTGTTGGTATTTTGGTAGCAAGCTGCCTCTTGGTGGCGTGCGCCAATACTAGCCGTCCTGGGGTTGTAGGCGTGCAACGCTCGCAGTTCATGATGATCTCCGCAGCGCAAATTGATCGGATGTCGGCGATTAGTTTTGAGCAACAGGCGAAGGCGGCGCAGAAGAAAAAAATCCTCATTACCAGTGGCCCTGAATATGAGCGCCTCAAGACCATCGCCAATCGACTGATTCCACAGACCGCGGTATTTCGGGACGATACCCGCAATTGGAACTGGGGTCTACAGTTGATTGATTCCCCTATTGTGAATGCCACCTGCGCACCTGGTGGTCGGATTACTTTTTATACCGGGATCATTAATAAACTTAACCTCAATGATGATGAAATTGCAGCCATCATGGGTCATGAGATTGCTCATGCCGTACGAGAACATGGACGGGAGCAAGTTTCCCAGGCATTGGCCCAAAACATTATTAGTAATGTTGCGCTTGCTGCTGCTGGGGCGGGCTCGGCACAATCGATTGATGCAGCCAATCAAATCATGCAATACGTGATGGTACTTCCTAACTCTCGCCAGAATGAGCGCGAAGCTGATGCGATTGGCTTAGAGCTTGCGGCGCGTGGTGGCTATGATCCTCGCGCTGCGATAACGCTGTGGCAAAAGATGAGTAAAGAAAGTCAGGGCAAGAACCCACCTGAGTTTTTATCGACCCACCCCTCCAATGAGAATCGTATTAAAGAGCTTTCTGCATTGATACCGAAGGTCATGCCCTTATACGAGGCGGCAAAGCGAGAGAATGTGACCAAATAAAAACGGCCCCAGATTTTGGGGCCGTGGTTTTTAAGATGTTTTAGTTATTTCTTAAGGTTAAGTTGTGTTCCAAGTTTGCTATAGAGCTCAAATTGCTCTCGGGCAAATTTCTCGGTATCTTGGGGTGACCGAATCGCTGGGATTGCACCAACGGTATCGTTTCCACGTAACCAAGCTGGGTCTTTAGCGACTTCCTTCAAAACAGCTTGCCATTTGTTCACAACCTCAGCAGGTAATCCTGGGGGCCCATACAAACCACTCCATCCCATGACTTGCTCTAGGTTGCCGATACCCATTTCTTTGGCAGTTGGCACATCTGGGAAGTCCTTTAGGCGATTAGGGGTTGATGTAACCAGTGCGCGCATGGCACCGCCCTTAATTTGACCAACCATGGTGGTGAGATTGTTGCAGATGAATTGCACTTGACCACCTAATAATGCGGTAGTTGCCTCGCCGCCTCCTTTATACGGGATCATCATGGCAGCAGTAGATGGCAATCCAAGCTGACTGAGCATGACTTCCACTGCTAAATGTTGTGTTGTTCCAGGGCCAGCAGTTGCGTAATTGAGCTTACCGGGATTAGCGCGGATTGCATCAATAAGATCCTTCATGGTCTTATAGGGTGCGTCATTTTTGACCACACACACCACTGGATTGAAATCCAACAAGGAAATCATTGTGAAATCATTCCACTTATAAGGCGCCTTACTATCGAGCGCTGGCACAATGGCTTGCGAACCACCGCGTGATACTAATAAGGTATAGCCGTCTGGCGGCGCAGCGCTCACCTTTTGTGAGCCGATTGTGCCAGAGGCACCAACCACGTTCTGTACCACGATGGGCTGCCCAATCAATTTGCTTGCAACAGCGGCTAAATTGCGGCCTGAGAAATCACTATCACCCCCAGCTGCGTATGGGGCAATTAAGGTAATGGGTTTATTGGGATAGTTTTGCGCGATTGCTGGGCTGATACCAAGCGCACTTGCAACTAATCCCGCAAGAATCGATTTGCCAATTAGGCGTTTACTAGACTTCAACATAGTAGGTCTCCTCCACAATGGGATGTTTTTATAGGCACAACAACCCATACTACAAGTCGATTTTTGGGAAACCAATCAGGGTTAAAACTAGGTTTTTACTCTTTTAGGGGCTAAATACTCAATTCCACTGAGAGTTTGGTGCCCGGCACAATAATGCCGCCCCGATCCCCAGGGGTCGTATTGCCCCAACGAGATGCAAAGTAATCGGGCAAAGGTCGTCCAGATGGCGGGGCAATCCAAAGTCTTAGCAAATGACGATGACGCTCAGGTTCAGGCCAGTTCTCAAAATCATTTCTGGAATGCAGAATTTGATGATTATGCAAAAGCTGAATATCGCCAGGTTCAAATGCCATCTGCAGAGCAAATCCGGGCTCTTGCAAGATTGCATCGATCAAGTCCATGACCTCCACCTGTTCTTTGGTGAGGCGTGGCGCATTGGGAAAGCGTCGTTGCGCCTCTTCAATGTAATGGCGTAGATAAACGCACGATAGTTCACCGTGATACCAGTTAAAGATGGGGATCTCAAACCAGGGGTCACGTCCTTCGGGAACTTCGCCACGGCGATCGGTGGGATACGGTGTAAACATCGCAGGAATGAGATCGGGGCGGCGCCTCACAAGTTCGTTGTAAACAGCCATTGAGCTGGCGATGAAGGACTCACCACCCTGCTTTGCCTTTTGTAGACACAAGAGGCCCACAATGTCCGCGGAGTCAGTGTGGTAGTCCAGCTTCTTGTTGGTTTGGTAAAAACGCGCGCCCGCCTCCACTTTGGCGCCTTGATCGCGCACATGACCCAAGAGATGTCCTTTGCCATTGGAGCTACGCAAACTTCCCATGTGGCGACCGATTCCCATATAAATGGTGGCTGCTTTCTCAATCGACCAGTTTGCGATTGGCAAGCCTCGCAGCATCACAAAGCCGCGACCGTGTAAGAGCTCTTGTAGCTGCCCCTGAATAAATGGCTCTAGATTGTGAAGAGGAAAACTCGCTGGTGTGATGTTCTCAAGAGCAAGTCCGGTGCTAGCAAAGTGCTCAGCTGCGCGCTCGAGTTCGGCGACTTGATCCGGAGTCCAGTGCACGATCCAATCCGATTTTTGAGCAAGGTCGGCGCCTCGCCATGCGCACGGTCCATCAATCGATTTGGGGATACTACCCACGGCATTAACTGCTTGACTTGTTCTCATCGTACGCCCCCGTTCGGATCTTTGCTTGGTAATCACTTCCTGATGAACTGAAATTAGTCTATTACAAAAATAGCCCAAATTTAAGCAAAAATAGAGCAAATCAGATCAATTAGTTTGGATGTGAATACTCTTTATATCTAAATTGGGTAGATGACTCTAAATGACTTCGGGCTAATACTAATTTAGCGCTTGGGGTCGTCTTGTTTGGATTTGCGCAAAATTGACTGCAATAGGGGTGCAGGTTTGGCGTTTAATTTTGACTTTGTTTGCTTGTTTTGCAAATCAGCCTTGCTGGCATTTTTCAGGCGCAGCGCTATCTGAAGACCTTGGCGTTTTGCTAAATCGGTTTTCTTGAGGGTCATGATGAAAAAACCCGCCTAGTTCACACTAGACGGGTCTTCAATACGATATAAATTACTTCTTGGGAGCAGTTACTTCAATCGCAATGATTTCGGTAACAGTTGCTTCAACTTGTGTACCCACTTTGACGCCCTTGAGTACTTTTGGATCCTTCACTTTTAGATCCAATGTACGGGTAGCGCCACGCAGAGTGATAGTACCTTTCTTTTCATCGACAGCGGTTACGTCAGCAACTACAGTAACTTGACGCTCGATTGCAGCAGCAGGTTTGTCACCCAACTTTGCACGTGCTGCTTTTTCGGTTTCAACACGCTCACGGATTTCAACTTTGCTTGGCTTTTTAATGTCAGCCACGAGGATCTCAACATGAGTGAGCGTAACAATATCGCCCACTTTTATTTGATTAAAGTTTCTGACCTCATCACCCAATACGGTTTTGTACTCATTACCATTGGGACCAACAATCACTACTTCACGGGTTTTTGGATCAACGGATTTGAATTTACCTTGGAACTGAACACCTTCAGCTACTTTTAAGACGCCTGGGGCAGTTTCAACAGCAACGACTGCCTGTGGTTTATTTTGGGCCATGACAGCGGATGTGCCCATCATTAATACTGCTGCGCTTACAAGTGCAATTTTCTTCATGAAATTCCTCTATGGTTAATTAACAAAAATACCTCAAACGAGAATATTGTTGTAATGATAGTGGTTTTCATGACCAGGAAATGAAAAAACCACCCGAAGGTGGCTTTTGGAAATTGGCGGAGCGGACGGGACTCGAACCCGCGACCCTCGGCGTGACAGGCCGATATTCTAACCAACTGAACTACCGCTCCAGATACTGCATCATGCGCGTCACTGCATGACTGGCGTCCCCAGGGGGATTCGAACCCCCGTACTCACCGTGAAAGGGTGATGTCCTAGGCCTCTAGACGATGGGGACCTTGGACTACTTGTTTTGTTGGTGGAGATAAGCGGGATCGAACCGCTGACCTCTTGCATGCCATGCAAGCGCTCTCCCAGCTGAGCTATACCCCCTTATATTGGTGCACTTTCAAAACAATCCAAGATTTTAGCCTATTTTTGAGAGACGCTCGACAACTTCGTCCTTACCCATCACCGCAATCACCGCATCAAGCGCTGGCGTTTGGGTGGTGGCAAATAGCGCATACCGGATTGGCATTGCCAAGGCGGGCATCTTGAGTTGAAACTGAGTGAGCGTCGCTTTCAGTTGAGTGGCGACCTCTTCCTTAGTTTTGGGATTTGATGCTATTAGTCGCTCTCTAAAATCAGCAATGGCTGGGATCACAGCATTTGGAATATTTTGTGAAATTTGCTCATTACTGAGATTGGGTCGGCCCTGATAGAAAAGCTTGGCACCTTCGACGATCTCTAACAAGGTGTTCGCACGATCTTTAAGTAAGTTAACCACGGACTCAAAATCAGGGCCTTGCGAGAGATCAATCCCCTGCTGATGAATAAACGGCATGCACAACTGCGCAAGTCGTTTTGCATCGCCCTGCTGAATATAGTGGTGATTAAGCCAGAGTAGTTTCTCGGGATTATGTTGTGCGGGTGAGCGACCCAAGTGCTCCAAATCAAACCATTTCACAAACTGTTCTTGCGTAAAGACTTCAGCATCGCCGTGCGACCAGCCTAAGCGCGCGAGATAGTTTAGGACCGCTTCAGGTAGATAGCCCATTTTTTGATAGTCGCGCACACTCAGAGCACCATTGCGCTTACTCATCTTCTCGCCACTCTCATCCAAGACCGTTGGTAGGTGCGCGTAGACCGGCGGCGTACCACCAAGCGCTTTCATAATATTGATTTGCCGTGGGGTATTGTTCACATGATCATCGCCCCGAATCACATGGGTAATTTGCATGTCGAGATCATCCACTACCACACAGAAGTTATAGGTGGGAGTGCCATCGGGACGGGCGATGATGAGATCATCTAACTCATCGTTACTAATTTCAATCATCCCCTTAACGGCATCTTTCCAAATGACTGAGCCGCCAATTGGGTTTTTAAAACGAATTACGGGTAAAGCATCTTTGGGAGGTTCTGGCAATGTCTTGCCAGGTTCGGGACGCCAAAAGCCGTTGTAGCGAGGCTTCTCTTTATTAGCCATTTGCTGGTCACGCAAACGATTGAGCTCATCTTCGCTCATATAACAATAGTATGCCGAGCCATCGGCGAGCATTTGCTTGAGAACTTCACGATAGCGGTCCATGCGTTGCATTTGATAGATGGGACCCTCATCGGGATCTAAGCCCAGCCAATGCATTCCCTCTAAGATCACCTCAACGGCCTCGAGGGAGGAGCGTTCTTGATCGGTATCTTCAATCCGCAAGATGAAGTCCCCGCCCTTGCTTCTCGCAAAGGCCCAGGGGTATAACGCACTACGCAGATTACCTAAATGAATAAAGCCGGTTGGGCTTGGGGCAAAACGAGTTCGAATACGCATGGGCAGTATTATCTCAGGTCAGAACTGCTTAGGATATTTTTCGGATGAATCAGCTTTTGGTCTTTGTGTGTGACGGCGCCCCCGTGCGGGGTGAGTTTGTCTCGATTGGTAGTGCATGGCAGAACATCTTGGCCCTGCGCAATGACCCACCGGCGGTACAAAAGGTGATGGGCGAGTTTATTGCAGCAGCCACGCTCTTAACGGCTAGCATCAAGCTCGATGGCACTTTAATTATTCAAGCCCAGAGTAAGGGGCCAATTCAGCTCTTGGTAGTTGAATGCACATCCCAACTTGAGATTCGGGCGAGTGTCACCCTCAATCCCGATTTTGGTCAAATTCCTGACAATGCCACTCTCGCTGAATTACTTGATGCAGAGGGCTCAGGGCGCTTAGCCATCACCCTCGATCCGATTGATCGCAAGCCATCCCAAACACCCTATCAAGGAATCGTGGCATTAAAACGACCATCCTCCACCCACCCCGGTTTGGACGAGCCGATTGAAACGGTCGCAGAGGCCATCATGCAATATATGCAACGCTCCGAACAAATTGATACCCGTATCTGGCTCGCCTCAAGTTCAAAATCCTTGGGCGGTTTTTTATTGCAACGCATGCCCGATGCCGGTGGCGCCTCTCAATATGACCCCAAGATGATGTCCGAGGGTTGGGAGCGCATTCAGATGCTAGGAAGCACCATTACCAATGAAGAGCTCTTAGAAGTTGCGCCTGAGACCTTATTGCGTCGCTTATTTCTCGAAGAATCTGAGCGCTTTGGTGTGCGTAGCTTTCCAATACGCCTCGTTCGGTTTGCCTGCCGTTGCTCGCGTGAGCGAGTCGCAGATGTCATTCGAATGTTAGGTCAAGAAGAGGTCGATAGCATATTGGCCGAACTCGGTGCCGTAGAGACTCGCTGCGACTTTTGTGGAATGCAATATCGTTTTGATACCGTTGATTGCAAACAAGCCTTCGCTAGCACGACGCTCAGCGATGCTGTGCGACCACCTTCCAAAGGACACTAATTATTGTTTGGGTACGGGTACCTGAGTAGTATTTGGGCTCTGAGGCGCGCCTTCTTTTGGCACGATCTGCACAAAATATTCGCCCTCTTTGAGCATCCCATGCTCTGATCGGGCCCGTTCTTCAATTGCACGTGTGCCCTCTTTTAAATCCTTTACATCGCCAGCCAGTTTATTGTTCCGAATTTCTAAGGCTTTATTTTTCTGGATCTGCGCATCAAGCTGACGCTCTAACTCATAGGCCTTGAGCCATCCGCCCTGACCAAACCAGAGCGGATACTGAATCACGATCAGCAACCCCAACATCGAGTAGATAATCAGGCGCATTACGCAAGCAGGCTTACTTTAAATTGTGCAGGTTGTAGAATGCAGCCTTACCGGGATAGCTCGCCACATCACCCAGATCCTCTTCAATGCGCAGGAGCTGGTTGTACTTCGCGATCCGATCGGAGCGAGACAGGGAACCGGTTTTAATTTGACCAGCATTGGTACCCACTGCAATATCCGCAATCGTGCTGTCTTCGGTCTCACCAGAGCGATGAGAGATCACCGCGGTGTAATTAGCGCGTTTAGCCATCTCGATCGCTGCAAAGGTCTCAGTGAGTGTGCCAATTTGGTTGATCTTGATCAGAATCGAGTTCGCAATGCCTTTATCGATCCCCTCTTTGAGAATGCGAGTGTTGGTGACAAATAGATCGTCCCCAACCAACTGAATGGTTTGACCAAGCTTTTGAGTTAAGGTTGCCCAGCCGTCCCAATCACTCTCATGCATCCCGTCTTCAATTGATACGATCGGGAACTGATTAGCTAGGTTGCCGAGATAATCAGCAAACTCGGTAGAACTCAGTTGCAAACCCTCGCCTGATAAATGGTACTTGCCATCTTTATAGAACTCACTCGCCGCACAATCTAAGGCCAGCAACACATCATCACCGGCGTGATAGCCCGCTTTCTCAATCGCACTCAGAATGGTTTCTAGGCACTCTTGATTGCTCTTGAAGTTGGGCGCAAAGCCGCCTTCATCGCCTACCGAGGTTGGCATATTTTTATCGTGCAATATTTTTTTGAGTGCGTGGAAGACCTCGGCACCACAGCGCAGCGCCTCCCGAAAGCTATCCACACCCACTGGCATGATCATGAACTCTTGAATATCCAAACTATTGTTAGCGTGGGCACCGCCATTGACGATGTTCATCATCGGTACTGGCAATTGCATGGCGCCCGAGCCACCAAAATAGCGATAGAGTGGCAAGCCGGCCTCTTCTGCAGCGGCGCGTGCTACGGCCATCGATACGGCTAAGGTAGCGTTTGCACCAAGACCGGCTTTATTGTGGGTACCGTCAAGATCATTCAAGGTGCGATCCAGAAACGCTTGTTCACTCGCATCTAGACCCAATACCGTTTCAGCAATTTTGGTATTGATGTTCTCAACGGCTTTTAGTACACCTTTGCCCAGATAACGACTTGCATCACCATCACGCAACTCGATTGCTTCGCGCGAGCCAGTCGAGGCTCCAGATGGAACCGCAGCACGTGCCATGACACCCGATTCCAACAGAACGTCGCACTCGACGGTGGGATTACCACGCGAGTCCAGGATCTCACGACCAATAATGTCAACAATTGCGCTCATGCTCTCTCCTAAATATCTGTTCGGTGATGAAGGTCGATGATTGACTAAGGGTCAACCCACAAATCGGTCTTCTAAATACATATTGGCTTGTTTCACAACACGATCCAACTGTTGCAGCGTTGCTAATAGCTCTTTTAAGTGATTGAGCGGCACTGCATTGGGGCCATCCGATAAAGCCTTAGCTGGATCCGGATGGGTTTCCATGAAGAGACCGCTGATGCCGACTGCTACCGCTGCGCGCGCTAGCACCGGCACAAACTCACGCTGCCCACCACTACTGCTGCCTTGACCACCGGGCAATTGCACAGAATGGGTTGCATCAAACACAACGGGGGCTTGCGTCGCGCGCATGATGGCGAGGCTACGCATATCCGAGACTAAGTTGTTATAGCCAAAGCTGGCACCACGTTCGCACACCATAAATTGATCGGGTAGATTTTTCTCACGCGCAGCAGCCCGCGCTTTATCGACTACATTACCCATCTCATACGGGGATAAGAATTGCCCCTTCTTAATATTGACTGGTTTGCCACTTTGAGCAACAGCAGCAATGAAGTCTGTCTGGCGACAGAGAAACGCTGGGGTTTGCAAGACATCAACTACGGAGGCTACCGCTGCCACATCGCTGATTTCATGTACGTCGGTGAGGACTGGTACGCCAATTTGTTTCTTGACCTTTTCTAAGATTGCCAAGCCCTTTTCCATTCCCAGTCCCCGAAACGAGGATCCTGAGGAACGATTGGCTTTATCAAAGGAGGACTTGTAAATGAAGGGGATGTTGAGATCGGCACAAATTGCTTTGATCTGACCAGCCGTGTCAATGGAAAACTGCTCCGACTCAATCACGCACGGGCCCGCAATCAAGAAGAAAGGTTTGTTTAAACCAATCTCGAAGCCACACAAATGATTAAACATAAAGATCCAATTACGCAGCGACTGCTGTTTTAGCAGTTTGACGCGCGAGCGCAGCGCGGATGTACGCCAAGAACAAGGGGTGCCCGGCTCTTGGGGTTGAGGTGAACTCGGGATGGAACTGCACACCGAAGAACCATGGATGCATCGATTTAGGCAACTCCATCATCTCCGGCAGATCTTCATTGGGGGTACGCGCAGAAATAATCATGCCGGCCTTCTCAAGCTTTGGAGCGTAGATATTATTCACCTCATAGCGATGGCGGTGACGCTCATTTACTTCAGCACCATAAATGCTATGAGCAAGTGTATTGGGCTTCACTGGGCATTTTTGTGAACCCAAGCGCATTGTTCCGCCCATATCGGAGTCGGCTGCACGTTTTTCAATCTTGCCCTCACGGTCGAGCCACTCAGTAATGAGTGCCACAACTGGATTGGGGGTCTCTGGATCAAACTCGGTGCTGTTGGCCGCCTCAATCTTAGCAACATGCCTAGCAAACTCGATCACAGCAAGTTGCATTCCCAAACAGATACCTAAATATGGCACGTCGTTCTCACGCGCATACTGAATGGCTTTAATTTTTCCTTCAGTGCCGCGCTTACCAAATCCACCGGGTACCAAAATAGCATCGAGATCATAGAGACACTCTAGATTGCCCTGCTCAAGGCGCTCGGAGTCAATGTAGCGAATATTAATTTTGGTGTGATTGTGAATGCCAGCATGGCGTAGTGCTTCAATCAATGATTTATACGATTCGGTGAGGTCCACATATTTACCCACCATACCAATCGTGACCTCATATTGAGGATGCTCAAGCTCATACACCAAGGAATCCCACATCGAGAGATCGGCAGGTTTGGCTTGAATATTGAGCTCCTTGCATAAGAGCTCATCCATCCCCTGCTCATGCAGCATCTTCGGAATCTTATAAATCGTATCGACATCCCACACTGAGATCACTGCTTCTTCACGCACATTCGAGAACAAAGAGATCTTGGCGCGCTCGTCATCGGGGATCTCGCGATCGGCACGGCACAATAAGACCGTTGGCAAAATCCCGATCTCGCGCAGTTTTTGCACCGAGTGTTGGGTGGGTTTGGTCTTCAACTCACCCGCACTCTGAATCCAGGGCACTAGGGTGAGATGGACAAATGCGCAATCACCTTTAGGAAGTCGCAAGCTCATTTGGCGGGCTGCTTCCAAGAACGGAAGTGATTCAATATCACCGACGGTACCGCCAATCTCGCAAATGGCAATATCGGCATGGCCATCATGACTGGCTTTAGCACCCTTCTCCACAAAGGCCTGAATCTCATTGGTAATGTGGGGAATCACTTGAACTGTCTTGCCGAGATACTCACCACGGCGCTCTTTGCGAATCACCGACTCATAAATTTGGCCGGTGGTGAAGTTATTGCTCTTGCGCATCTTGGCGCTGACAAAACGCTCGTAATGACCCAAATCGAGATCGGTCTCAGCCCCGTCTTCGGTCACAAATACTTCTCCGTGCTGAAACGGACTCATCGTTCCAGGGTCAACGTTGATGTAAGGGTCTAATTTTAGGAGGGTGACTTTCAGGCCGCGTGATTCAAGAATCGCGGCAAGCGAGGCGGCTGCAATTCCTTTTCCGAGAGAAGAAACTACACCACCAGTGACAAAAACGTATTTGGTCATCGCTTAACGTCTGTTGGTAATACGCAATTATAACGATAGCTGGAGCGGATTGAAAAAAAGAGACTTCGGACTTGCCCTAAGTAAAATTGGGAATGCGTTTATTGTTCGCCATCCTCATCACCCTTTTATCCCTGTTTTACTTCCTCCCATTAGCGATTGCGTTTTACCGCAAACGCGCCAATACCGGGGCTATTTTTGCCCTGAACCTCTTTTTAGGTTGGTCCTTAATTGGCTGGGTGATTGCCCTGGTTTGGGCTCTGAAGGACGAAGAGATCCTGTAAATATCAGGCGGATTAGGGGTATTTTCACTAGATCCGCTGTCAGTAAAGTTTTACAATATAGCCTGTTCTTTTGGCCCACTTCTGATCAGGAATCTTATGTTAGACGCATACCAATCCCACGTAGCCGAACGTGCCGCGCAAGGCATCCCCGCCCTCCCATTAACCAAGGATCAAACCGCTGAATTGGTCAAAATGCTGCAAAACCCTCCCAAGGGTTTAGAGGCACAACTCCTTGATTTAATTACCTATCGTGTGCCTGCTGGGGTGGATGAAGCCGCTAAGGTGAAAGCTGAGTTTTTGGATGCGGTTGCTAAAGGTAAGCTGCAGTCCCCCGTGATTTCTCGTGTCAAAGCGACCGAACTCTTGGGCACCATGCTTGGGGGCTACAACATCAAGCCATTAGTTGAATTGCTTGAGGATAAGGAGTGTGGCGCTGCCGCGACCGAAGCCCTCAAGAAAACCTTACTCATGTTTGATTACTTTAATGACGTCAATGACTTAGCAGAGAAAGGTAATGCAAATGCTAAGGCTGTTATTCAGAGCTGGGCGAATGCCGAGTGGTTTACCAGCCGCCCCGCCGTCCCTGAGTCCATGACCCTAACGGTTTTCAAGGTAACTGGTGAGACCAATACTGATGACCTCTCCCCGGCCCCCGATGCTTGGAGCCGTCCAGATATTCCGCTCCATGCGACCGTCATGCTCAAAAACCCCCGTCCGGGTATTGAGCCTGATGAGGCTGGAGTGCGTGGCCCCATGAAACAAATTGAAGCACTCAAACAAAAGGGTCATCAAATTGCCTATGTGGGCGATGTGGTGGGCACTGGATCGTCTCGTAAATCCGCTACCAACTCTGTGCTTTGGTGGACTGGCCAAGACATTCCCTTCGTTCCCAATAAGCGCTATGGAGGCGTTTGCTTAGGTGGCAAGATTGCACCGATCTTCTTTAACACCATGGAAGATGCGGGTGCCCTGCCAATTGAGCTCGATGTCAATCAAATGAATATGGGCGATGTCATTGAGCTTCGCCCCTATGAAGGCAAAGTGCTCAAAGATGGCAAAGTGATTGCGGAGTTCACCCTGAAGTCACCGGTGATTCTCGATGAGGTCCGCGCCGGCGGTCGTATTCCACTCATCATTGGTCGCGGCTTAACCGCCAAGGCGCGTGCTTCATTAGGCTTACCTGCATCAACCGAGTTCCGAGTACCGATTAGCCCACCTGATAACAAGAAGGGCTTTAGCTTGGCACAGAAAATGGTCGGTCGTGCCTGTGGCTTGCCCGAAGGTCAAGGCGTTCGTCCAGGAACCTATTGCGAGCCCCATATGACCACCGTTGGTTCGCAAGATACAACTGGCCCCATGACCCGCGATGAACTCAAAGATCTCGCCTGCCTTGGATTCTCAGCGGACCTAGTGATGCAGTCGTTCTGCCACACCTCGGCCTATCCAAAGCCAGTGGACATTCGTACCCATCATGAACTGCCATCGTTTATGACCAATCGCGGTGGCGTCTCACTGCGCCCAGGCGATGGCGTGATCCACAGTTGGTTAAACCGTTTGTTACTGCCCGATACCTGTGGCACGGGTGGTGATAGCCATACTCGTTTCCCAATTGGCATCTCCTTCCCCGCTGGCTCGGGTCTGGTCGCATTCGCGGCTGCCACCGGTGTCATGCCTCTGGATATGCCCGAGTCTGTCTTGGTTCGCTTTAAAGGTCAAATGCAACCGGGCATTACTTTGCGCGACTTAGTGAATGCCATTCCCCTCTTTGCGATTAAGCGTGGCTTACTCACCGTTGAGAAGAAAGGCAAGAAGAATGTGTTCTCGGGTCGCATCCTCGAGATTGAGGGCCTGCCTGATCTCAAGGTTGAGCAAGCCTTTGAACTTTCCGATGCATCGGCCGAGCGCTCAGCCGGTGGTTGCACTGTGCATCTCAACAAAGAGCCCATCATTGAGTACATGCGCTCCAACATTACGCTCATGAAGTGGATGATCGCGAATGGCTATGAAGATAAACGTACGCTCGCGCGTCGCATTAAGGCGATGGAGAGCTGGATTGCCAATCCACAATTGCTCAAGGCCGATGAGAATGCAGATTACGCCGAGATCATTGAGATCGATATGAACGAGATCAAGGAACCCATCTTGGCTTGCCCCAACGATCCCGATGATGTCAAATATCTCTCGGAGGTTCAAGGTGACAAGATCGATGAGGTATTTATTGGTTCGTGCATGACCAATATCGGTCACTTCCGTGCCGCCGGCAAGATCCTTGAAGGTAAAACGGATATTCCAACGCGCTTATGGATTGCGCCACCCACCAAGATGGATGCCATGATCCTCACTGAGGAAGGCTATTACGGCATTTTGGGTCGCACCGGTGCACGCATGGAGTCGCCAGGTTGTTCATTGTGCATGGGTAATCAAGCGCAGATGCGCAAGGGTGCCTCAGCGGTTTCTACATCGACACGTAACTTCCCTAATCGCTTAGGAATTGATACACGGGTGTATTTAGCCTCTGCGGAGCTGGCTGCGGTTGCCGCCCTCTTGGGTCGCATACCCACCATGGCGGAGTACTTGGAACAGTTCCAAGCGGTCAATGCCAAAGCCAATGATGTGTATCGCTACATGAACTTTGACAAGATCAAAGACTTTAGTGAAGTTGCGGATACCGTCAGCGTTTAAGTCTTCCCTTAAACGATTAAGCCCAAGGTTTTAGCCTTGGGCTTTTTTGTTTCAGTTTTCACTCTTCGGTGATGATTTAAATCTCAATGTAAGGCGACTGGCTTCGCTTGTTTTCTGCGTTTATGCATGATCCAAGCGCTGTGGACTCTGGTAACGACCATGATTGGCCAGAGTAATGCGCATAGCAGGACCCAAAAGGTGCGGGTCTCAAATGGGCTGTCATCCGAGCCCTTTGCCTTATGAGGACCCTCACTAAATAAGTGACGTTGTTCATAGGTGATAAACCCAAAACACGCGCCAAAGAGGATGAAAAGGCTAATAAAAGTAGTGTCGGTCATCGCTAATACCCCACAAAGGTTGTGTAAAGCGAATATTACACCTAAACATGTAAAAGAAAAGGGTTATTTAAATAACCAGTCGCTCTTCTTGGTGGGCATTCACAGCCCGTAAGCCATTTGCCCAAGACTTGGTTGGCAATCCCGTCGTTTTCTCAATGATTTTGGCGCGCTGCACAATACGCTCCCAATCAATTTTGATCATTGGTCCTTTGAAAGCGATCGCGACGGCATTGCAATCGTGCGATTCCGGGAATATCAGCACCCTACCCTGAAAGGCTTTACACATATGATTGAGATTAATGTCAAAGCTTTTGTGTTGTGAGAACAGATTAACGGTCATCACCCCAACTGTCTTTAAGGTTCGGTAACAGCCTTGATAAAACTCGAGCGAACTTAAGACGGGACCTTTGGCATCCGCATCATATAAATCCACTTGCAAGACGTCGAACTGCTGCTGATGCCGTTTGTTATTCACAAAGGCTAAGGCATCCTCCTGTAGAACTCGTAGCTTCGTATGGTCGTCGGGTAAAGCAAACATCGTTCTCGCCGCCAGGATGACTGCGGGGTTTAGCTCGACAACCGTATTCACAACATCGGGACAATGCTCTAGGGTGAACTTCGCGAGTGAGCCAGTGCCCAAGCCCAATTGCGCGACCTGCATCTTGGGCTTACTCTGCAAAAAGAGTAACCATGCCATCATTTGCTGCGAGTACTCGAGATAGATCTCATTTGGATCGCGAATGCGCATCGCGCCTTGGATCCATGGAGTACCAAGATGGAGATAACGAATTCCGCCTGACTCCGACAATGTCACAGGGGGAAATTTAGTTTTATTACTGGCCACCTAGTTCACCCAAACACGGGCATTACGGAACATGCGCAACCAGGGGCTTGCCCCATCGGCGTTTTGGTTCCATTCTTTGGGATACCAACTCATTTGCACATTTCTGAACACGCGCTCGGGGTGCGGCATCATCACGGTAAAGCGGCCATCAGCAGTCGTTACGCTGGTGAGTCCATGGGGTGAGCCATTGGGATTAAAGGGATAGCGTTCAGTTGGATTACCGTAGTGATCAATAAAACGCATGGCTGCTAAGTGATTGGATTCAATCTGCTGATAATTACCTTGGTGTTTAAAATTGGCATACCCTTCACCATGCGCTACTGCGATGGGTAAATGACTGCCTTCCATCCCTTTAAAGAATAGCGATGGTGAATCCAATACTTCCACCATCACCAAACGCGCTTCGTATTGCTCCGATTGATTACGCGTGAACTTCGGCCACGCATCCGCCCCCGGAATGAGTTTCGATAAATTACTCATCATCTGACAGCCATTGCAAACACCCAAGGCAAAGCTGTCCGAGCGATTGAAAAATGCCTTGAACTGATCACTGAGCATCTGGTTAAACAAAATGGTCTTTGCCCAACCCTCACCCGCTCCCAATACATCGCCGTAGCTAAATCCACCGCAGGCTACTAAGCCTTGAAAGTCCTTCAGATGGGCTCTGCCAGCCAGTAAATCGCTCATATGTACATCATGCGTGGCGAAGCCGGCAAGATCCATCGCATACGCCATCTCCAGATGCGAGTTCACGCCTTGCTCGCGCAAGATTGCGATCTTTGGACGACTTACCTGTTGGAGATATGGCGCACTGATATTTTTACTGGGATCAAACGTGAGTTTCGGGCTCATACCCGGGTCCTTGGCGTCATCTAAGGCATTGAACTCACTATCGACGCATTCGGGATTATCGCGCAGGCGCGCAATTTGATAGCTGGTGTTTTGCCAAAGTTTTTGCAAGGTGATGCGGCTCTCTGTATAGATACATTTGGCATCTCGCCAGATCTCTAGGGTGTCGTTTTGATTGGCTTTGCCAATCACATGGCTATAGGCACTGATGCCCTGCTCTCGCAAGATAGCAAATACCTGATCGCGCTGGGACCGTTCAATCTGAATGACCACTCCAAGCTCTTCATTAAAGAGTGCCCGTATGGTTTGCTCGTGGCGTCGACCACTCACTTGGCTAGCCCAGTTCTTCGCATCACCATAATCTTGTTCGGTCCGCGCATCAATGCAAAGTAGATCAACATTGATCGAAATACCGCGGTGAGTAGCAAAGGCCATTTCGGCAATACAGGCGAGGAGTCCTCCGTCCGAACGGTCGTGATAGGCCAAGACCATTTGTTTGGCACGCAGTTGTGTAATCGCGTTGGCAAATCCTTTGAGGACCTCAGGTCTGTCAACGGAGGGTGCCTCAAAATCGGTTTGATCAAACACTTGGGTAAGAATGCTACCTGCCATGCGATTTTGATTGCACCCTAGATCAATCAGAATCAGCTCGGTATCTGCGATCTCGGTGTTGAGCTGCGGTGTGAGTGTTTTATGAACATCTTGCACTGGGGCAAACGCTGAGATGATTAGTGAGACCGGTGCAATCACTTGTTTGGTTTGATTCTGATCCTGCCAGGTCGTGGCCATTGATAAAGAATCTTTCCCCACTGGGATCGAGATTCCTAAGGCCGGACAAAGTTCCATACCGACCGCCTCGACTGAGGCAAAGAGTTTGGCATCCTCGCCCGCTTGACCACAGGCAGCCATCCAGTTCGCTGAGAGCTTAATGTCTTCAATTCCTCGGACATCTGCTGCCAGAATATTCGTGATGGCTTCACCTACTGCCATCTTGGCTGCTGCTGGCGCATTAAACAGAGCCACGGGGGTGCGCTCACCCATACTCATCGCTTCTCCACGATAACCCTGATAGTCCATGGTGGTGACCGCGCAATCAGCCACCGGTACTTGCCATGGACCCACAAATGGGTCCCGCGAGTTCAAGCCACCCACGGTGCGATCCCCGATCGTGATTAAGAATGATTTACTGGCTACCGTTGGTTGTTGTAATACCGCCTCAATCGCCACTTTGAGATCAATCTCATTGCAATTGATGGGGGCAAACTGCTCCTGCGTACTTTCTACATTACGGTGCATTTTGGGAGGCTTACCTAGGAGCACCTCCATGGGCATATCAATTGGATACTGTTGATCTGGGTTAGCGCTTTGCTGCTGATCGTGCAATTGCAGTTGACGCTCTTGCGTGGTGTGGCCCACGACGGCATAGGGGCAACGCTCCCGCTCGCAAAGAGCGGCAAAGCGCTCAAGGTCTTTAGCGTGGATCGCAATCACATAGCGCTCTTGCGATTCATTGCACCAGACCTCGGCAGGACTCATACCGCTCTCTTCCAGCGGAATGTTGCGTAGCTCAAATTGCGCACCGAGCTTGGCGCTGTCAGCGAGCTCAGGAAATGCATTCGATAAACCACCTGCTCCGACATCATGGATTGACACAATGGGGTTGTTCTCCCCTAATGCTCGGCATTGATTAATCACCTCTTGCGCACGACGCTCAATCTCCGGGTTACCACGCTGCACGGAGTCAAAGTCAAGATCGGCGGTGTTGGTTCCGGTTGCCATGGAGCTTGCTGTCCCACCACCCATACCAATGCGCATCCCTGGGCCACCCAACTGAATTAGTAGATCGCCATCTAGAATGGTTTTCTTATGGGTGTGAATGTCTTCAATCGCACCAATCCCGCCCGCGATCATGATGGGCTTGTGATAACCGCGGCGCTTGCCTGCAATCGTTTGCTCAAAGACCCTGAAATACCCTCCCAGATTAGGGCGACCAAACTCGTTATTAAAGGCGGCGCCACCCAATGGGCCATCGATCATGATTTGTAAGGGGGTCGCGATCCGCTCTGGTTTGCCGTAGGGCTTTTGCTCCCATGGCAAGTTCGTTCCAGGAATATGCAAGTTCGATACCGAAAACCCAGTAAGACCTGCTTTGGGTTTGCCACCAATACCGGTTGCGCCCTCATCACGGATCTCTCCACCCGATCCCGTAGCCGCCCCCTGGAACGGAGCAATCGCAGTGGGATGGTTGTGGGTCTCAACCTTCATTAAGGTGTGTACTAGGACTCGCTTGGTGTGGTATTGCCCTGCGGGCCCCGTGGAGCTCCATATATCCGCTTCGCACCCTTCCATAATGGCCGAGTTATCCGAGTAAGCCACTACTGTCCCTTTGGGTTGCAAGCGGTGCGTGTTCCGAATCATGGCAAAGAGCGAATGCTCTTGCTCCTTTCCATCGATTGTCCAACTCGCATTAAAGATTTTGTGGCGACAGTGTTCACTATTTGCCTGGGCAAACATGATCAACTCCACATCGCTAGGATTGCGACCTAAGCGCCTGAAGTTCTCCTCCAGATAAGCGATCTCATCGGTAGAGAGTGCTAAGCCGAGCGATTGATTTGCATCATCCAGTGCCTTTTGACCCAAACCAATGACATCAATCCGAGTGAATGGGCGATCGGGTAAGGTTTGATAGAGGGCGTTCGCCTCATCTGGGGAAGCAATGATGACCTCGGTCATGCGATCAAACAGGCTGGCGTGGAGAATACGTTCTTGTTCTGGGTTGAGCGTGCGTTTTGCGCTCCATTGGTAACGAATACCGCGTTCAATTCGAAGGACTTTTAATCCGCACTGATGGGCGATATCCGTCGCCTTACTTGCCCACGGAGAAACCGTGCCAAAACGTGGAATCACGATCGCACGATTAGGCGCTGCTTTTGCTTCAAATGGTTCACCATACTGCAGTAGTGCCTCGAGGGTCGCGAGCTCATCGCTTGTTAACTCATTGGTGGACCAAACAAAGTGGAGATACTGAGCCTGAATCGACTGAAGTTCAATCCCTTCCTGATGGAGGTGACTCAGAAGCCGTTGTTGACGGAATACAGAGAGGGCATCGGCCCCGGGCAGACAACGGAAAAAGGACATCATGTAATTATAAGATCCCAGCGACCCCAGTCCTTGTTTTAGACCAGACGACCACCTTGCAGGGTTAACTGACGGCTGCAGCGCCTTGCGAGTTGAGGGTCATGGGTTACTAGGATTAAGGTGGAGCCGTTCTCACGGTTGAGCTCAAAAAGGAGTTCAATGACTTTGGAACCGCTAGTCTCATCCAAACTACCAGTGGGCTCATCGGCAAACAGAATGGATGGCTGGCTCACAAATGCACGGGCTAAGGCTACGCGTTGTTGTTCACCACCGGATAAGGTTTTTGGGTAATGCATCAAGCGTTGCGATAAACCGACGCGTGCGAGGCAATCGGCTGCGAGCTCACGTGCTTGAGAGAGGGGCGTACCGCGGATCTCCAAAGGTAGCATGACGTTTTCGAGGGCATTGAGATGCGGTACTAGCTGAAAGGACTGAAACACAAAGCCCACGAACTGACCCCTGAGCCTTGCCCGACCGTCTTCATCCAATCGACCAAGATCCTGTTGCATAAGCTCAATCGAGCCGCTCGTGGGTAGATCTAGGCCAGCCATCAATCCCAACAGTGTGCTCTTACCAGATCCCGATGCTCCCACGATGGCAACCGACTCTCCTGATCGAATCGTGAAATTAATGTCTTGCAAAATGGCAAGCAGCCCATCACTGGTCTGAACTGTTTTACCCACACCTTTGGCCTGCAAGACTGGGGCAGATTCATGCACAATAGTCAATGTGAATCCCTTGTTTAAACAATTTGTTGTTGGATTGGCCTCCATCTTACTCGTCAGTGCCGCACCCGTGCAGGCACAAACTGCTAAGACCCCAAGCGCGACTCCACAACTCCTCGTTCTGGGCGATAGCCTTTCTGCAGAGTACGGACTGCCACGCGGCACCGGTTGGGTGGGATTGCTCCAAAATCAATTACGTAAGGATGGCAGTATTTGGCAAGTTGCCAATGCCAGCATTAGCGGTGAGACCACTGCAGGTGGCTTAAGTCGTCTGCCAGATCTCTTAAAACGTATCAAACCTCGTTTAGTGATTATTGAGCTGGGCGCCAACGATGCCTTGCGAGGACTCTCACTCGCAGCGACTCAGAAAAACCTCAAAGAGATGATCGTGATGAGTAAGAAAAGTGGTGCTGAGGTCTTGCTACTAGGGATGCAAATCCCTCCCAACTATGGTCAGGAATATACCAAGCAGTTTGCGCGGCTGTTTGTGACCCTATCGCAGTCGGAGCAAGTTCCCCTGCTGCCTTTTTTTCTAGAAGGTGTTGCTACACGGCCTGAGTTATTTCAGGCGGATCGGATTCATCCAAATGAACAGGCACAACCAATCCTGTTTAATAATGTCTGGAAGGCTCTCGAACCATACCGAGAGCTTCTTAAAACTAATTAGGTTTGTTGCTAACGTGGGATAAGAATGAAAACCCTATCCCTAGCAATAAGATCAGGTCAGATCTGATTCAAAATGATAATTAGTGGTCTGATTTGCACTAACTTGATCTAGGCCAATCAAAATATCTTCAATCATCGAAACTGGCAGGTCAGGATTTTTCTTAGCGACTGCCTGAAGTTTTTCCATGAATTCTGGTGATTGATAGAAATCCTCCACGAACAATACTACTTTAGAGGATTGATAATCTTCACATCTGCCAAGATGCGCATGTGATTGAGGAAGGCCGCAAACTCTGCTTGAGCTGCTAACGCTTCCATTTGCTGTGCTTGTGCAGCTCTCATTTTAGGGTCTGCAGCTGGTGGTTGACGCACTTGATCAATGCGATACAAAGTGATTCCGCCATCCGAGCCTTGAGCAGATACCACTACAGGTAGTTTGGCTGGATCAACCGCCATGACCGCATCGAGTTGTGGGCCAATAAGATCGATTGGCTTATTACGCGAGACCCATACTGGCTTACCAAAACCATTGGTGTCATTCGGGTTCTTTTGTAGGACCTCAAAGCGCGTGCCCGCTGCTTCGGCTGCTAGTTTTTGGGCAGCCTTCAGACTGTATTGGCGGCGCACTTCAGCACTCACCTCTTTGTAGGGTAAAACTTTAGAGGGGTTGAACGTTACTACGCGCGCCGATACAAAGGTGCCAGGGGCAATTTGTACTGCTTCGATATTACGTTTGTTCTTGAGTGCTTCATCATTAAATAGCGCTTGCACCACGCGTCGATCATTCATGGGATGATCTTTGGAAAGACTCGCTTGACCATTACGCCCCACCCCTTTGGCCGACTGAATGGAGAGCTTTAATTTATCCGCTGCTGGTTTAAGACTGTCTGCTTGATCATAGGTGATGTTGGCGAACTGATCAGCCTTGTCATTAAATACTTTAGCGTCTTCTTTCGGATCAGCTTTGAGAACCAGGAACTCCACATCGATGGTCTCAGGAGACTCAAAGAGTTTGGTATTAGCCTGGTAATACTCCTGCAATTGAGCATCGGTTGGGTTCACTTTGTTTACAAACTCATTGGCTGTAAATCGTAAAGATTGAACCTGACGTTCGGTCTCATACATGGTTGAGATCATGCTTGCTAATTTTGGATTTGGTAACTCGGTACGCGCCACTGCGGTAACCAGTTGCTGAATCATGAGATCAAAGCGTTGAGCATTCTCAAATTGATCAACGGTCATGCCCACATTGGCTAATAGTTGACGATAGCGGGCAGAGTCAAAACTACCATCGGGTTTGTACATGGCCTTGATCTCTGGGATCTGCGCTAAGCTTTGACTGAGGTAGGCATTGCTAATACTGAGTTTGAGGTCGCGTACGGCAAATGCCAAGAGACGCTGCTGAATCAACTCATCTAATACGGCTTGTCGGAATGGCAGACTCTGCGCAATTTGACTAGTTCCACCAAATCGCTCGGCTTGACGCTTAGCATTGTTATCCACCTCTTGGGTGGTAATGGGTTTGCCATCAATCTTGACCAAATCGGTATCTTTGTCAAAGAAATCCGTATAGCTCGAGATACCAAAGAGCGCAAATGATGGGACGATAAAGATCAACAGAATGATCTGCGCTAGTTTTTGGTGTTTACGAACGGAGTCGAGCATGGATTAAAAAGAATGGTGGGTGCTAACGGGATCGAACCGCTGACATTCTGCGTGTAAGGCAGACGCTCTACCAGCTGAGCTAAGCACCCTTAAAACTGACAACCGAGATTGTAACTTAATGTTTGATGACGTCTCCACTCGCAGGGCTGCTGGTTTGCTTAGCAGCCTCGGCGGCCTTTTTAGCTAACTCCTCAGGGCTGGGATCGGGTAGAGGCTCGGCCTTGCGCTCTAAGGCAAGTTCCAAGACCTTATCAATCCAGCGAACTGGGACAATCTCGATCGCATTCTTCACATTATCCGGAATATCAATTAAATCTTTGACGTTCTCTTCCGGAATCAGGACCAACTTAATCCCGCCACGGTGTGCTGCCAAGAGTTTTTCTTTCAGGCCGCCAATTGGAAGGACCTCGCCTCGCAAGGTAATCTCACCAGTCATGGCGATATCAGAGCGCACGGGGATTCCGGTAAATACCGAGACCAGTGCGGTGGTGATTGCAATACCTGCCGATGGACCATCTTTGGGGGTGGCACCCTCCGGGAAGTGAATATGAATGTCCTTCTTCTCAAAGGCCTCATCCACAATACCGAGTCCCTTGGCGCGCGAGCGCACCACCGTTCTGGCAGCCTCGACGGATTCTTTCATGACATCACCAATGGAGCCAGTACGAGTGATCGTACCTTTACCTGGCATCAGAGCTGCTTCAATCGTGAGCAAATCACCACCAACCTCTGTCCATGCCAGACCCGTAACCTGCCCAACTTGGTTCTCCTTTGCGGCGGAGCCAAAGTCAAACATGCGTACCGATAGGAATTTCTCGAGATTATCGGCATCGACTTTGATGGGCGCACTCTCTTTTTTGAGGAGCAGCATCTTCACGGTCTTGCGGCAGATTTTGCTAATCTCGCGCTCGAGTGCACGAACACCTGCCTCGCGCGTGTAATAACGAATGATGTTCCGAATTGCGCTCTCATCAATGGTGAGTTCACCGTCTTTCAAGCCATTGTTCTTATTTTGTTTTGGAATGAGGTAGTTCTTCGCAATACTGAGTTTCTCATCCTCGGTATAACCGGCTAGGCGGATTACTTCCATGCGATCGAGCAGGGGTCCCGGGATGTTAAGTGAATTGGCAGTTGCCACAAACATCACATCCGAGAGATCAAAGTCCACTTCAACATAGTGATCTTGGAAGGTATGGTTTTGCTCTGGGTCCAGAACCTCAAGCAGAGCGCTCGCGGGATCGCCACGGAAATCCATACCCATCTTATCCACTTCATCAAGTAGGAACAATGGATTACGAACACCAACCTTAGTGAGACTACTCAGAATCTTGCCTGGCATTGAACCAATATAGGTACGACGATGCCCCCGAATCTCCGACTCATCCCGGACTCCACCCAAGGCCATGCGCACAAACTTACGGTTCGTTGCGCGTGCAACCGATTGTCCAAGTGAGGTCTTACCGACTCCGGGCGGTCCAACCAAACATAGAATGGGTGCTTTCACGCGATCTACCCGTTGCTGAACCGCAAGGTACTCCAGAATGCGCTCTTTGACTTTGTCGAGCCCATAATGGTCCTCGTTCAATACCTTTTCAGCATTACTCAAGTCGTTATTAATTTTGCTCTTCTTGCGCCATGGCAAGTTCACCAAGGTATCGATGAAGTTACGGATCACCGTTGCCTCCGCTGACATCGGTGACATGAGTTTTAATTTCTTGAGCTCAGACTCGGCCTTCTTCAAAGCCTCTTTGGGCATGCGTGCCGCTTTAATGCGCTTCTCCAGCTCTTCAAGGTCTGCGCCCTCTTCGCCCTCACCCAGTTCTTTCTGAATGGCTTTCACCTGCTCGTTGAGGTAGTACTCGCGCTGACTCTTTTCCATCTGGCGCTTCACGCGACCACGAATCCGCTTCTCAACTTGCAAGATATCGATTTCGCTCTCAAGATCCGTTAAGAGACTTTCTAAGCGTTGCATCACACCGTTCATTTCCAATAGGCGCTGCTTTTGCTCAAGTTTTACTGGCAAATGCGCGCAAATGGTGTCAGCTAAGCGGCTGGGATCATCAATTCCTGCAAGCGATGCCAAGATCTCTTGGGGGATTTTTTTATTAAGTTTGACGTATTGATCAAACTGAGCCATGATCGCACGGCGCAGTGCTTCAGTCTCGTGCGCGTCGACCACCTCAATCTCTTTAGGAGTGGCCTCGCAACTGAAGTAGCCCAAGCTATCTTCAATCTGACTGACTTCAGCCCGTTGCGAGCCTTCAACGAGAACCTTCACGGTACCGTCCGGGAGTTTGAGCATTTGCAGGATGCTGGCAATGCAGCCCACCTCATACAGGTCCTCAACCGAGGGCTCATCTTTGGCGGCGGCTTTTTGTGCCACCAGCAAGACACTCTTACCGGTCTCCATCGCGGCCTCAAGGGCCTTAATCGATTTGGGGCGACCCACAAACAATGGGATCACCATATGGGGAAAGACCACCACGTCCCTTAAGGGCAACAAAGGTAACTGGATGGGTTCAGAAGGAAGTAATAATTGTCCTGGCATTGCGTTGTTCTCCAGTTAGTTCTATGACTAGCATACTACCTATGTGGGGAGTTCATCGAAAAACTCAATACCAATCATACAAAAAAGATCAAAAATACCCCAAATTAGGGTTAATTTTGCAAAAACGGCTTGATTTCAGGGAGTTTTATGACTAAGGCCTAAGCCTTTTTGCTTAGGGATGACTCCGCGTCATCGCCACCCTGCTTGTACACAATCAAAGGCTTAGCGCCAGATTGCACGGTACTCTCGTCAATCACAACTTTTTGGACATTCTTCATCGATGGAAGTTCGTACATCACATCCATCAGCACGCCTTCGAGCAGAGATCGCAGGCCTCGGGCACCAGTTTTACGAGCAATCGCCTTCTTCGCAATCGCACTTAAGGCCTCGGGGCGAACCTCTAACTCCACGCCCTCCATCCCAAGCAAGGCTTGGTATTGCTTTACCAGTGCGTTTTTAGGTTCGGTCAAAATGGCGACCAAGGCGGTCTCATCAAGCTCCGCTAAGGTTGCAAGTACTGGTAAACGACCAATTAACTCCGGAATCAAACCAAACTTGATGAGATCTTCGGGTTCTACTTCTGCCAAGAGCTGGCCAATACCTCGACTGTCTTTGGCAGCAACTTCTGCTCCAAAACCAATACCCGTCTTTTGGGTGCGCTGCGCAATGACTTTCTCTAGGCCATCAAAGGCGCCACCACAAATAAAGAGGATGTTGGTGGTATCGACCTGTAAGAAATCTTGATTGGGATGTTTGCGTCCGCCCTGAGGGGGCACCGAGGCCATCGTGCCTTCAATCAACTTGAGTAGAGCCTGTTGCACACCCTCACCCGAGACATCACGGGTAATCGATGGGTTATCCGATTTACGAGAGATCTTATCGATCTCATCGATATACACAATGCCACGCTCGGCTTTCTCAATGTTGTAGTCGCAATTTTGCAAGAGCTTCTGAATGATGTTCTCAACATCCTCGCCCACGTATCCAGCTTCGGTCAATGTAGTGGCGTCGGCCATCACAAAGGGCACATCCAGCATGCGGGCCAAGGTCTGTGCCAACAAGGTTTTGCCGGAACCAGTAGGGCCAATTAATAGAATATTGCTCTTGGCTAACTCCACACCATCGACCAGTGGCTTGTTGTTGCCTGCTTGGGCGGCCGTTTTCTTATTATCTTTAGGTGCTTCCGCTTTGTCGCCTTCCGCCTTCTTCACTTTCGGTGGGGGCAGATGCAATAAGCGCTTGTAATGGTTGTAAACAGCGACTGCTAAGGTTTTCTTGGCGAGATCTTGACCGATTACATATTGATCAAGGTTTAAGCGAATCTCTTGAGGGGATGGTAAGGCATCTCCTTTGTTAGCCAGCGGCTCTTTCGCAATTTCTTCTTGAATAATATCGGTGCATAGATCGATGCACTCGTCACAAATAAACACCGATGGGCCAGCAATTAGTTTTTTGACCTCATGCTGGCTTTTGCCACAGAAGGAACAGTACAGCGTTTTATCCGTGGTGGTAGTTTCGCTCATCGCTTAATCTAGGTATTAGCTACCGCGCTGATCGATCACTTTATCAACCAGGCCATAATCACGTGCTTGCTCAGCTGACATGAAATTATCGCGATCGGTATCTTTAGCGATGGTCTCGATCGTTTGGCCTGTGCGTTGCGATAAGATCGTGTTCAAGCGTTCGCGCAAGTACAAGATCTCGCGAGCTTGGATCTCAATATCGGAGGCCTGACCGCGTGCACCACCTAATGGCTGATGAATCATCACGCGCGCATTGGGCAAGGCGTAGCGCTTGCCCTTTTCACCAGCGGCCAGTAAGAAAGCACCCATACTGGCAGCCATTCCCATGCACAAGGTACTTACATGGGGCTTAATGAATTGCATGGTGTCGTAGATTGCTAAACCAGCAGAGACCGATCCACCAGGAGAATTGATATAAAGCGAGATCTCCTTGTCGGGGTTCTCACTCTCCAGAAATAGTAATTGCGCAATCACTAAGTTGGCGGTTTGATCATTGACCTCACCCACCAGAAACACCACCCGCTCTTTTAATAGACGTGAGTAGATGTCGTAGGCACGCTCTCCTCGTCCGGAGGTTTCTACCACCATTGGAACTAAACCAAGGGCTTGGGTTTCAAGTGCGCTCATGCTCATTAACTTTCCAGATTAATCATTGGCTACTAGATTAACTCATTTTGCTGAGCTCTTCGAAACTAACCGATTTGTCGGCTACTTTCGCAAGGCCGCAAATGTGCTTCACCACGTTCTCCTCAAGAACCACTGCTTCGACCTCCTTGAGGCGGCTCGGATCACTGTAATACCAGCGCACTACCTCTTTGGGGTCCTCGTAGGTCGCGGCGGTCTCTTCGATCGACGCTTTAATTTGATCAGGGGTCGCGGTTAAGTTATGAAGCTTCACCAGATCCGACAGAATCAATCCAAGACGCACGCGCTTATCAGCCTGCTCAGCAAACATCTCGGCAGGAATCGGCGCATCCTTTGCATTGGGGATGCCGCGTTGCATCAGGTCCTGACGCGCGCCTTCTACTAAACGTTCTTGTTCGCTGGTAATTAGTGATTTAGGCACATCGAGTTGGCATTGCTTGATTAGCTCTTCCATGACCTGATTCTTAAGGAGAGCCTCGCTGCGCCGCTTCACCTCACGCTCCATATTGGCCTTAATCTCACTGCGCATCTTCTCGACGCCACCTTCGGTAATCCCAAGGGATTTGGCAAACTCATCGTCAACAGGAGGTAAATGAGGCCAGGCGACATCCTTGATGGTGATTGTGAACTGAGCGGTTTTACCTGCCACTTCTTTACCATGGTATTCCGCTGGGAAGCTTAAAGGGAAGGTTTTGCTCTCGCCCTTTTTAAGACCTAAGGCTGCGGCCTCAAACTCGGGCAACATCTGACCGGCACCGATTACGAATTTGAAGTCGTCAGCTTTACCGCCTGCAAACTCCACACCATCAATCGTGCCCACAAAATCAAGGGTGACTTGATCATCTGTTTGAGCACTCGTGTCAGCACCGCCGTCACCATGCTCGCCTGCCTCACCACGCGAGTGGTAATGCACGCGCTGTTTACGCAACACATCCAATGCGCGATCGATTTCTGGATCGTTCACATCGGTGGTGTAGCAGGTTAATTCGGAGCCACTGAAGTCCCCAATCTTCACTTCGGGCAAGACCTCAAAGAAAGCGTCGAAGACCACTTCGTCGGCACCAATCTCACTTTTGGGTTCTAAGCGGGGCTGGCTAGCTAATTTGATTCCTTCTTTTTTGCTGACCTCATAAAAGAGTTGCGAGGCTTTGTCGTACTGAACCTCAAAATCTACTTGCAGGCCATACTGCTGCTCCACCATTTTCTTGGGCACCTTACCTGGACGAAAGCCAGGCATCTTCATGGATTTACCAATCTTATTCAAACGTGCTTCGCGTGCTTGATTCACATCAGCACGATTAAATTGGAGAGTAATTTTGCGATCTAAGCTACCTAAGTTTTCGATTTGCACTGCAGCCTCTTTAATGAAGGTTAGATGTGAAGACTAAGCCAAGCAGCCGTGTGGTGCGAGGAGGGGGACTCGAACCCCCACACCATTTCTGGCGTCAGGACCTAAACCTGGTGCGTCTACCAATTTCGCCATCCTCGCTATTTCAGCGATGCAGACACGAACCGGCTCAGAATTCACGTAAAAGGTAGATTCTACAATGCCTTATAGAGGAGAGCCACGGCGTGGACTGCGATTCCCTCACCCCGACCCAGATGGCCTAGGGATTCATTGGTTTTGGCTTTCAAATTAATGTGGCTATCGGTCACCTTCAGGTCGCTCGCAATGTGGCGCACCATCTCCGGAATATACGGGGCTAATTTTGGCTTTTGACAGATGACAGTAGCATCGACATTGCCAACCTGATACCCCACAGCTTGGACCTTTTGTAAGGCTGCTCGCAGTAGCACTCGGCTATCCATGTCTTTGAAGCGCGCATCGTCATCGGGGAACATTTGCCCAATGTCATGCAGACCAGCGGCACCCAAGAGTGCATCGGTAATGGCGTGCAGGAGTGCGTCAGCATCCGAGTGACCAAGCAGACCCTTTTCATAGGGAATGGTTACTCCCCCCAGAATCAATTTGCGATCGGGTACCAGAGCATGAATGTCATACCCCTGCCCGATCCGAAATGGAATGCTGCTTGTCATGGCACTATTTTACCGACGCTCACTGAGAACTAGCTCCATCAACTCCCAATCTGCAGGATGGGTTACCTTGAAGTTCCGGGTAGCACCCTCGACCAAAAGAGGTTGCCCACCTAAGCGCTCAATCGCGCTCGCTTCATCGGTAATATTGGCCCCCGCTTCAATGGCCTGACTTAATGCATCATGGAGCACTTTGAGAGGAAACATCTGTGGGGTTTGTGCTTGCCACAGATGCGAGCGATCAATCGTCGTCTTGGCACGCATCGCATCGTGCGTGGTCTCTTTCATCGTATCGGCAACCGGCATTGCTAAGAGACCACCGGATTGCAATGTCTGATGGTGACTCTCAGTTTGCTCTTGAGCTTTGACTAAAGTGATGAGCCTGGCAATCAATTCAGGGGTGATTCCTGGGCGGGCTGCATCGTGCACTAATACCCAATCCTGCGGATCAACTCCTAGATCAAGCATTGCCGCAAGTGTATTTAAGACCGTTTGCTGCCGAGTGGGGCCACCTGTTTCCAGGAATTCAAAGCGTTTAACCGGATGAGGGTAACGTGATTTAAGGTCATGAATCAAAGAGTTTGAGCCAGGACTCATGCCGATCCAGACCGAGTTCACCTTAGGGCAGGCAAAGAAAGCATCCAAGGCATAAAGCAACATGGGCTTACCTGCCAAATGCCGAAACTGTTTAGGCTGATCGCCACCCAAGCGTACGCCCATGCCCGCAGAGGGCAATACGGCATGGCAAGGTTTAGTTAGTCTTGCCATGGCAGGTTCAGAATGGGATACATACCTGATTCTATAATGCTTCTAGATGTCGGATGCTGTCAATCCAGCGGCAGCGCCAAGGCCTGCTGCTTTACTTACACCCCCTATTCCCGTGCTACGGGCGGGGCAGCGCTTTACCTTCGATTCCATTGTTGGCTCAGCCGATGCCGCGCTTCTCGCACAAATGGCAGGCGCCTATCGCAGCAATTACA
The DNA here is from genome assembly GCF_030297595.1 of Polynucleobacter sp. HIN7. Taxonomy (NCBI): domain Bacteria; kingdom Pseudomonadati; phylum Pseudomonadota; class Betaproteobacteria; order Burkholderiales; family Burkholderiaceae; genus Polynucleobacter; species Polynucleobacter sp. HIN7. Next base: position 849,904 of record NZ_AP028138.1, on the reverse strand, counting down.
GCCAGTTTGTGGTGCTCTGCGCCAATGCGACCGATGCCCAGCGCTTACTGGAGGAGATTCCGAGCTTTGCTCCGCAATTGCGCATTCGCTTACTGCCAGATTGGGAGATCCTGCCCTACGATCATTTCTCACCGCATCAAGATTTAATCTCGGAGCGCTTGGCCACTCTCTATGAAATGCAAAACGGCACCTGCGATCTGATCCTAATGCCAGTGACCACCGCATTGCAGCGGCTTGCCCCACCCGCATTTTTATCCGCTCATACTTTTTTCTTTTGCCAAGGCGAGCGCTTAAATGAAGAGGCTCTACGTTTGCAATTGCAACAGGCGGGTTACGATCCCGTTAGTGCAGTGATGCGCCCTGGCGAGTACAGCATTCGGGGTGGCTTAATTGATCTGTTCCCAATGGGGTCATCCCTCCCCTATCGCCTCGATCTCTTTGGCGATGAGATTGAACATATCCGTGCTTTCGATCCAGATACGCAACGCAGCTTGTATCCGGTGAAAGAAATCCGCTTACTGCCCGGTCATGAGTTTCCGTTTGATGAGGCCTCACGCACTGCCTTTCGAGGGCGCTGGCGCGAGTATTTTGAGGGAGACCCAACTCGCTGCTCAATCTACAAGGATGTAAGTACTGGAATTCCGACGGCGGGGATTGAGTCTTACCTGCCGCTGTTTTTTGATGAGACCGCCACCGTCTTTGATTACTTTGTGCGCAGCGATCAAGAGGATAGTCGCAGCGATATTTGTCTTGGCTATGTGGGTGATATTGAAACCAGTATCACGCAGTTCTGGAAAGATACCGAGCAACGCTATGCTTTTCTAAAGCACGATCTCGAGCGTCCTGTGCTAAAGCCTCAGGATTTGTTCTTGAGCTTAGAGCAGTTTTATACGATTGCGAAGTCCTATCCGCGCTTTGTGCTCCAAACGCAAGCCGCATTGGATTCAGCGACGGAACCTGTCTTTACCCAATTACCAGATGTCGCCATTCATCGACGCGATGCCGATCCCCTCAAGCGCTTGCGGCAATTAGTTTCTCAAAATGAATGGCGCATCCTAATTTGTGCAGAGAGTGCAGGACGACTCGAGTCAATTCGGCAACTCATTGAAGAGAGTAATTTAGGGTCTTCTAAAGATGCAGCGTTTGCTTTACACCCACAGGGTGTAAACACCATCGCTGATTTTGTAAAAGGTGATGAGCGCTTTGGGTGTTGCGTATCTCCCCTCTTTAATGGCTTTGTTTGGCAATCCCAGCAATTACTCATCATTACGGAGGCTGAGCTCTTCACGCAAACGGCGCGTCAGCGTCGGGGTAAGGAAACCAGCAATAGCGATCCCGATACCCTCTTTAGGGATTTATCCGAGCTCAAGGTCGGCGACCCTGTGGTTCATGTTGAACATGGCATTGGTCGTTACCAGGGCTTGGTATTACTCAATATGGCGGGTCCTAAAGAAGCACCCGCCTTCGAGGAATTTTTGCACCTCATTTACGCGCACGATGCAACCTTGTATGTGCCAGTCCAACAACTTCATCAGGTCACGCGCTATGCGGGGGCCGATCCGGATTCAGCGCCCTTACATCAATTGGGCTCTGGTCAGTGGGATAAAGCCAAGCGCAAGGCTGCTCAGCAAATACGAGATACGGCAGCAGAGCTTCTCAATCTCTATGCCGCACGAGCAATCCGCAAAGGTCATGCCTTCGAGTTCTCGGCACATGACTATGCCGCGTTTGCAGAGAGCTTTGGCTTTGAAGAAACGCCGGACCAAGCGAATGCGATTGCTGCAGTGATTGGCGATATGACTAGCGGCAAGCCGATGGATCGCTTGGTTTGTGGCGATGTGGGTTTTGGTAAAACCGAGGTGGCACTTCGCGCTAGCTTTGTGGCGGTGATGGGTGGTAAACAAGTGGCGATTCTGGCACCCACTACCCTACTGGCTGAGCAACACGCTGCCACCTGGAAAGATCGTTTTGCCGCCTGGCCAGTTCGGATTGTGGAGCTCTCACGTTTTAAGACTGCTAAAGAGATCAGTGCGGCATTAGCTGCGATTGCTGCCGGTGAGGCTGATATTGTGATTGGTACCCATAAGCTGCTCTCCAAAGAGACGCAATTTGCGCGCCTTGGTTTGGTAATTGTTGATGAAGAACATCGCTTTGGTGTGCGTCAGAAAGATGCCTTGAAGGCATTGCGTGCAGAGGTGGATATCCTCACACTCACTGCCACTCCAATACCGCGCACTTTAGGTATGGCGCTCGAGGGCTTGCGAGAGTTCTCGGTGATTGCCACTGCTCCTCAGAAACGTCTAGCCATTAAGACCTTTGTGCGACGTGAGAGTGATGGTGTGATTCGGGAAGCGGTCTTACGCGAGATCAAACGTGGTGGTCAGGTGTACTTCTTACACAACGAGGTGGAGACCATCCAGAATCGCAAGCAAGCCTTACAGATGCTCTTACCCGAAGCCCGAATTACCGTGGCGCATGGCCAAATGCACGAACGCGAGCTTGAAGCCGTGATGCGAGATTTTGTCACGCAGCGCAGTAATGTCTTGCTGTGTACCACCATCATTGAAACCGGGATTGACGTACCAACCGCCAATACCATCATCATGCATCGCGCTGATAAGTTTGGTTTGGCGCAGCTCCACCAATTGCGCGGTCGCGTAGGTCGCTCGCATCACCAAGCCTATGCCTATCTTTTAGTGCCTGACCCAGATGCCCTAACGAAGCAAGCGCGTTTACGCCTAGACGCGATCGTGGCGATGGAAGAACTCGGTTCTGGTTTTTATCTTGCTATGCACGATTTAGAGATCCGTGGGGCTGGTGAGGTGTTGGGTGATAAGCAATCGGGTGAGATTCATGAAATTGGCTTTCAGCTGTATACCGAGATGCTCAATCGCGCAGTCAAGTCCTTACGCAGTGGTAAGGAGCCCGACCTACTCTCACCCATGCAAGCGGTGACCGATGTTAATTTAGGGGCACCCGCTCTCCTGCCTGCGGATTATTGTCCCGATGTGCATGAACGCCTATCGCTCTACAAACGCTTTGCCAGCTGTGAAGCCTTTGATGAGTTGAGCCAGTTGCGTGAAGAACTCGTCGATCGCTTTGGTAACTTACCTGATCCTGCCAAGGCCTTTTACGAGACCCATCGGCTACGCCTTGAAATGGTTCTCTACGGCATTCAGAAAATGGATGCGAGTCCAAATGGCATTCAGGTAAGTTTTATTGCACACCCCCCATTGGATCCCGTGAAATTGATTCGTTTGGTGCAATCCAACCCTCATGTGCAACTCAATGGCCAAGATCGCATTAAATACTTGCCTACTAAGGGGTCCTCGTTTGATCAGCTTGAGCAGCGCATCGAAGCGATCCGACAGCTCATGAAACTCTTAAGCACGGCTCTGGTGGCCTCGGCACATCCTCTACCAACTCCTGCGCTCTCATCGATCGCTTAGGCATAATTGATTTATGGTGTCTTCATCATCTCACCCCTTCCCCAGTTTGCAAATCTTAGGATCAAAGGCGACTGATCCCCAACTCGTTTCAGGCTTAGAACGCGCTATGCAAACCCTGGGGATTGATTTTCAGCATACTGCGGGGAGATTTTTATTAATGCGCGAGATTGAAGCATTCGAACGCAATGGTCTGCGCCAGTATTGTGCAGAGCGTGGTTGTGATTTGGCCATTCTACCTACTGGCTTTAATCCAAGCACACTGAAGGTCTTGGCCATGGATATGGACTCGACCTTAATCAATATTGAGTGCATTGATGAAATTGCTGACTTTACTGGCAAGAAAGCAGCGGTCGCAGAAATTACTGCGGCCACGATGCGTGGCGAGATCCCAAACTTTGCCGAGAGCTTGCGTCGCCGTGTTGCCCTATTAGAGGGTGCGTCCATCTCGGCTTTGCATTCGGTCTATGAGGAACGCTTACAACTCAATCCCGGAGCCGAGCTCTTGATCAGCGGTGCGCATGAACGTGATATGCACACCCTACTGGTTTCTGGTGGCTTTACATTCTTTACCGATCGCATGCAAGAACGCCTTGCCTTGTGCGAGACGCACTCCAATCAACTAGAGATTGTGAATGATCGGCTCACTGGTAAGGTCTTAGGTGAGATTGTGGATGGAGCGGCCAAGAATCGGTTTGTGGAAGCGGCGTGTGCCCGCTATGATCTTGATAAGCGCGCTGCAATTGTGATTGGTGATGGCGCCAATGATCTATTGATGATGGCCGACTGCGGTTTGAGCGTCGCCTATCGCGCCAAGGCGATTGTTAAAGAAAAAGCCGACGTCGCTTTAGACAACGTCGGCTTGGATGCAGTCCTCGAACTGCTCTAAGGCTTAGAGTCGCTCAAATACCGCGGCAATGCCTTGACCGCCACCAATACACATGGTGACTAAGCAATATTTACCGTTGGTGCGATGCAATTCATAAATGGCTTTAGTGGCGATCGCAGCACCGGTGCAACCTACCGGATGACCAAGGGCAACTGCACCACCGTTCACATTGGTCTTTGCTGGGTCCAAACCTAATCCCTTGGTGACAGCAATTGCCTGCGCAGCAAAGGCTTCATTGGACTCAATCACATCCATCTTGTCTAAAGTCAATCCAGCGCGTTGCAAAGCAATCTTGGTTGCGGGAATGGGGCCCTCACCCATGATGTGATTGGGTACACCAGCGACTGCATAAGAGACCAAACGTGCGATTGGCTTTTGTCCGGCTTTGGCAGCCACATCAGCCGCGGCCAAGACCATGAAGGCAGCACCATCGTTAACACCCGATGCATTTCCTGCGGTGACTGTACCACCTTCTTTTTTGAAGGCAGGCTTCATCTTCGCTAAGGTCTCCATGGTGGTATCCGGTTTGCAATGCTCATCGGTATCAAACACCACATCACCCTTTCGGGTCTTTAATGTAATCGGTACGATTTGGGATTTAAAGCGTCCTTCTTTAATTGCTACTGCTGCACGGCGATGGGATTCAACAGCAAAGGCATCTTGATCATCGCGTGTAATCTTCCATTTCTCAGCCAAGTTCTCGGCAGTGATGCCCATATGACCCACACCAAAAGGATCTGTGAGAACGGCGACCATCAGGTCAATCATTTTGGTATCGCCCATGCGTGCACCATTGCGCATTGCAGTGGCTCCATACATGGCACGCGACATCACTTCAACGCCACCGCCCACACCATAGTCATAATCATTGAGCATGATGCCTTGCGCAGTGGTCACAATCGCTTGCAATCCAGAACTGCACAAACGATTCACTGCCATCGCGACTGAATCCATCGGTAGTCCCGCTTGGATTGCCGCTACACGTGATACATAAGCGTAGCGTGAGTCAGTTGGCATAGTATTACCGACCGTCACATAATTAATCTTGGCAGGATCGGCGCCAGAACGGGCAACGGCTTCTTTCATCACCACACCAGCCAACTCTGATGGCTCCATGCCACTGAGACTGCCGCCATAACTACCGATTGCAGAACGCGCTGCACTTAAGACCACGACTTCACGACTCATCATTGTTCCCTTCTTTACAGATTAGCCCAATAGCTAGTTTTAGCTCATTATCTACACTTGCACAATCAGATCATGCCCTTGCGTATCAAGGACGGTTGCCTTTACAAACTCCCCAACCCGATAGCGCTTGGAGGGCTTGCTAGGTGGCAAAATTTTGACAATCCCATCAATTTCTGGGGCATCGGCCGCACTCCGACCAATCCCCCCCTCTGGGGTCACATGATCAACCAATACCCGAATGCGTTGGTCTACTAATCGCCGTAAGCGCCGGCTCGATTGCTCCTCAGCAAGCGCCATAAAGCGAGAGCGCCGCTCCTCGCGAATGGGCTCTGGGACGGGGTTGTCGAGCGCATTCGCAGTAGCACCCTCCACCGGTGAATACGCAAAACATCCGGCTCGATCGATTTGCGCCTCTTCCATAAATTGCAATAAGGCTGAAAACTCCTCTTCGGTCTCCCCGGGAAATCCAGCAATAAAGGTACTGCGGATCACCAGGTCAGGACAAATCGCACGCCATGACTGGATTCGGTCCAGATTTTTTTCACCACTGGCGGGTCGCTTCATGCGTTTGAGGACATCTGGGTGTGCATGCTGAAATGGAATATCAAGATACGGTAAGAGTCCAAATCCCGTGTCCTTGAATTGAGCCATGATCGGCAAAATCTGATCAACATGCGGATAGGGGTACACGTAATGCATCCGCACCCAGGCTTGATGCGATATGGCGAGCTCATGAAGTGCAAGTGCTAAATCGTAAAGACGGGTCTTAATGGGTTTGCCATCCCAAAAACCGGTGCGGTACTGAATATCCACACCATAGGCACTCGTGTCTTGCGAAACCACCAAGAGCTCTTTAACTCCCGACTCAAAAAGTTTTTGTGCTTCTTGCAACACATCGCCGATGGGACGCGATACCAAATCGCCTCGCATGCTTGGAATGATGCAAAAGCTGCAACGATGATTACAACCCTCTGAAATTTTTAGATAAGCGTAATGCTTTGGTGTTAGTTTGATCCCTGCCGGAGGCACAAGATCCAAAAATGGGTCATGCGGTTTGGGTAAATGGGTATGTACGGCTTGCAAGACTTCAGCGGTTGCATGTGGTCCAGTTACCGCTAATACTTTGGGATGGATGCTAGTAATTAGATCGCTACCATCGGCATTTTTCTTGGCACCTAGGCAACCGGTCACGATCACCTTGCCGTTCTCGGTGAGGGCTTCTCCAATCGCAGACAGACTTTCCTCCACTGCAGAGTCAATAAAGCCGCAGGTGTTGACGATCACCAGATCGGCCCCAGCATAGTCTTTTGCGGTCTCATAACCTTCGGCACTTAACTGCGTCAAGATGAGCTCAGAATCCACCAATGCTTTGGGACACCCCAATGAAACAAATCCTACTTTTGCAACCACGAATAATGCCCAATCTTAATGATGTAATGAAAGTCTCTAAGCCCTGTGCTTAGGAGTTGGAATTCGATGCGTCAGATTTGCCTTTGAATGGGAAGCCAGTAAAGAGTTGGTTCGAGCCTTGCATTTGTTCCTGCATTTTTAGGAATAAGTCCTTGCTCTGATCCATATAGTTGGTCATCAAATTTTGCATAAAAGGATTTTGCAAGTTCATCATTTGGGTCCAGGCTTCAGTACCACCACCGGTCATCGACTTGGATTGCTCCGCTAACTTTTGCTGCATATCCATAAAGGATTGCATGGTGCGCTCCAAATGGCTCCCCATCAACCCTTGCATCGAGTGACCATAAAAACGGATCATTTGCTGCAGCATCTGGGTCGTGAAGAGCGGCACCCCGCAGGCCTCTTCTTCAAGAATGATCTGCAAGAGTATGCTGCGGGTCAGATCCTCATCGGTTTTAGCATCGAGAACCTTAAAGCTCTCGGACGCCATGACCAACTGCTTAATGTCAGCAAGAGTTACATAGGTACTCGTCTGGGTATCGTAGAGACGCCGATTGGGGTACTTTTTGATTAGGCGCTCATCGCCAGCCCGTTTTGTTCGTGTAGCCATGGTGATTCCCTTGCTCGCTGTTGCAATGCAGAATTTACCTTAGTTTAGCCTGTATGGATCCCCCCATTGACCGAGAAGTCGGCGCCGGTTGAGAAGGCGCCGTCGTCTGAGGCAATCCAAGCGCAGATTGAGGCAATCTCGTCGGGGGTTCCCAGGCGCTTCACTGGGATTGTGCCGACAATCTTCTCAAGCACATCCTCCCGAATTGCCTTAACCATATCCGTCGCAATATAGCCTGGTGAAACGGTATTCACGGTCACCCCTTTGCTAGCAACCTCTTGGGCTAGCGCCATGGTGAAGCCATGCAAGCCTGCCTTGGCAGTGGAATAGTTGGTTTGACCAAACTGACCCTTCTGACCGTTGACCGAGGAGATATTAATGATCCGGCCCCAACCGTTATCGATCATGCCATCAATTACTTGCTTGGTTACATTAAAGAGCGAGTTCAGATTGGTATCAATCACCGCCTTCCAATCCTCAGGGGTCATCTTCCGAAACACGCTATCCCGAGTGATGCCGGCATTGTTCACCAAGACATCAACCCGACCTACCTCGGCTTTGACCTTCTCAAAGGCTGCTTTGGTGCTCTCCCAATCGGATACATTACCCTCAGACGCAATGAACTCATAACCCAAGGCTTTTTGCTCACCAATCCAACGATCCTTGCGGGGCGAGTTTGGGCCGCAACCAGCAATCACCTTAAAGCCGCCTTTGGATAAACGCTGACAGATCGCCGTGCCGATTCCGCCCATCCCACCTGTTACGTATGCAATCCGTTGTGCCATCATCTTCTCCTTGTATTCAGATCAATCGATTAAACCTTTTGCGCCTTTTCTTTGACGTAGGTGCCAGGTGCTGCAACTAATTTTTTGTACTTGCCATGCCCATAATTTTTCGGTGCAGGAATCTGTTTACCACCATATTGAGCGAGCCACTCGGTAAAGTCGGGCCACCAACTACCGGGCACTTCTTTGGCACCTTTGAGCCATGCATCCGCGGTTTTTGGTAAATCAGAATTAGTCCAATAATTGCGTTTCTTCTTATGCGGAGGATTAATTACACCCGCAATATGACCCGAGGCCCCCATCACAAACCGAATCGGCCCCTTCAAAATTTGAGTACTCTGATAACCCGAGTGCCATGGCACGATGTGATCATCACGTGATGCGTAGATGTAAGCAGGGACCTTGATCTTACTTAGATCAATCTTCTCCCCACAGACCTTGAGCTTGCCCGGTTTGGCTAGATCATTTTGCAAGTAAGTATGGCGCAGATACCAGCAATACATCGGGCCAGGCAAATTGGTGGAGTCCCCATTCCAGTAGAGCAAATCAAATGGCGGTGGCGAGTTACCTTTGAGGTAGTTATCCACCACATAGTTCCACACCAACTCGTTGGGTCGCAAGAAGGAGAAGGTATTGGCTAACTCCAAACCAGATAAGAGGCCATAACGCCCTTCAGCACCACCGATGGATTTCTCACGCAGATTGACCAAGGACTCATCAATAAAGACATCGAGGATGCCTGTGTCCGTGAAATCCAATAAGGTGGTCAAAAGCGTCAGGCTTTCAATAGGATCCTGTTTACGTACAGCCAGCACTGCGAGTGCGGTGCTCACTAAGGTACCGCCCACACAGAAGCCCAAGATATTGATCTTGTCTTGTTGACTGATTTCCTGCGTAACCCGAATTGCTTCGAGCACGCCAGTACCCACATAGTCCTCCCAGGTAATGCGATTCATGCTGGCGTCTGGATTTTTCCAGGAGACCAAAAATACGGTGTGCCCTTGGCTCACCATATAACGCACTACAGAGTTATCAGGTTGCAAATCTAGAATGTAGTACTTGTTAATGCACGGGGGAACCATTAAGAATGGTCGCTCATAAACCTGATCAGTGAGAGGCTTGTACTGAATCAATTCAAAGAGCGAGTTCCGAAATACCACCGCACCTTCGGTCTGTGCCAAATTTTTACCCACCTCAAAGCCACTCTCATCGGTTTGGCTCACCTTTCCTTTGCCAAGATCACCCAATAAGTTCAAGATCCCCTTTTGAATCGATTGACCTTGGGTCTTGAGGATAGTCTCCAATGCCTCTGGGTTGGTGGCCAAGAAGTTTGAGGGCGATAAGGCATCAATCATTTGATTGGTCGCAAACTCAATGCGCTGTCGAGTTTTGGTATCGGTCTGCACGGCTTGCACGAGCTCATTGAGATAACGTGCATTCAATAAATAGGTGGAGACTAGTGCTTTGCTCCAAGGGTTTTGCCAAGCCTCGCCCATAAAGCGTCGGTCTTTGAATTCCAATGCGCTGGGATCTTTACCCAATTTACCAAGGTCTTCGAGATATTTGGTTTGAATTTCGGAGAGCTTGTCTGGGGGAATCATGGCCATGTATTGCGGGGCCAAGCTTGGTGAATTACCCAAATTCATGATGATGGTGATCTTCTTAAAAGTGTCAATCAAACTAAACAGTACGTCTCTATTCTCAGGTGATTATGACGCAAGGGTTATAAGCACTAACCCTAGCATTTATCAGGATCGCTGGGCTGAGATGCGGCAATTACCTTGATTGCTAGGGCTTCGGATTGAACCAAATCAAGCTAGCAAAGCGTCCCGTGGGGGTTTCACGGCGATAGGAGTAAAAACGTTCAGGATCACTGAAGGTACATAAATCGCCGCCATAGACCGCACCAATACCCAAGGCTTGCAGGCGGGATTTGGCAATTCGTGGCAGATCGGCCCAATACTTCTCATGGCTTGAGGTCTGATTAGGAATAAAACATGCATCGTCGAGTAGATAATCAAATTGCACTGCTGACTCCATAAACGCAGCACGCACTTCACCACCCACTTCGTAATGTGCCACCGAGATGCTCGGACCAATCCATGCGAGCACATCGGATGCGGTGCTTGAGGACTCTTTGAGAAGTTTGGCTACCGTATTTTCCAGAATACCGGCACATAACCCACGCCAACCCGCATGTGCAGCAGCAACTGCTGTTCCTGATCGATTCGTGAAGAGCACTGGCATGCAATCAGCCGCCAAGATGCTCAACACGGTTTGCGGAGTCGTCGTCACACTCGCATCCGCCTCAATGATGCAATCGCCGATACCCTCGTGCACACCTTTTGCTAAGACCACATCGGTACCATGCACTTGCTTAATCCAAAATGGTGCTTGCGGTAATAAGGCGTTGAGCAAGGCCCGATTTTGTTGCACAATTTTTAGATCCTCGCCAGCAAATGCGCCTAGATTGAATTGATCATATGGTGCTTGACTAAAGCCACCTTGCCGGGTGGTTGTAAAGGCATGCACATTAGTAGGTGCTGGCCAATCGGGTCTCAGAATACGAAGCGGGCTCATGAGGAAGAGTCATCAAATGGTTTGGGAAGATCTGCGGCATCCATATGCACTTGCGCATGCAGTTCTAAGAGATCATTTGGAATGGGAGCAAACCATCGCATCGGTTCGTGTGTGCTTGGATGCACAAACTCCAACGCAAACGCATGGAGGGCTTGGCGCTTTAAGAACAATTGACTCGCAGCCGCTGGGATTCGTTTGCGATACACCGGGTCGCCTAATAATGGATAAGACAAAGACTCAAGATGAACGCGAATTTGATGGGTTCGACCGGTCTCCAAGCGACACTCCAACAATGAGACCTTACTCTGTTGGTAGGCGCCCAGCGCTAAGCGTTTGTAATGGGTGCGTGCGGCTTTGGCATTGGCTACTCTAGAATCGGCAGGCACCACGGCAATCTTCAGTCGATCGCGCGGGTCGCGTGCCAAGGCAGCGTTAATCGTGCCATGTAATGGAGTATCGCCCCACACCCAGGCTAGATAGCGCCGCTCCACCAAATGATCTTGCAATAGTCGTACTAAGGCAGTTTGGGCCAATGCCGTACGAGCCACCACAAAGAGTCCTGAGGTGTCCTTATCGAGTCGATGCACAATCCCAGCACGAGGCAACTGGGCAAGCTCGGGGTAATGAAACAGAAGACCATTGAGTACCGTTCCAGTCCAATTGCCAGCCGCGGGATGCATTACTATCCCAGCCGCTTTATTAAAGACCAAGAGGTGATCATCTTCATAGATGCAATTGAGTGGAATATCTTCTGGCTCAAATGCATGTTGCTCCGGCATCTCTTGTGGAAAGACCCGAATCGCCTCACCGCCTCGCAAAATCTGGCGAGATTTAACGACCTTGCCGTCAACTAGAACCGCTCCTTGATTGGCCCATGCCTGTATCCGATTGCGGGAGTAGTCGGTTAAAAAATGGGCTAAGACTTTATCTAAACGCTCTCCCGCCCATGCATCCGGGATCTCAAGCGCAATGAAATCCTCATCATCGATATAATCAGAGGGATTCGGATCAGGAGTTTGCGGCAATGCCACGCTGGAAGGACCTTATTGTGTTATCAATTCCCCCTATGGGGCACCATCGTGCTAGTTTAAGGCTTGTTGCTCTTGCGTCACTAGTTTCTTCCGCAATGCTTCTCACCTCATGCGCCAATACCAGTACCGATGAAACCTTGGGCTGGTCCGAAGCTAGGCTATATACCGAAGCGCGCGACAAGATGAATGAGAATGATTTTGATAAGTGCGGTCAGTACTTTGAGAAACTGGAGGCGCGCTTCCCCTTTGGTCCCTACTCCCAGCAAGCTCAGATTAATTCCGCGTATTGCTTTTGGAAAGCCCAGGAGCCTGCCCAAGCAATGGTCCAAATCGATCGCTTCATTAAGTTGCACCAAGGTAGCCCCAATTTAGATTACGCGTATTACCTCAAGGGCCTGATCACCTTCAATGACGATTTAGGATTTTTAGGAAAGTTCACGGGACAAGATCTGAGTGAACGTGATCCCAAAGCAGCCAAAGAGGCCTTTGAATCCTTCAAGGTCGTGGTGGAACGCTTCCCCAACAGTAAATACGCCCCCGACTCACTTGATCGCATGCGCTACATCGTCAACTCTTTAGCAGAGGCTGATGTGATTGTGGCGCGCTACTATTACGATCGAGGCGCATACTTAGCTGCTGCCAACCGTGCTCAACTCGTGATTCGGGATTACGATCGTGCGCCAGCGGTTGAGGAAGCACTCTTCATTTTGGTTCAGTCCTATCAAGCCTTGGGGATGTATGACTTAAGCTCTGATGCCATGCGGGTCTTTAAGCTCAATTTCCCTGATAGTCAGATCTTTAAAACGGGCAAGCGCGTTCAGAAAGAGCGCAAGTGGTGGCAGTTCTGGATCACTAAATAATTTCGAGCGGTACCCGAGGCGCAATCGCGCATACCAGTTCGTAGCCAATCGTTTGGGCATGTGTTGCCACATCATCGACAGGCAAGTTTTTACCCCACAACTCTACTTTGGTGCCGACGGTTGCCCAGGGCGCATGGGTGAGATCAATGGTTAGCATATCCATCGAGACCTGGCCCGCAATCGGGCAAAGCCGTGATTGGCTTGGATCATCCGCATAAACCCAGACTGGGGTGCCGTCTTTTGCATGACGAGGATAGCCATCCGCATAGCCACAAGCAATAACACCAATTCGCATCCGCCCAGTTGCTCGGAATCGTGATCCATAACCCACTGCGTCGCCCGGCTCTAGATCTTGAATCGCAATGATGGAGCTTGACAGGGTCATCACCGCTTGCAAATTGGCATGGGCAATATCCGCAAACTGACCCGATGGAGAAATCCCATGCAACATAATTCCGGGACGGACCCAATCACCTAAAGCGTTGCGATGCCATAAGACCGCTGCCGAGTTAGCCAGCGAGGTCTCACCCGCTAATCCATCAATTGTCTTGATAAAGCACTCCATTTGGGCGCCGACTGAGGGCTCGCGATCAACGTAGTCGGCGTTTGCAAAGTGAGTCATATGGTTCATGCGGTGCCCGGCGGCATGAAGCCGATGGTAGGCTAATCGATACGCCTCTGGTCGAAATCCAAGACGATTCATCCCAGAGTTGAGTTTGAGAAAGATGGTGACGGGATGGGCTTGCTTTTCAAGCCAAGTCACTTGATTGGGGTTGTGGACCACCACATCGCAGTCCAGCTCAATCACCGAAGGAATATCACCCTCTTGGAAAAGACCCTCTAACAGCAAAATGCGCTTGGTCCAGCCCTGCGACCGCAACCAGCGGGCATCATCGAGATCTAAGACCGCAAATCCATCGGTCTGCGAAAGTCCTGCCACCGCCGCCCTTAGGCTATGGCCATAGGCGCGGGCTTTAACCACAGACCATATGCGAGAATTACCCGCGAGTTCTCTGACCCGCCTTAAATTGTGGCCTAATGCAGCAGTGTCAATCGTTGCCAGAATCGGGCGTTCCAGAAATCTCCCCTTTCATGCTCTAATCTAGTAAATGAAGCAATTGTACGAATGAAACCAGGTTTTTACACCATTATGGCGGCGCAATTTTTTTCGTCGCTCGCCGATAACGCCCTGCTAATTGCGGCCATTGCCCTCTTAGCCCAACTCGCTGCCCCGGCGTGGATGACCCCGCTTCTCAAACTGTTCTTTGTGCTCTCCTATGTATTATTGGCTGCCTTTGTTGCTGCCTTTGCTGATTCCAGGCCCAAAGGTCAGGTGATGTTCATTACCAATACGATCAAAATTATTGGTTGTGCCGCGATGCTTTTTGGCGCTCACCCGTTAGCTTCATATGCGATTGTGGGTCTTGGAGCAGCTGCGTATTCACCAGCAAAATATGGCATTTTGACCGAGCTGCTCCCCCCTGAAAAACTCGTGGCCGCCAATGGCTGGATCGAGGGTTTGACCGTGGGCTCGATTATTGCGGGTACCGTCTTGGGTGGTGTGTTGATTAGCACCAAAGTTTCAGCTTCCCTCATGAGTTTTGATTTGCCTTTGTTTAACACGGGTGTTGATAGCCCTGCTGAATCCGCGATCTCGATCATTATGTTTATTTACCTGATCGCTGCCCTCTTTAACTTAAAGATTCCGGATACGGGAGCACGCTACCCAGAGCAGCGCTTAGACCCTATTCAATTGACCAAAGATTTTTTTGTCGGTTTTCATATTTTGTGGCGCGATCGCTTGGGCCAAATCTCTCTGGCAGTTACCACTCTTTTCTGGGGTGCGGGTGCAACCTTACAGTTCATCGTGCTGAAGTGGGCTGAGACCGCGCTGAATATGAACCTCTCGCAAGGGGCTATTTTGCAAGCAGTTTCTGCCATTGGTGTCGCCGGGGGTGCGGTTTGGGCAGCCTCACGTATTCCATTAAAGTCCGCTTTAAATGTCTTGCCATATGGCGTCGTAATGGGCCTGCTGGTATGCATCATGGCCATCTACCATATTGAATACATCCCATCAATCGTGCTCTTTAAGATTGGCGCCTTGGAAGTCAACTTTAATCTTCTACCTGCTTATATCCTTCTGATCACCGTAGGCTGGTTAGCAGGTTACTTCGTTGTTCCAATGAATGCCCTCTTACAACACCGTGGTCACGTCCTACTTTCTGCAGGTCACTCTATTGCTGTTCAGAACTTCAATGAGAACCTCTCGGTTCTAATGATGCTCATGCTCTATGCCCTGCTGATTTGGTTAGACGTTCCAGTACCCATCGTGATTACCGGCTTTGGTTTAGGCGTTGCCCTCACCATGTGGCTTGTGATTAAGAAGCATCAAGCCAACCAAGCCGAGTATGACTCGCTGCATCTGATTGGTGAAGCTAAACACTAATTAGAGCGATTGCAATACAGAGCGGGCTAGCAATAGATCTTGCCACAAGAGCGCTTTGTCCTTCGGTCGGTTGAGGCAGTGCGCCAGATCAACGCTGGCGATCAAAGGAATGTCTTGACCAGCAATCTCTAGGACCACATCCCGCAAGTGCGCGAGTGGCTCTTGCTCTCCACTTAAGGTCTGTGCTGCTTGCTCACCGAAGGCAAATGCCACACATGGCAAATGCGTATTCGGTGCTTGCGTATCGGTCGGTGAACGCCATTCCCATTCTTTGGGTAAGAGCCCGAGGGCCAAAATGATGTTCTGGAATAAGCGTTCTTGATCACCACCGGGCGCTTGACCATAAAACAGCCAATACACCTTAGGCTCCAAATTGGAGATGGCCTGATGAGGCTCAGCATTCGGAGACATGCTGGGTGGAGAGACTTCCGCAGCAGAACGCAAAGACCACTCGGTAATGCCCATTTCTTTTAAGTAACGTGAGCGATCGTCAATGTTCATAGGGTTTTGCAGGGCAATCGATGGCTTTGGTCATCACAATCGCGTCTTCACGCGTACTAGAAGAAGATTCTACTGGGTAATAGGCTTTGCGCCGCGCTAACTCTTCATACCCTGCCTTCTCATACAGTGCGATTGCAGCACAATTACTGGGACGAACCTCAAGCAAAATCCGCGGGATTGATAAATTAGATGCAATCATTTGGATAGCACTCATGAGGCGCAGACCCACACCCTGTTTGCGCAGATCCGTATCCACCGTAATATTAAGAAGATGGAGATCATCGACTGCGGGTAGCAAGATGCAATAGGCCCAAATGCGCTTGTCAGGATCGTCTACCTCGCGCAGGCAATATGCCCAATGGCCCGCTTCGATCGAATCGCTAAAGTTTTTGCGCGACCATGGGTGCTGATGCGAAATTGCTTCAATTGCCATGACCGCATCCAGATCGGATTCGGTCATCAGCTCCAGAACCAGCTCAGCCAAGCAAATGACCGGTTGGGGTGCGGCTTGCTGCATCGTGACGTTCTTGGGTAGTGAGAGCCACTTTATTACGAATATAGAGGGGCTCAAGCTGCTCAACCGAAATCGTTTGGTCCGCTTGATAACGCACTTGCGCGAGATCCAAGATGCTAAGTGCATTGGGCACTAGCTGCGAATCAATCTGTCGACCTACAAAATGATCCTTGAAATCATCGGCATACTCAGCAAGGGCATTACCGGCAATTAAATCTTGATGGTTATCCTCAATATACTCTGGGGCAGTTAGTTGTATTGGATGAATCGGTTTAGGCTGTGAGGCTTCTATTTGATAGCGAGCCCAATACACTTCACCCATACGGGCATCCAGAGCAATGGTGAATGTCGTGTTTTGAGGCATTTGATGGTGTTGCGCAAACTGCGATGCCATCGCATCAAGACTGGCCACCGGAATTACTGGCAATTGCGAGCCAACCGATAATCCCTGGGCAACTGCAACCGAGAGACGTACTCCAGTAAATGCTCCAGGGCCCACACCTACCGCCAGGGCATCCAGATCGGAGAAACGTGCGCCACACTGCTGTAGTAGCTCGCTGCACCATGGCAAGAGATGCTGACTCGCTTTTGATCCAAGTAGCTCATGCCGATACAGAATCGGTTTGTCATCAAAACATAAGGCCACCGAACACCACGAGGTCGAAGTGTCGATGGCCAAGATGCGCATGCTAGATGTCCTGAGTTTAAAACTCTTCGTACAGCGGCAAGGTTAAGAACTCCACAAAATCATCATTGGCAACCAAGTCCTCAAAGATCTTAGCGGCACGATCAAACTGTCCAACAGCACCGGAGTCTTTGACCTTCGTGAGCTCTTCACCAATCAGTTGACGCACTAGCTCAATGGTGACTTTACGACCGTCGTCGAGAACTCCTTTGGGCGACCGAATCCATTGCCATACTTGTGAGCGGCTGATCTCAGCAGTAGCGGCATCTTCCATCAGGTTATGGATGGGCACACAACCGTTACCAGCAAGCCAAGCACCCATGTAATGGATACCGACGTTAATGTTGTAACGCAGCCCCGCTTCGGTGATTGGTCCCTCTGGAGCAAAGTTGAGTAAATCCGCAGCGGTGACCTGAACGTCCTCGCGTTGACGATCAAATTGATTGGGTTTGTCACCCAATACGGCTTTGAACTCATTCATGCACAACTCAACCAAACCTGGATGGGCAACCCAACTACCATCGTAGCCATCGGTGGCTTCACGACGCTTATCCGTTGATACAGCTGCGAGCGCAATCGCATTCTTCTCAGGATCATTCTTAATGGGAATGAAAGCGCTCATTCCACCCATTGCTGGGGCGCCGCGCTTATGGCAGGTCTTTAAAAGAAAGAGTGCATAGGCGCGCATAAAGGGTGAGGTCATGGTCACCTTCACACGATCGGCCAAACAGAAGTTTTTATCGAGCTTAAATTTCTTAATCGCGGAAAAGATGTAATCCCAACGACCAGCATTTAATCCCGAACTATGGTCACGCAACTCATAGAGGATCTCATCCATCTCAAAGGTGGCATTGATGGTTTCAACCAACACCGTTGCTTTAATGCTGCCGTGCTTCATGCCCAGCTCTTTCTCAGCCATAGTAAAGATGTCATTCCATAAGCGAGCCTCTAGATGGCTCTCAATCTTTGGCAAATAGAAAAATGGGCCTAAGCCTCTCGCTTCGAGATACTTACCACTATTAAAGGTGAAGATGGCGAAGTCAAAAATACCGCCTGAGACACGCTGACCATCAACCAAGACATGTTTCTCATCGAGATGCCAACCGCGAGGACGAACAATTAAGGTCGCGGTTTTTTCATTGAGCTTGTATTCCTTACCAAAGAGATTGAGCTCAATATCACGGCGTACGGCTTTCTTTAAATTGACATGCCCTTGCACAATGTTTTCCCAATAGGGGCTATTGGAATCCTCAAAGTCCGCCATGTACGAATCTGCACCAGAGTTCAGCGCATTAATCACCATCTTGGCATCGACTGGACCAGTAAGCTCCACGCGGCGAGTTTCCAGTGCTTTGGGTACTGGAGCAATTTTCCAATCACCCTCACGAATGGATTTCGTTTCTGGTAAGAAATCAAGCGTTTGACCGGCGTCCAATTTTTTGGCTAGTTCAACCCGTTTTTTGAGGAGTTCCTGACGGCGTGGCTCGAAGGCGCGATGCAATTTAGCAACGAACTCGAGAGCCTCAGGGGAAACAACGCTTGCAAAATCCGGATTGAGTTTGGCTTTGAGCTCAATGCCACTGGATTCGATGGTTGGGGCGCCAGACATGAATACTCCTAATCGGTTTTAAGGATTAAATGACAAATTGATGACTATTATGCCTGAATTGTTGCACTGCACACAAATTGGGGTTTATGCCAATGCGGCAATTACATCGGGTGGCGCCTGAACAAGTTCAATTAAAACCCCTTCGCCCGAGAACATGAACTCCTCGTTCGCTTTGGGATGAACAAAAATGATGTCGTGACCTGCTGCCCCCTTCCGAATCCCGCCGGGGGCAAATCGCAGACCCTGTTGCGTCAACCACTCCACCGCCTTGGGCAAATCATCAACCCACAGACCAATGTGATTGAGTGGGGTTTGATGCACAGCTGGCTTTTTATCGATATCGAATGGTTGCATCAAATCAATTTCAACCTCGTGCGGGCCGCGACCGATGGTGCAAATATCTTCATCGACGTTCTCGCGCTCGGATACGAAGGTATCTTTGTATTGCAGCCCAAGAAGATCAACCCACAGCGCTTTAAGCTTTTGCTTATCGGTGCCACCAATGGCAATTTGTTGAACTCCCAGAATATTGAATGGTCGACTCATAGTGATCACTTCGCAAACTGAATAATGATTTGATCGACTGCGAGACTCGATCCCTCAGTGGCACATATATCGTCCACCACCCCATCTTGTGCAGCGAATAAAGTGTTCTCCATTTTCATGGCCTCAATCACAACCAATTTCTGACCGGCAGTAACCTTATCGCCCTTGACTACATGCAATTTGGTTAATAGTCCGGGCATCGGCGACAGTAGTAACTTGGATGTGTCAGGAGGCGCCTTATATGGCATACGGCGTTGCAACTCTGCCCCGAATGGACTTAAGACCACGCAGTCAAAATGCACGCCGTCTTGCATGAATACATAACCCAAGCCTGGGCGCTCCACTTGCGCACATGCCGTCGGTCCATCATTTAAACGATAGATCAAACGAATCGAACCGGGTTGCCAATTACTCTCCAAGAAATAATCCGTCATCATGTTCTTGCCTTGATTGGCTTTGACGGATATTTGGTAACCGTGATCACGTTGCTCAATCTTGGTGTCGTAGGATGTCTCACCATGCATCACCACAAACTCTTGGGTAATCTTCATTTCGTGGCCTAAGAGCTGCCCTTCAAGTAATTTGGCACGCTCCAAATAACGACGGTGCACAAAGCTTGCTAAAGCTGGTAAGCGATTCAGGTCACTGGGCTCAACCGATCCTTTTAAAAATCCCTTGGGGAACTCCTCAGCAATAAATCCAGTATTGAACTGGCCCGAGAGAAATCGTGGGTGTTGTAGTAAAGCAGATTGGAACTGAATGTTCGAATGAATCCCCCGAATTACAAACTCGTTGAGCGCCCCGCGCATTTTGCTCATTGCCTCCTCGCGGTTGGCACCATGCGTAATGAGTTTTGCAATCATTGAGTCGTAATACATCGGGATCTCGCCACCCTCATATACACCCGTATCAACTCGTACACCATCTTTGGATGCCGGGGGCTGATACTTCACCAAGCGTCCGGTCGATGGCAAGAAGTTTCGTAGAGGATCTTCGGCATTAATGCGGCACTCCATCGCCCAGCCATTGCGTGGAATTTGGTTTTGGGTAAATGCCAACTTCTCACCAGCGGCCACCCGGATCATTTGCTCGACAAGATCAAGCCCAGTAATGCATTCGGTGACTGGATGCTCAACCTGCAAGCGTGTGTTCATCTCTAAGAAGTAAAACGACTTGTCTTTACCAACCACAAACTCCACAGTACCTGCCGATTGGTAGTGAACGGCCTTGGCGAGCGCTACCGCTTGTTCGCCCATGGCTTTACGGGTGGCATCATCCAAGAATGGCGATGGCGCCTCTTCAATCACTTTTTGATGACGCCGCTGGATCGAGCACTCACGCTCCCACAAATACACCACGTTGCCGTGCGCATCGCCTAATACCTGGATCTCAATATGCCGCGGTTCTTCTACAAACTTCTCAATGAAGACGCGGTCGTCACCAAAACTATTAAGTGCTTCATTCTTACAAGCCACAAAGCCTTCGGCCGTTTCTTGGTCGTTATACGCAACACGCAATCCCTTACCCCCACCACCAGCAGAGGCCTTGATCATCACTGGGTAGCCAATTCCCTGCGCAATTTTTACCGCAGCCTGAGGATCATCAATAGCGGCGTTATGGCCGGGGATGGTGTTGACTTTTGCTTCTAGGGCAAGTTTCTTAGACGCAATCTTGTCGCCCATTGCAGCAATCGATTGATATTTGGGGCCAATGAAGATAATGCCCTCTTCCTCAACGCGCTTAGCAAACTCTTCGTTCTCGGACAAGAAGCCATAACCCGGATGAACCGCTTGCGCACCCGTTTCTTTACACGCCGCAATAATGCGATCCATTTGCAAGTAGGACTCGCGCGATGGTGGCGGTCCAATACAAACGGCCTCATCGGCAATCCGTACATGACGCGCCTCGGCATCCGCTTCGGAGTAGACCGCAACCGTTTGGATTCCCAAGCGCTTCGCAGTTAGCATCACTCGGCAAGCAATTTCACCGCGGTTCGCAATTAAGATTTTCTTAAACATAGTGATTCGTTAGTCGGTTAAATTAAAGAGGGATGTTGCCGTGTTTACGGGGAGGATTTTGCAAATCTTTGTCTTGCAACATCGCGAGTGATCGTGCAATCCGCTTGCGTGATTCATGAGGCATGATGACATCATCAATGTAGCCACGCCGTCCTGCGACAAAGGGGTTTGCAAACTTCGCTTTGTACTCTGCTTCACGCTCAGCAATCTTTTGCGAATCA
This sequence comes from Polynucleobacter sp. HIN7, assembly GCF_030297595.1. Taxonomy (NCBI): domain Bacteria; kingdom Pseudomonadati; phylum Pseudomonadota; class Betaproteobacteria; order Burkholderiales; family Burkholderiaceae; genus Polynucleobacter; species Polynucleobacter sp. HIN7. The sequence continues at coordinate 828,565 of NZ_AP028138.1, read as the reverse complement.
TTTTTCTCTTCGCGGAAGATAATTTCAACAGCGCCCTTGGGCCCCATCACCGCAATCTCTGCCGAGGGCCAAGCAAAGTTCACATCGCCTCGCAAATGTTTTGATGCCATCACATCGTAGGCGCCGCCGTAGGCTTTGCGTGTAATCAAAGTGACTTTGGGAACAGTGCAATCGGCATAGGCATAGAGCAATTTAGCGCCGTGTTTAATGATGCCACCGTACTCTTGAGCGGTACCTGGCATAAAACCTGGCACGTCGACCAAGGTCACGACCGGGATATTAAAAGCATCACAAAAGCGCACAAACCGAGCGGCTTTAATCGATGATTTGATATCGAGACACCCTGCAAGCACCAAAGGTTGATTAGCAACGATACCGGCAGTCTGGCCGCCAATGCGTGCAAAGCCAATAATGATATTCTTGGCATAGTCGGGCTGCAACTCAAAGAAGTCTTCATCATCCACAATCTTATGAATCAGCTCTTTCATGTCATACGGCTGATTGGGGTTGAGCGGCACCAATGTATAGAGCGAGTAATCAGGCTCATCCGACCAGACAAGACCGCCCAGAAAAGGGGCTTTTTCTTTATTTGAGAGCGGTAGATAACTGTAGAAACGGCGTAGCATCATGATCGCCTCAACATCGTTATTAAATGCCAGGTCACAAACTCCTGATACAGTGGAATGCGTGTTCGCACCACCCAAATCTTCTGCGGTGACATCTTCGTGGGTCACGGTTTTCACTACCTCGGGTCCAGTGACGAACATGTAAGAGGTGTCTTTCACCATGAAGATGAAATCCGTTAAAGCAGGTGAGTACACTGCCCCACCGGCACAGGGACCCATAATCAAGGAGATCTGCGGGATCACACCGGAAGCGGATACGTTCCGTTGGAAGATCTCTGCATAACCACCAAGCGAGGCGACCCCTTCCTGAATGCGTGCACCACCAGAGTCATTGAGTCCAATTACGGGTGCCCCCACTTTCATGGCCTGATCCATGATCTTGCAGATTTTCTCAGCATGGGCTTCCGATAAAGATCCGCCCAGAACTGTGAAATCTTGCGAGAACACAAACACCAAGCGCCCATTAATCATTCCATAACCGGTGACGACACCATCGCTGGGCACCGTTTGATCCGCCATCCCAAAATCCGTGCAGCGATGCTCCACAAACATATCCCACTCTTCAAAGGAGTCTTCGTCGAGCAGTAACTCGATCCGCTCGCGTGCAGTGAGTTTGCCCTTGGCGTGCTGAGCAGCAATGCGCTTTTGACCGCCACCAAGACGTGCTAACTCGCGCTTGGATTCCAATTGAGAAATAATGTCTTGCATAAAAACTCCTATTGAATATCGGGTGTTTGCATCGCGTCTAATAAACGACGCGCTGCCACAGAGGGTGCGATCGTGCCCTCATTCACGGCGGCACTGAGTTCGGGTAGTAACTGCTGTACTCCAGGATGGTTCTTAAAATTACTTTTGAGAGCGCTATCAATGCGTTCCCACATCCAAGCAGTGGCTTGCTGACGACGGCGTTTCTGTAGATGGCCATTCTTCGATTCGAGGGATTGAAAGCGAGTGATCTCATCCCACAATTGCGCTACACCTTGATTGAAAAGTGCGCTCATTTGCATCACCACGGGATGCCATTGCTCAGCATCATGAGCGGCGTGGTCTGGGTTCCCTGAAATCCCATTAAGCGCAAGGAACTGGTAATAAATGCTTGGGCTCGGGTGGCTGCATCCGGATCTAGATCCGCTTTATTAATCACGATGAGATCCGCGATCTCCATCACACCCTTTTTAATGGCTTGCAGATCATCACCGGCATTGGGGAGTTGCAACAACATAAAGAGATCGGTCATCCCAGCCACCGCAATCTCGCTTTGCCCTACCCCAACGGTCTCCACGATCACGACATCATGTCCCGCGGCTTCGGCTAAGAGCATCACCTCTCGGGTGCGCTCGGCAACACCACCCAAGGTTCCAGAGGATGGACTTGGGCGAATGAAGGCATTCTCATTGACTGACAGCAGTTCCATGCGGGTCTTATCACCCAAGATCGATCCACCAGATAAGCTTGAGGATGGATCAATTGCCAGGACAGCAACCCGATGGCCTTTGGAAATTAAATAAAGACCTAAGTTCTCAATTAAAGTGGATTTACCAACCCCGGGCACTCCTGAGATTCCGAGACGAAAGGATCGCCCCGTGTGCGGCAAGATGGTGTTGAGTAATTGATCGGCGCGCGCGCGATGATCAAGGCGCGTTGACTCTAATAAAGTAATGGCTTTGGCTAATGCCCGACGTTGCTCCGCACAGGGCTTGCCGAGCAAGGCTGCCACTAACTGCTCATCGCTTGGAGCTTTCGACATTGTGAGGGCTTAGCGCAGGTTGTTCCGAATTTGCTCGAGCACGTCTTTTGCAGAGGCGGGGATCGGCGTACCAGGTCCGTAGATGCCCTTCACGCCTGCCTCATACAAAAACTCGTAATCCTGTCGCGGAATGACGCCACCCACAAATACAATAATGTCGTCGGCGCCTTGTTTTTTGAGTTCCGCCACAATCGCAGGAACCAAAGTTTTGTGCCCAGCGGCTAAGGTAGAGATCCCCAAAGCATGCACATCGTTTTCAATGGCTTGGCGCGCACACTCCTCCGGTGTCTGGAATAAAGGTCCCATATCCACATCAAAGCCCAGATCAGCATAGGCGGTAGCAACCACTTTGGCGCCGCGATCGTGTCCATCCTGACCAAGTTTTGCGATCATGACGCGCGGACGACGTCCGTACTCTTTGGCAAACTCAGCGATCTCGACTTTAAGTTTTTCCCAACCTTCGGCTGAATCATATGCAGCTGCGTACACTCCGGTCACCTTTTGTGTATCGGCACGGTGGCGCCCATAAACTTTCTCCAAAGCATCCGTCACCTCGCCCACCGTTGCGCGTAAACGAATTGCTTTGACCGCTAAATCTAATAAATTGCCTGTATTGTTCTCGGCTGCTGTTGTCAGATCCGCCAAGGCTTGATTCACCTGCGCTTGATTGCGTTTAGCCTTGATGTCCTTTAAGCGAGCGATTTGATTATTACGAACCATATCGTTATCGATGACCAAGACATCCACCAAACTCTCTTCTTCCAGTTTGTATTTATTAACCCCTACGATCACATCTGACCCGGAGTCAATCTTGGCTTGCTTTTGTGCAGCGGCCGCCTCAATTTTTAACTTGGCCCAACCACTCTCAACAGCCTTGGTCATGCCACCCATCTGATCCACTTCCAGAATAATTTCCCAGGCAGCATCGGCCATCTCTTGAGTTAATTTCTCCATCATGAACGATCCCGCCCAAGGATCAACAACGCTCGTGATATGGGTCTCTTCTTGCAAAATTAATTGGGTGTTGCGGGCAATTCGGGAGGACATCTCCGAAGGCAAGGCAATTGCTTCATCAAATGAGTTGGTGTGCAGTGATTGCGTTCCGCCAAAGACCGCAGCCATAGCCTCAATCGTGGTGCGCACCACATTGTTATAGGGATCTTGCTCGGTGAGCGACCAGCCTGAGGTTTGGCAATGGGTACGCAACATCGATGACTTGGGATTCTTGGGATTGAACTCTTTCATAATGCGCCACCACAAGATGCGAGCAGCGCGCAGTTTGGCAACTTCCAGATAGAAGTTCATACCAATTGCAAAGAAGAATGAAAGACGGCCGGCAAACTCATCTACATCAAGACCTTTGGCCAAGGCAGTTTTGACGTACTCCTTGCCATCGGCCAGTGTGAATGCGAGCTCTAGGGCTTGATTTGCTCCAGCCTCTTGCATGTGATAGCCCGAGATCGAGATCGAGTTGAACTTGGGCATATTCTTTGCGGTGTACTCAATGATGTCACCGACAATGCGCATCGAGGGTCCGGGTGGGTAGATATAGGTGTTGCGCACCATGAACTCTTTCAGAATGTCGTTCTGAATCGTGCCACTCAGTTGCTCTTGCTTCACGCCCTGCTCTTCACCGGCCACGATATAACCTGCCAAGACTGGTAGTACGGCACCATTCATGGTCATCGAGACTGAGATTTTGTCCAAGGGGATGCCATCAAAGAGGATCTTCATATCCTCCACCGAATCAATCGCGACCCCTGCTTTGCCCACATCACCGACCACCCGTGGGTGATCCGAGTCATAGCCCCGATGCGTGGCTAGATCAAAGGCCACTGAAACCCCTTGACCACCCCCTTCGAGGGCTTTGCGGTAGAAACGATTGGACTCTTCGGCCGTTGAGAATCCAGCGTATTGACGAATGGTCCAAGGGCGCACCGCATACATCGTCGCTTGCGGTCCCCGCAGATAGGGCTCAAACCCAGGGAGTGAGTTCACATAAGGCAATCCCTGAAGATCATTTTGAGTGTAGAGCGCTTTTAGATGGATGCCGTCGGGGGTATCCCACCCTAAAGCATCCGGGTTGCCATTGGGCGCCGATTTACTGGCTGCTTTTTGCCATTGCTCAAGGGATTGATCGGCTGCAGCTGGCCACTGCCCGCTGGGTTGTGATGCGTTCTTGGTCATAAGCGCCCCATGTGTGCATGAATGTGCATTGATATTTTCATCATTTTGCTTGACTTTTATAGTTTTGTCCATAGAATTGGATACATAATTATGAATTCATAAATATATTTTAATTAATTAAAATCATTAATAAACAATGACTTACAGAAATAATGAGTAAATTACTTTCAACTCGCCCGCTCTATGAAGAGGTTGCAGATCAACTGCGTAGCCGTATTTTTGCGCATGAACTAGCCCCCGGTGCTTGGATCGATGAACAAAGCCTTGCCAAGGAATTTGGGATTAGCCGCACCCCCATGCGCGAGGCCATTAAGGTGTTGGCTGCTGAGGGCCTCATCACCATGAAACTACGCCGCGGCGCTTATGTCACCGAAGTCAATCGTGGTGATCTGGAGCAAATCTTTACGGTTCTCTCCTTGCTGGAAGGTGAAGCTGCCAAAGAAGCTGCTACGAGGGCAAAAGAAAGTGATCTCAATGCCTTGGATGATTTGCACTTGCGTCTTGAGAAAGCAGCTGCTGATCGCAACCTCGATTTATTCTTTGAAATCAATGTTCGCTTTCATGAGCGAATCATCGCGATTGCCGCTAACCCCTGGATGAGCAGCGTGATTGACGATCTTCGTAAGGTTCTAAAACTGCAACGCAAGGACTCATTATCGCGCTCGGGGCGCTTGCAACAATCTTTGAGTGAACACCGCGAGATCCTAAAAGCCCTGCTTAAGCGCGATCCGGTTGCTGCTGAACAAGCGATGCGCACTCACCTGGCCCATGGCTTAGAGGCCGCCAAATAAAAAAGCCTCCAGTTTTAAGGGGAGGCTTTTGGGATTGCGCGGCAATCTATTTTTTGACGATCAGATCACCAGGAATTGATGCAATATAGGCAGCCATATCTTTTAGATCTTTATCGCTAAATTGCTTCACTTGCGATTGCATGATGGCATTATTGCGGCCCACTAGAGAATTGCCATCTACTTGGTAGGACTTCAGTGCGTAATACAAATAGTCTTGGTATTGACCCGCAATTTTCGGATAAGCGGGAGCCACTGGGGCTTTGAGGCCAGCGCCATGGCAGGCAGCACAATTGTTCTTTTCAACCAGTTCTTTACCCTTGGCAACATTACCAGCGTGAGCAAACCCAATGGAGGCACTTAACAAGGAGAGGATCAGAGCGGATTTCATCATGTTCTCGATTCCAATTACTTTAAGGGGTTACGGGGAGAGGTTGGCGTTTGAGTCGAGTAGTAGGCAGCTAAGTCAGCCATATCTTGATCGTTCAGACTTCCCGCAATCGCTCGCATGGTTGGATGCTTGCGCTCACCCGATTTATACGCTTTGAGAGAGGCAATAATGTAGTCAGCATTCTGGCCACCGATCTTGGGAACGCGATAAACCTGGGGCCAGTCAGCCCGGTAATCATTAATGGCATGACAGCCTGCGCAAAGCCAGACTTTGGCCTCTCCTGCTTTTGCAGAACCTTTAACGTCTTGGGCTTGGGCAGTGATTGAAAACAGACCGGCGAATACTGCAGCGCCGAGCGAAGTAACGATGGCTTTGTTCATATGCGTGATCGTGTTGCAAAATGGTTAATATTTTGTAGGCTGAAGTATAGCGGACAGCGAATATTGTCAGTTATTTTTGTCATCTACCTATACTAAGGGCTTGTTCGGTGATTTCGTGTTTAACCCCGTTGCTTGAAGGAGTTTCATGAGCGTAATTTCCCAAAAACTGAATGACCTAGGAATTACCCTAGTAAGTCCTGGGGCACCCGCGGCCGCCTACGTGATGGCAGTGACCACCGGTGATCAAGTATTTTTATCAGGTCATATTGCCAAACGCGATGGCAAGCCATGGGTTGGTAAATTGGGGCTAGACATGGATACTGCTACCGGTCAGTTAGCCGCTCGGAGTATCGCGATTGATTTACTCTCAACCCTCAATGCCCACCTCGGCTCACTTGATCGCGTACGTCGAGTGGTCAAAGTCATGGGCCTCGTGAACTCCACCCCCGAGTTTACCGAGCAACATTTGGTCATGAATGGCTGCTCTGAACTCCTCGTCGAGGTATTTGGTGAAATTGGTAAGCATGCTCGCAGCGCCTTTGGGGTTGCGCAAATCCCCTTGGGGGCTTGTGTCGAAATTGAAATGATCGTTGAGATCTAAGTTAGCAAATCGGTGCTGTGGCCCTGCCCATCAATCAGCAGACTGCGCACGCTTTTGTCTGAAAATAGTCGCTGCACGGCTTGGCAATAGCCCTCAAGCTGCAGTTGATATTGAGAATAAAGAGGATCGGTTTTCTCAGGGATGCTGAGTTTGTAATCTAAGACAACAAGCTCGTTTTCAAACTCTACTAAGCGGTCAATCCGCAAGCACCGTTCCTCACTTACGACATCAAGCTCATTCCAAGCATTGCGATAGACCGCCGGGTCAAAGAATGGGAGCAACTCGGAACTATTAAAAACGGTTCTCACTCGTTCAATGGTGCGCTGTGCATCTGCGACACCGATACCGAGTCGGCTAGCCAAGGATTTATCTTCCGGCATGGTCTCGGCTGCTCGGTACTGTTGGGGTGTGGTTCGCTGTAGCAACCAATGAAACCACTCACCCTCTTGCATGCGCCGTTGCTCATCGATACTGTGCGTCTTGGTTCTGGGAGATAAGCTTGGTTCACCCTGCCAGGTCAAGACCAAATCAGGGTATTCAAATCGTTCATCGCTCTGTGATGGTTGGGGCTGACTTGTATGACGATGGTCGATATGTGCCTCATCAAGATCAGTGAATACTGGGACTTGACCTTCGCAAGCGCGCTCATACCAGCTGTCGGGCACCAAACCACCCTGCTGGCGATTGCGGGTACTTTCCACCCCACTTAACCAAAGTCCCTGCTTGGCACGGGTGAGTGCCACATAGAAAAGGTTCCAGTTCTCATGCAAGGCAATACCTTTCTCTTGCGCAAGTAAATCTTCACGCGCTTTGGATAAGCTGAGCTTGGTGAACATCGACAAATGATCTGGTGCTTGCTGATCGGGATCCCAATCAAGTAATACGCCGCGTCCTGGGTTGGTGATCGCTGTATGGTTGCAATCCAGAATGATGACAAATGGAGCCTCAAGTCCCTTCGCCCCATGAATGGTCATTAAGCGAATGCGTTGTTGACGGTGTGAAAGTGAGTGAGTGTTTAGATCAAAATCCCCATCCGCTTGATCATCGCTCTCATCCTCTAAGGGAACCTCACCGCGCATCTCACCTTCATCCGGTGTCTCATCTTGATCGCCGCGCCGCATTTGTTTGAGTTGTGAAATAAATCGTCCCAAGCTGGGGTAGCGGCCACCATCTAAATTTAAGGCAAGCTCCAGAAAAGCATCCAAATTAGCCAAGACCTGATCTCGGTCGCGTGCTTGGCACACGCTCGCATATTTGCAACGAATATCACCCGAGAAATACACGTGATCAAGGAGATCATGCACTGGCAAGTGTTTGGCTAACTCCGTCCACTCCATGAGTTGCTTAGCAATCCCCAAAAAGGTCTCGGCATAGGGATGATCATCAGCATGCGTTAGTGCTTCCCACCAATTGCGATAGCCACGATTACTTTGCACCAACTCTGAGAGCGTTTGCATCTGCGCCTCAGTGAGGCCATATAAAGGACTGCGCAAGACCTGCGCAAGAGCAAGATCATGATTGGGGTTACTCAGAATCGTGAGTAAAGCAATCAGGTCATCAACTTCCAGTGTTTCGAGTAAGCCACCTAAGCGCGGACTCTCAAATAGCAAATTGGCATGCCGCAATGCCTCCTCATACTCCGGCAAGTACTGACGGCGCTTGACGAGCACTAAGAAATCACCCAGGCGCGCTGGTCGCCACACTTTATGACGCTGCTGATGATTGCTTGGGTCAATCATTTCATCGAGCACCAAACGAGTTCGTAGTACCTCGTGGATTAATTGCGCTAGACGCTGTCCTTCCAACAGCCGTTGCTGTTTGGCGCCAGTATCGCGGGTATCGGTGAATGGGATGACCAAGGCGTTCTCGCGGGCAATGGTCTGTGGCTCATCAATGATCGGGATTAATGGCAGACGATAAGCCTCGCCTTTGGCGAAATTTGAATGGCTGGGTATATCGGGAGCGGTCCAGAGAGTTGCCTGTACCTGAAATGGATAGTTACTGGGGACTCGGCTGGTCGTGAAGATGCGGTTCACCGCCGCCACAATCTCTGGCGCATTGCGCCTTGTGATGTTTTGTTGTTCAAGATGAGCCTGATCGTGCGCTTGCAAAAAGCGGGTTGCTGCTCCAAATAGACGGGGGTCGGCACGACGAAAGCGATAAATAGATTGCTTGGGGTCACCCACAATAAATACCTTGGGCTTATCCTGGTCGTCACCATAGGCTGCAAGCCAGGCACGCAGAATTTGCCACTGCAAGGGATTGGTATCCTGAAACTCGTCAATCAAAATATGACGATAACGTGCATCCAAACGTGCTTGCCAATACGCCGCAACACGAGGATCCGAAATCAGTTGCGCCACACCAAGCTCGAGATCATCAAAGTCACGCACGCGCATGCGTTCTTTACTACGCTCGATATGTTCGAGCATGGCCGCACCGATGCTAAACCAGGCTTGATTGAGTGCAAGCGCCTCCTGCTGAGCCTGCCACTCAATAAATTGCTCACATGCGATTGCCCAAGCTTGCCGAGTCGCAATGAATCGATTGGTATCTTGATTCTGCGCCTCTAAATACGATTGAATCGCTTTCGAAGCACTGTCATTGTCCTTGCGATAGCTTGGGAGTTCATCACGCGTCATAAACACGGGGATCAATAAGCGTATCGCGATATCAAATCGTTTTTCTTGTAATGCCTCAAGCGCTGCGCCTAATTCTGCGAGACCCTGCTGATCACGCACGCCGCCATGAGACAACACCTCATACAACATAGAGAGTTCATGGGGCGCTGTACTCTCTTCTAGTTTGATCAGTAAGGGATTAGGTTGAGAAAGCGTATTACAGCATCTACGTAAGGCCTCGGTAACGGGTTCACCACGGGCCTCGCAGGCTTTCTTGAAAAATACCCAGGCGCCCTTTTGCTGCACTAGGCCATTGGCCCCCAATAAAAACTGATGGGCTTGTGCTGAACCCAGTTGCTCAAGCAAATACTCATAGGCAGACAGGACATCGGGGGGCATCGATGCCCACCAATCCTCTAAGCACTCCTGTTGCAGCCGTTTGGCGTCCTCGCGCAAGGTAAATCCAGATTGAGCTCCCATTGAGACCGGCGCCCCAGCGAGTAAGCGTCCGAACCAGCCATGAAAGGTGTCAATCGAAACGGTATGCGGATTCGATAACAGGCGATCATAGAGCGTACGTGCGGACTGAAGATGCACTTGTGCTGATTCGGGATCGAGTCCTCGCTCTACCAGGGCATGCATCAGCTCGGCATCACTCATCGTGGTCCAGGATTGCAAGAGTTGATAGAGGCGTTCACGCATTTCTTGCGCAGCCTTACGTGTGAAGGTCAGAGCCAAGATAGATCGGGGTGACTCACCGGTAAGCAAAATGCGGACTAGACGTGCGACGAGTAACCATGTTTTCCCGCTACCGGCGCAAGCGGAGACTACCACCGAGCGCTGCGGGTCACAGACAATCGAAATATTGAGTGCTTGCATACGATTCACCACATCCCTTTGCGGCAAATACCGCGGGCATCGCAATAGCGACAGGTACTCTCGGGTGCAAAGGCCTGCATGGCGTCTCCAGACCACACGCTCCTTAAATCATTTTGCAACTGCGCATCAAGCTGTTGCATCGCGAGCGGGATCTCTGTAATGCCAACTGCGCGCTGGTCTGTACCTTTTTTCTTGAGGTTCATCCTCAAAGAAACCCAATCCAATTGCTCAATCGGACCCTGTGGTGATAAAGCTTTGGCATATAGCAGTAACTGGGGGTCATCCATGAGTTGCGTACCACGCTCCAACACCTTCTCACGGCTCTGATGCTTATAGTCCAGGATCGCGAGTGATGCGGTATTAGGCTTCACATCAATCCGGTCAGCGTAGCCCTCAATCTGAATTTGATGGAATTGCCCATGCTTGTCCAAGAAATTGAACTCAAAGCTAAGTTTGCGTTCGGCATCATGAAAACGCCAACCCTGTGACTCACGTTCCAGTTGCCATTCCACAAAACTGGGAATTTGTTTTTGCCAATCCCGCAAATGCCCTAAGACCCGCTGATCACCCTCCAGTAAGCGACTAAAACCTTGTTCAGAAGCGCGCATCAGGCGCGTGATCATCCAATCTTTACGGAACTGCAAATCATCGTTGATCTGGGCGTCGCGAGCCTCGGTACTTTTGAGTTCCTGGAAAAAATTGCGCAGTATCTGATGCAAGGTTTGACCAATCACCGATGCATCGAGCTCGTCATCAAGATCCTTGCGTTTACGAAGACCTAAGAGACTGCGCACATAGTACTGATACGGGCAAGCCCGCAGTGCCCGATACGCACTCGGGCTCATGCGCGTTGGCATGGGTAGTCCATCGAGTCGATTTGCCTGCGCCATGGTCATCGGTGTTCCTACAGCCGATCGTGCAAAACGACTAGATTCACGGGTTGCAAGTTGCGGAAGATCTTCTTGTAAGCGTACGATCCAAGGGGATGCGCGCAAGGGCTCACCACTAGCACCCTCGCTTAGCCATAACAGATCAATATAGGAATATGAGGCAAAGAGTTGTGAGAGATCCCGCGCCTGTTGACGATATTGCCGAGCAATATCGGTACCACCGAGAGTCTGACTTAGACTCTCCGTGAAAAATAGTGGGGTCTCGCCATAACTTGGCAGTTGGCGTTCATCGCAACCAACCATCACCACGGCATCAAAGCGGCGCAATCGAGTTGCACTAAGTGGCAAGATGGTCACGCGTGCCGATGCATCACTGCCCTGCTCGCGGTACACCTCTTCTTCCATTCGGGTCTTTAAAAAGATAATCCATTCGGCCAGGGGCATTCGTAGCGTTGGAAGTTGAGCTTGCTCTAAGCCCAGTTTGTCGAGCATGGCAAGTAACTGTAAGCCAGCAGCATCTTCCTCAAATTGCTGACGCATTCCAAAGTAGGACAAATCATCTCGCAGTTGTGCAAGGGCTCTCGCAGACGGCAGATTTTGCATCTTGGGGTTCTGCCAAATACTTACCCGCTCTCGAATGGACTGTAATAGGTGATGTAAGCGTGGGTCAAACTCGGAGCTTGCTCCCGCTTCGATTGCTAAATAGAAACTAACCCACGAAGCTCTCGCCTGCTTGAGCAACAACATGCTCTCGAGTTCACTAATGAGTAATCCGATTTCCTCTGGCGTAGCGTTCAGTAAGCCGCTGAGATTGAGAAATGGGTTTTTGAGGAACTCCAGTAAGGTGATCGCGCTCGGCCCTTGAGGTGGACAACGCAATAACTCAAGCCAAGCATGAAGCGCTGCGGCTGCGCGCGTGGTCGAGAGTTTCCAACCTGTTTCGTCGTCGATGGATAAACCAGGACCAAGACGTGCCAGTAAAGCGCGGGTGCGGCGTGCCAATAGTCGGTCTTGTGCCACGAGAGCAATTTGAGTACGTCCTGCCTGCAGATGCCCTTCAATGCAATGCGTTGCCTCCCACGCAAGGTCCTCAAAGCGTTTTGCGCTTTGGCAGGTAATGTGTTTTTGATTGAGCGCTGACCGATTGATTTGCAGTTGCCCGTCGAGCGATGCATCAAACTCCATGGTCTCAGGCCATAGGCCAACCTCAGTCCAATCGATCACAAATCGGTGCACCGGGATGAACGCTTCACAATGATCAAGAAACGCCTGATGCGCGCGGGCTTGCGCGTCATTCTCTTCGATGGTCTCAATCCAAATCAAGGGTCGACGTGTCTTTGGGTTGATTTGCCATTGCTGCAGATGGGATACCAGTGCGAGATGCTGGGTGATGACGGGATCACGCACGGAGCTGAGATAACGCCAGAATGCCAAAAGAACTGCGGACTCTTTGCTTACAAGCTCTTGGGCTAGTTGTGGATAGGCGTCTGCTATTGCTTGGCTTAGCTTGATTTGTACCTGCTCAATCCCGTGTTCGAGCTCCAAATGATCGATGCTCCAGGCCAATTGCGGAACGACGCTTTGCGATAGCAGATCACAGGCACTAACAATGGCATTGGCCAAGCTCCAAGCGCCCCCCTCTCCTTCGGCAGTAAACCACTCGCGCAGATTGGGATAGGTCTCAATCGAGGCATAGGTTTGCAAGACTCGTTCCGTGTTCGACTGTGGCTGTGGTAGGCGCAATCCATCTGGAGTCAGCGCAAGCCAATCAGCCAAACTATGTACCTCGGGTAATAGCATGGTGTTTGAGGGACGACTGCTCTCCAACGCCAAGCGCAAACTGAGATTGGGTCCAGCTGTGGGCAAAATGACCAGGGGGCGCGCATCGCTTGCCGCTGCAATTGCCCAGATTTGCTTCGCGATTTGCGCTAACGCATCTTGGTTCGGAGTGATCGAATACGTTTGCATAACAACGGGTTCACTTAGGGGCAGGAGCAAGTTTTGGCATGAATCGTGGCTTATTGATAATATAGGGTTTGGAATGACCGTTTGCTGAGTTATTCCATCCATTTAAACCATAAGGAATTTTCATGAGTGCCGGCATTAAACAAGTAAGTGATGCATCGTTTGAACAGGATGTTCTCAAGTCTGATAAACCCGTTCTCCTCGACTTTTGGGCCGAGTGGTGCGGTCCTTGCAAGATGATTGGGCCCATTTTGGAAGAGCTCTCGACTGAGTACGGTGATCGCATCCAAATTGCCAAGATGAACGTGGACGAGAACCAAGGCGTTCCAGCCCAGTTCAATATTCGGGGAATCCCGACACTCATTTTGTTTAAAAATGGCACGGTCGCTGCTCAAAAAGTGGGCGCTCTCGCCAAGTCGCAACTCACGGCATTCATTGATAGCAATCTGTAATTGAAGTGGTTTTAGTATGGCTGGGGTCAGGCTCACAATTCGAGCTAGACCCAGCCCCACTGAGATGGGTGGCAAAAATTACGTGTTTTGCCATTTTTTAGTGTAGTATCTAGTTTCAATAAAGGTCTCTTTAAGGCCATCCTCAAATTTAATCCCATTTCAAACGACTAATTCACCGTAACGCTTCTTTCCGTTGATCGTTTTTCTCGCCTGATCGGCACCCTCCACTTTTATCTTATTTTTTTCTTTTCTAGTTTCATCCTAAGCACACATCATGCAATTAACTGAACTCAAAGTACTCCACGTCTCTCAACTCCTCGAAATGGCAGCAAGCCTCGAGATTGAAAATACCCAACGGATGCGCAAACAAGAGCTGATGTTTGCCATTCTGAAGAAGCGGGCTAAGGCCGGCGAACAAGTTTTTGGCGATGGCGTCTTAGAGGTATTACCCGATGGCTTTGGATTCTTGCGCTCCCCCGAGTCGTCTTATATGGCGTCTCCCGATGATATTTATATCTCCCCTGCACAGATCCGTCGTTTTAACTTACACACGGGTGACAGTATCGAGGGTGAAGTGCGCACCCCCAAAGAGGGTGAGCGTTACTTTGCTTTAGTGAAGGTCGACAAGATTAATGGCATGGCGCCTGAGGACCTCAAAAATCGCATCATGTTTGAGAACCTCACGCCGCTTCACCCCAATCGCAATATCGCTCTTGAGCGCGATATCAAGGCCGAAGAGAATCTCACCGGTCGCATTATCGATATGATCTCGCCGATTGGTTTTGGTCAGCGTGGCCTGATCGTGGCATCCCCCAAGTCTGGTAAGACCGTGATGATGCAGCATGTGGCTCATGCGATCTCTCAAAATTATCCCGATGCGATCTTGATTGTTCTCTTGGTCGATGAGCGTCCTGAGGAAGTGACTGAGATGCAGCGCTCCGTCCGCGGCGAAGTAGTTGCTTCCACCTTTGATGAGCCAGCCGTTCGTCACGTTCAGGTTGCTGAAATGGTGATCGAGAAAGCCAAGCGTCTGGTGGAAATGAAAAAGGATGTGATTATTTTGTTGGACTCGATTACACGTTTAGCGCGTGCGTACAATACCGTAGTACCCTCCTCAGGCAAAGTGCTCTCTGGTGGTGTTGATGCGAACGCCTTGCAACGTCCTAAGCGTTTCTTTGGTGCTGCTCGTAATATCGAAGAAGGTGGCTCGCTCACCATTTTGGCAACCGCGCTGATTGAAACCGGTAGCCGCATGGACGATTTGATTTACGAAGAGTTCAAGGGCACTGGCAATATGGAAGTCCATTTAGAGCGTCGCTTAGCCGAGCGCCGTGTCTACCCCGCTATTAACCTCAATAAGTCAGGCACTCGACGCGAGGAACTCCTCGTCAAGCCCGAAAACCTCCAGAAAATCTGGGTCTTACGTAAGCTTCTGGCCGATATGGATGAGATTGAGGCTATGAACTTCATTGTCGACAAGCTCAAGTCCACAAAGAATAATGCCGAGTTCTTTGAGTTGATGCGCCGAGGCGGCTAGCCATTGGAGCTTAAGCGTTGATTTTGTGGCATAATCTCGCTTTTGCTGTATTAAACCCTGGGCAAGTATTGTGGGATCACGCGTGACGCACAACGGCTACCCGTTCCAAGGATATTGATTATGAAACAAGGCATTCACCCTGATTACCGCGAAGTTGTTTTTTTAGATGTTTCCAACAACTTCAGCTTCAAAACCCGCTCCACCATCATCACCAAAGAGACGATTAAGTGGGAAGACGGTCAAGAGTATCCATTAGCAAAGATTGAGACCTCCTCGGAGTCGCATCCTTTCTTTACAGGTACCCAGAAGATTATTGACACTGCTGGTCGTGTTGAGAAGTTCCGTCAGAAGTTTGGTGGCAAAGCGGCTGCCAAGGCAACCGGTGATGGCGCTGCCAAGACCGCTGAGAAGCGTGCTGCTGCCGCTGAGGCGAAGAAAGCAGAGCCTGCTGCAAAGAAAGTGGCTAGCAAGAAAGCGAAGTAATCACCTTAGGTGGTTTGTGTTACCGAAGGCAGCAGACGCTGCCTTTGTTATTTCTGGGAATGTGGATCAAGATAGTATTCAGGGATACGATGAACTAGTATGGTCAAACTGACTGCCGCTGCCACAGCATCCATTCCTCGGATTGTGATCTTTGCCCTCACAATCGTCTACGGCTTAGCTGGCCTCTTTGGTCGGGATCCCTGGAAAAACGAAGACTCGATTGGGTTTGGTGTGATGTGGCATCTGCATACCAGCTCTTGGCAGGATTGGCTAATCCCCTCTCTCGCTGGACGTGAGCAATCGATGGGGGCACCACTACCCTACTGGCTGGGTGCGAGCTTGATGGATTTGTTTGGCTCATGGATTGGTGATAGCAATGCGGCACGTCTTTACTCAGCACTGTGCTTCTTCGTGACCGCAATTGCCATTTGGTATGCGTGTTATCTCTTAGGGCGTCGCAAAGAAGTACAACCCATGAGTTTTGCGCTGGGTGGCCAACCCAATACCCGCGACTACGGGATGACCTTAGCCGATGGGGCGCTCCTCATTTTCTTGGCATGTGTGGGCCTGGCCCAGCGAACTCACGAGACCACGCCGATGATGGCGCAACTCATGGGTTTATCAATTGTGATGTATGGCACTATCCGTGGCCTTGATAAACCTTGGCAAGGTGGCGCATGGACTGGCCTCGGATTAGTCATTTTGGGTCTCTCTAGTAACTGGGCTTTAACTACATTGATTGCGATAGCAACCGCACTGGCTGTTTTCTTCTGTCAGGTAAAACTACGATTTCGGTGGACACTGAGTTCGCTGGTCATTGCGATTGTGGGGATTGGTATTTGGCCACTCTTATGGCAAGTCTTTGCCGTTTCTCCAGCAGTACAAGAAGCGGCACTCCAAGCCTGGGCGCAAACACCGCCCATGCATCGCTACATTGCATGGAGCTCCTTACAGTTTATGGGAGTCAACTTTTGGGCATACGCATGGCCGGTCTGGCCGCTGGCCTTAGTCGCCCTCGTGCACTGGGTGCGACATGAGGATGCTGGCGCGTGGCGCGCGCCCCATTTATGCATTCCCTTAGGTTTGTTACTCGCTGGACTTATCTATGTGCTATTTCGGGTGGAAGCGAATGAGCATGATTTAATCATCCTCATTCCACCAATGGCCATCTTGGCTGCCTTTAGCCTTCCCATTTTGCGACGCAGTGTCATTAGTTTTATTGACTGGTTTGCAATGCTGAGCTTTACGATTATTGCAATCGCCATTTGGCTGATTTGGCTTGCTAAGACCACGGGCTTTCCGGCAAGCACTGCTGATAATGTGGCACGTTATATTCCCGGTTTTGAGGTTCAATTTAGTTGGGTCACCCTCCTCATTGCACTTGGCATTACCGGTCTTTGGCTGTGGGTGGTGCAGTGGCGTACCTCACGTGCTCCCAAAGTGATTTGGCGCTGCTTGATTATCTCGGCATCTGGTACGACACTCATGTGGGTGCTGCTCATGACTCTGTGGTTACCCACCATCAACTACGCCAAGACCTATCGTTTTGTTGCTGAGCGGCTAGTACAGGCTGCGCCAGCCAATGCTACTTGTATCGATACAAGTAATTTAGGAGCGGCACAATTAGCATCATTCAGTTACTTCACTCGCTTACCCTTGGCCGACAATCCTGCCTGCCCTTATGTACTAACCCACAATGCCAGCACGGCAACGGCATTCTCCGCACTGCATGACAAGAAGCTCAAACTGCTTTGGGAAGACCGACGTGCTGCTGATCGCGATGAGCGTTTGCGCTTATATGAAGTAATCCCCGAGTAAGACCACGCATGACATTTTTTCGGGTCTCGCGCTTACGAGACGATGTTCCTGAACTCCTGAAATTAGCCGGTCCACTATTGGTGGGCCAGTTAGCGGTGATTGCCTTTGGTGTGTTAGACACCGCCATGACGGCGCGCTACTCCTCTGAGGATCTTGCAGCTCTGGCCATGGCCTCAGCGATCTACATCAGTATTTATGTTGGACTCACAGGGGTGATTGCCGCTCTCACCCCAATTGCGGGGCAATTATTTGGTGCCAAACGGTATAGCGAGATTGGCGAAGAGGTTCGTCAAGCGGGTTGGCTTGCTGTAGGCTTAACCGTGGTCGGCACATTAATCCTTTTGAATGCCGATCTTTTACTTGGGATCTCACAGGTTGAGCAGGATCTCGAGAGTAAAGCACGTCTCTATCTAGAGATCTTGGCCCTTGGTTTACCAGCCAGCATGGGCATGCGGGTTTTGATGTCCTTTCATAATGCAGTTTCTAGGCCAGGGATTATTACGATTGTGCAATTGGTGGGCTTGGGTCTCAAGTTTCCGCTCAATGCCTTGTTTATTTATGGTGGCTTTGGTGTTGCTGCGATGGGTGGCCCCGGTTGCGCAGTTGCTACGGTGATCATTAACTGGCTGTGGTTTTTTGCGACCCTCATTATTGTGCTCTCGGGTCGGTTTTATAAGCCGTTTCACCTCTTTGCGCAATTTAGTTGGCCCGATTGGCATCGGATCTGGACGCTTTTACGCTTAGGTGCGCCAATTGGTCTGAGTTACTTTATTGAGGTGACCTCGTTTACCTTTATGTCCTTGTTCATTGCGCGCTTTGGCACCACCACGCTTGCAGGTCATCAAATCGTTGCTAATCTCGGTACGGTCATTTATATGGTGCCGCTAGCACTGTCAATTGCAACCATGACCCTGGTCTCGCAGTCCATTGGCGCAGGTCGTCAGCAACGCGCCGAAGAGATTGGTTGGTCATCGGTGATCTTCACCAGTAGCCTATGCATTGTGATCGGTCTATTTGTATGGGTGTTTCGGTTCCAGTTACTTGATCTCTATGACCCAACACCGGATGTCAAATTATTAGCTGCGCCGCTCTTCTTGTTTATTTGCTTCTATCAATTGGTTGACTCGGTACAAGTGGTTGCGGCATTTATCTTGCGCGCGTATCGCATCTCGTTTTTGCCCATGTTGGTTTATGCAGGGTCACTGTGGTGTGTGGGCCTTGGAGGCGGCTACCTATTGGGCTTCAATGTGCTGGGCAATACACCCCAGATTTTGCAGGGGGTCAATGGATTTTGGATTGCCAATAGTGTGAGCCTGGCCATTGCCGCCGCACTACTTTTATGGATTTTTAGAAAGACTGCGGCACACTACAAAAAGACCAACCCACCGGTGACGGTCTAAGCTTATTTTGTTTTGACCAGTAGCATGCCTAGCTCTTTGTAGAGCTTGATGGCTTTCTCAGTTGGAACTAATTTCTTCACGCGAGCATCCTTGGTGCAGGATTTGTTCTCAATTAGTTTCTTTTCAATTAGAGATTTGAGGGCGGCATGCGATGTTGCTGGTGAAGCAATCGACTTCATTTGAATCACATCCGACACAGTGAGCTTATGCCCCTCATGAAAGGCGCTGGTGATCATGCGCAAGATAATGCACTCGCGGTGAGTGACCTTGTACTTGGCATGTATTTTGTCCCGACTACTTGCGAACTCAAAGTAATTGGCTAAGACGTCCATATTCTTGTCCCCACAAGTAGTCGTTGTAATGGAAGACTTTTTTATTTCCTCATAATAGTTTAACCGCTTTTGAGCGAATTACTAAAAAGCTTTCAATCCCCCCCCCCATGACATTAGTTGTCAAGAGGTGAAAATCCGTATTCACCAATATGTATATATTTTCTATAAACTTATGAGGTTTATAAAATTATATGCTTGATAAATTATTTCCTCGCTCCGAACACTTTTCGATTAAAGCGATCGATCACCAAAGCAAATTGGCCATTGTTGAAGATAAGGAACTGGGCTTAGAGCTTTCGTTGAGTTGGGGTAATAAGGAGTTAAAGAGTGCCGAGATAGTGGGTCAATATGAGCTGCGCTTTCTTTATACAGATGGAAGCGAGCGCATTGTCCAGATTCTTAGTTGAGCAATCTTCTTACTACTGAATCTTTTTAAACTCACCAATTGGTTTAAAACCGGGTACTTGATTGCCCTTGGTATACATGCACTGTTGATACGCGGTGTTGTATTGCGTTTGGGCCTGCGATTCTTTACTGGCAGCGCCCATGGCCCCGACTGCAGCGCCACCAACCATACCAATGGCTGCACCAGTTCCAACATTCGTACTGCTTCCGCCTTGATACAGGGCTCCGGCTGCAGCACCAATGGCGGCACCTGTGGCCGCACTAATGGCCCCCTCCTTTAGGGCTGCGGTATTGCCTTCCTTGACGGACTGAGATGCGAAGGCTCTGCACTCCTCATCATCCCTTTTAAATTCTTCAAAGGATTTTCCTTCGCGCGGCATGATGGTAATCGTGGGGCCAGTGGGTGCGGATACGCAGGCAGTGAGTACGGTGATACTAATACTACTTATGAGAATTGTTTTAAGGGCCTGAAGTCGCATGGAGTGCTCCGGTTGATCTTTCTATCTATTTAACGCTTCTGGAGTGGGTTTGGCAGACATCATTCTGCCTTTGCTCCGGATTGCTGGACAATTTTGCGCCATTTATTGGATTCCAGTTGGATATAACGGGCTAGATCCTCAGGGCTAGCTGGATTTGGCTCGAGTCCACCGCTCATCAGCCTGGTTCTTACCTCAGGCTTGGATAGGGTTTGCTGGGTCAATTGATTCAACCGCATCTGAATATCGCGAGGCAACTTGGCTGGGCCCATCAGAGAGAACCAGGATATCGCTTCAAACCCTTTGAGTCCTTGCTCGGCGAGGGTCGGGATCTCTGGGGCTGATGGAGAGCGCTTGAGTGTGGTAACTCCCAACGCTACCACTTCATTGGCTTTAATTAGGGGTAATGCAGACGCTAAATTATCAAAGAGCATGGAAATGCGGCCGCTTACCAGATCGGGCAAGGATTGCGCTCTACCCTTATACGGAATATGCCGAATCTGCACGCCCGCCATTTCTTTAAAGAGCTCTCCTGACATATGAATCGATGTACCCGTTCCCGATGATCCAAAAGTCAGTTCATTCGGTTTTGCTTTGGCTAGAGCAATTAGGTCCTTGAGTGACTGCACGCCAAGTTGCTTACTCACAATTAGTACGTTTGGGGTGCTCGCCAAGAAACTAATTGGGGTGAAATCAGCAACGGGATCGTAAGAGAGTTTTTCATAAAGGGCGCCATTAATCGCATGAATCCCTACGGTACCAATCAGCAAGGTATAGCCGTCGGGCGCACTCTTAGCTACCTGATCGGCTCCAATATTACCGCCGTGTCCAGGACGGTTTTCGACAACGATTGCTACGTTCAAGGTTTTTTGCCAATCCTCTGCCAGAACGCGTGCCAAGGTATCGGGTGCACCGCCTGGAGGAAAACTCACCACGATACGAATGGTATCGCGTGGCCAGATGCGTTCCGCTTGCGCTGCAGAACATAGCCCAAATACAAGTGCGCCGATGATAAAGAGTCGTTTCAAAGCAACTTACTTCGTGAGCCACTGGCGCAGCTGCGTAATACCGTCATAGTGCAATGGGTTGTCTGCGCAAGCACCTAAACCGCAAATGGATAAGGTCGAGATTACATTACCCACTAACAAAAGGATGAACCACAAACAGATAAACTGCGCAAACCAATGGCGGCTGCGGGTGCCACGATCCGGAATGATTAACAGAATTGCAATACTAATCATCAAGGAGACAAATCCAACAAAGGCCCAGGTGTAAAAATGCAGACGAAAGAAGGTGTCGCCATAACCCAGATCATCAGGGGCAACATGCAGAAGTATTTGGCGCAGGGAGACTGACAACCCCAAGATCGCAAACAGAATGGCAAATCCGTAATGCGCAGGCTGCGCACCTGAACGGATATTGAGCAAGAACATCAGTCCAATTAAGATAAAGCCCATGCGCTGCAGAATGCATAGTGGGCATGGCAAATCATGATTGATGAATTGATCCAAAAATGCCAGAGTAAGCACCAAATTAATGACCAGTAAGAGAACAATGTTCCCCAGGCCACTAAGCGATGGTAAGGTTAGCTTACTCATAGACTAATATTGAGTTTGTCGGAGGCATGATGCAAGAACCATGCGACCGTGATCACAGCGCTAGCGAATGCAAACAGCAATCCAAGTACGCGCTTCTCAAACCAAATGAAGATGGCGGCTAGTAATGCAATCACAAAAGGTAAAAACATATACATACTCATTATTTTAATAGACGGATGTGCACAAACAAAAAATGGTTTTGTGTTTAGAATGCCATGATGAATTCCTCTACATCCCAAACTAATCGTCCTCTACCCCTCGCCGGTGTTAAGGTTCTTGATGTGAGTCAAGTCATGGCGGGCCCCTACTGCTGTATGTTGCTCGCCGATATGGGCGCCGATGTCATCAAGGTCGAGCCACCAGGCTCAGGTGACCAAACCCGTGGTGCCATGGGTTTTAAGATGAAAGGCCCCGATAGCATGGGCTTTTTGAACATGAATCGCAATAAACGCAGCATTGCGATTAATCTGAAGTCCGATGCTGGCAAAGAGATTTTGTTTGAGTTGGCCAAGGACGCTGATATTTTGGTGGAGAACTATCGCCCGGGCGTCATGAAACGGCTGGGTGTTGGTTACGAGGCAATGCGCATCATCAATCCCGCACTGGTATACGTCAGCATCTCGGGTTTTGGCCAAAGTGGTCCATGGGCAGAGCGTCCTGGTTTTGATTTAATGGCTCAAGCGATGTCCGGAGTAATGAGTGTGACCGGCCATGGCGATGGCAAACCCGTCAAAGCCGGTGTTCCCGTTGCTGATATTGGCTGCGCACTCTTTGCGGTCTATGCGGCTCTGTCAGCGTATATTGGCGCCAAGAACACGGGCCAGGGTCAATACATTGACGCTTCCTTATTTGATTCAGCGCTGGCATTCTCGATTTGGGATACCTCCGAGTACTGGGGCACCGGTCAACCTCCTATTGCACTGGGTACGGCCAACCGTATGACCGCGCCTTATCAAGCTGTGAAAGCAAAAGATGGTTACTTCGTGATGGGTGCCACGAATAACAAGCTTTGGCAAAAACTCTGTGACATCTTGGCTCGACCAGATCTGTTACAGAACCCTGATTACCAAACGATTGCTGGTCGACTCGGTCATCGCCAAGCACTAATCACTGAACTTGAAAAATCCTTTGCTAATAAAGATGCAAGTGAGTGGATTGATCTGATGTTAGCTGAGGGAATTCCGGCTGGGCCAATCTTAGATTATCCGCAGGCTTTTGAGAGCGAGCATGGTAAGCATCGCCAAATGAAGATTGAGATTGATCATCCGCTGGAGGGCAAAGTTCCGAACATCGGCTTTGCGGTCAAGATGCAAGGCACCCCGCAGCAAATTCGTCGTCATCCTCCCCTATTGGGCGAGCATACCCAAGAGGTTTTAGAGCAGGCTGGATTTACTTCGGATCAAATTGAATCACTACGCGCACAGGGTGCATTTGCTGCATGAGTGATGCAATCAATGCTCGGGTGTATTGCGAGATTAAGGACTCGATCGCACATATCTTTTTTGATCATCCCCAAGCGCGTAATGCGATGACGCAGGCGATGTATGAGCAATTGCGCACGATTTGTTTAGAGCTTGCACAAAATCCTTCTGTGCGAGTCGCTATTTTGCGAGGGATTGGTGGTAAATCCTTTGTCTCGGGTAGTGATATTGCCCAGTTTCAATCCTTTCAAGGTGGTGCCGATGGGGTTCAGTATGAGCGCATGATTGATCACTATTTGGGGCCTCTTCAACAACTACCCATACCAACGATTGCAGTTATTGATGGACTCGCAGTTGGCGGTGGCTTAGCAATTGCGGCTTTGTGTGATTTTCGGATAGCGACTCCAACTGCAAAATTTGGAGTACCAATTGCACGCACACTTGGCAATACCCTCTCGCCGAGCAATATCGCCTGGTTAACGGCCCATCTTGGGGTCGCTATCACAAAACGCATGCTTTTACTTGCTGAGTTAATCTCGGCGCAAGAGCTTTTGACACAGGGATTTGTCTATCAAACTGGTGAATCAGAGGATCTTGAGCGGATGAGTATGGATCTTGCAAAGCAATTAGCTGCTCTAGCACCAATTACTCAAAAGGCATCCAAACTCATCATGGCGCGCGTGATCGGACATTCATTACCGAATTGCGATGATTTAATTACCGAGGTGTACGGCAGCGCAGACTTTAAAGAGGGTGTAACGGCATTTTTAAGTGGTCGCCCTCCCAATTGGCAAGGGAAGTAAGGAGAACAAATGCCTGAGATTGTGCGCAATGTCTTTGGTGAGCCACTCGTGCCCTGCTCGTTTGATCCGCTCACTGGCTTCTTTCGGGATGGTTGCTGCAAGACCAATGACGAGGATGTTGGCTTGCATTTGGTATGCGCAATCATGAGCGATGAATTTCTGGAATTTAGTCATCAGCGGGGCAATGATCTGATTACCCCGAGACCAGAGTGGAACTTTCCGGGGCTTAAAGCGGGTGATCAATGGTGTTTGTGCATTACTCGCTGGCAAGAGGCTCTAGCGAATGGCTGTGCACCACTCCTTAAACTAGAGAGTACCCACATCAATGCACTTGACCATGTGGATTTTGATACCCTCAAATTATTTGCGCTCGAGAACCAGTCTGAGCTCTAAAGCCTTACACAATTTTGGTTTGGAGAGTCGGTAAGCCATCTACATGGCCCTCCAATACATCACCGCGTTTGACCGCAGCAACTCCTGCAGGGGTTCCTGAGAAGATTAAATCGCCTGGCATTAGGGTAAAGAGCGTGGACAAGTAGGCAATCGTCTCCGGTACATTCCAAATCATCATCGCAAGATCACCGTCTTGCTTCACTTGACCGTTCACCGTCAGGTAAATACGACCCTTGGATAAATGTCCGCATTGACTTACAGGTACTAAGGCCGAGCATGGCGCGGACTGATCAAAGGCTTTACCAGTATCCCAAGGACGACCCATTTTTTTGGCTTCGCCTTGCAAATCACGACGGGTCATGTCGAGTCCCAAACCATAGCCCCACACATGATCTAAGGCTTGGTCTACAGGAATGTTCGCTCCACCTTTACCCAAAGCGACAACCATTTCTAACTCGTGGTGAACATCCTTGGATAAAGCCGGATAAGCCATGTCATGACCATCGGTCACAACCGCGGTCGCGGGCTTCATGAAAAAGAATGGTGGCTCGCGGTCGGGGTCATGACCCATCTCACGGGCGTGATCAGCGTAATTGCGCCCAACGCAGTAGATGCGATTGACGGGAAAGCGCTTGCTATCACCCACAACGGGCAAAGATGGAGTAACTGGGGCTGGAATAACAAATGATGTGCTCATGAATCGTCCTAATCGGGTTTTGTACAGTCTTCTGAAATCGCGAGGTCTGGATTTTTTTGTCCAAGATAAACAGCAATGATTCTAACGGACTGATTACCCAGGGGCTTACCAAAGTGGCACCAGTTGATGGCTTCCACAAACGAGGTGCCAGATCGCATAATCTTTTTGCCCTTGCTGCCGTAATCAAGTTCTAGGTCTCCGCTAGCGATATAGGCAAAGAGTGGTATGGCATGGCGATGCAATGTGGTTTGCTGACCCGGAGGAATCTCAATCTCAAAGACCTGAATCTGGGGCGTTCCACTGGGGTAACGAAAGTCTTGACCAATAATGGTCTTTGCGCTTTCCATCGGAATTGGCTTGACGCGTATCGTTTTGGAAACCTTAGCGGTTTCTTCGTTTGCCCATCCATTTCCATGAAGAAATAGTCCTGCAGTTAGCAAGAGAATGGGTCGATTGAGCATGGGTCCGATCAAGATAGTAACTGTTTGAGCTCTTCCAAGAATAGCTCTTCCCCATGGTTTATTTTCTCGTGCCACTGCTCACCTGCCTGATCATCGGCGGCATCACTGATAAATTTATATGAGCGCCAAGGGATTTGGTGCTGATGGGCGATTGCCGCAATCGCAAATAACTCCATATCCACCACATCAACCTTCTGCTCGATCAACCAAGGGTCCGTGCTGGTTACGAAGCTATCTCCAGTGCCACAGGTATATTTACCCGACTCAGATAGATATTCGGCGGGTTTGGTGCAAAACGGGGTGATGCCACGAGGTGCCAGGGGCTGCGCATTCATATCGCGCTGAATCACACGTCCAATCGCTACTAACTCACTGAGCTTGGGATTCAATCCTCCGGCAGTTCCAAAGTTAATGATCAATCTGGGTTGATAATGAATAATCGCACTTTGAGTAACCGTAGCCGCATTGATTTTGCCGATTCCGGTGTATGCCACTGCAATGTTTTTTGGAATGGTAATTGCCTCAAGTTCATTCTTAAGAGCAACTACTAGTAAGATGGGGTGTTCGATAGTCATGATTGGATTCTAAACGGATGAAGCTTGAAGACTACTTGCCCGGCATTTTGGACTTTCCGAAGCCTGGGATCGTATTTCGGGACATTGCTCCCCTACTCGCCAATGCAGATGCCTTTGCTTATACCGTTCAATCGCTAGGTAAGCATAGCACTGAGTACTCCTTTGACTATATTTTGGGGATTGAGTCCCGGGGCTTTATTTTTGCCTCGGCACTTGCCACTCATCTTCATAAAGGGTTCGTGATGGTCCGCAAGCCCAACAAATTACCGCCCGATATCCATCAAGAATCCTATGGCTTAGAGTACGGATCAGATACTCTTGAGATCAGTAAACATATTTTGCAGCCCGGGGCTTCGGTGCTGATCGTTGATGACGTTTTAGCGACTGGCGGCACTATCGCCGCAGCTGCGCGTCTTGTTCAGAAAACCGGAGCGCAAGTTGCTGCAGCGGTTTGCGTTCTTGAGATTGCTGGTTTGAATGGTTCTCAGGTTTTAAGCCAAGCGGGGATTGCCAATCGCTGCGTGATCGCTTTGTAATTAAAGCTTCACCCCTTTTTTGATGAGTAGCTCATCAACCCATGGTGCCGCATAAGTTCCGGCTTCGATTGTTTTGAGAATCTCTTGTTCTTGCTTGATCTTTTCTTGGCCAAGACGGGCTGCTTCTGCAGCAAGAGTTGGAGGAACAGCAATCACGCCGTCGCGATCACCCAAGATAATGTCTCCAGGGTTGACAATCATCCCGCCGATGGAGACGGGTATATTAATTGCGCCTGGTCCATCCTTTAAGGGGCCACGCAAACTAATACCACGTGCCCAGCATGGGAAGGCTAACTCCTCGAGCGCATCGACATCGCGCACTGCACCATCGACAACGATACCGACGACGCCGCGACTTTTAGCAACGCGCGTCAAGATCTCACCAATCACCGCGCAACCGGTATCGCCCTCGGCATCAATCACCATCACATCCCCTGGGCGCACCATTTGTAATGCTTTGTGAACCATGAGGTTATCTGCTGTATGAACTTTAATGGTGAAGGCATTACCGCAGACCGACATTGGCGCGCGATGAATCGGCAGAATACCCTTGGCAACCAGGGTGCGTCCCAACATATCGCTTATCACGGTGGATGGCATACCACGCAGCGCATGAATGCCTAATTCGGTAGGTTCGTGCCGTGGGTTGATTTGAATTCCGTGAATCATGAGCTACCCTCCAAAATGAATACCGTCATTGTATTCATTAGAAGTGCTGGGATTTAGATCACGCCATTGGCGCAATCACGCAGAGCTTCCGCAAAGAGCTCTGGGGATTGTGCACCCTGAATAATGAATTGATTGTTCAGAATGATCGAGGGTACCGAGTGCACGCCAAGCTGATGGTATTTTTGCTCTTGGTCTTTCACATCCTTTGCGAACTCATCAGAGGCGAGAACTTCTCGAGCGCGCCCGGCTGGTAATTGAGCACGCTCAACTGCTTCTAGCAGCTGTTCGTGCTGATCCATATCAACTGCTAAGGTGAAGTAACTCTTGAGAAGCTCTTTTTTGAGACGATGCTGGGCATCGAGATCAAATTCCACCATGGCCCAATGTAATAGACGATGGGCATTGAAGGTGTTGTAGACCCGCTTGCGACCTTCGGGATGAAATGGAAATCCTAGTTCAGCAGCACGCTGATAGATTTTCTCTTGATTGGCCTTGACCTGAGTAATGGTCGTGCCGTACTTCTCGGTGAGATGCTCAAAGACATCTTGCCCGCCTGGGGGCATATGAGGGTTTAATTCAAAGGGTTGAAACTGAATTTCCGTACTGACTTCACTTCCGACTTCTTTTAACGCCTGTTCTAGGGATGCTAAGCCAACGGCACACCAAGGACAGGCGATATCGGATACAAAGTCAATACGGACAGGTTTCAATTATTCCCAACCGCCACCTAAGATGGCACGTTTTTTATATTCCACTCTGGACTCTTCCCAGGCCTTGCCAAGCATGCGCAAGGTTTTAAGGATTGTTGCCAAGATACCAGAATTTGATCCGGCGCTAGCTCCAATTGAACCGGCAGCCAAAGTGGGTTTGATAGTCGTTGTAGTCATTTTCTTCTCCTAAGGGTTTATACCTAATAGTATACCCTAAATTCTATTGCGCTGCAACAGACGGAATAGAAAAAAGTGCTTACGAAACAGGGCTTAAGGGAAGATTAAATAAGAGGTTCTGGGGCTTGAGCTTAATCTGAGACTGATCGTTCATTGCCAGACCCAAATACACGGGTTTGCCTCGAACCTGGCTAAGCACTGGGCTCAGGTCCTTGAATTCGAGCTTAAAGAGGCAAATTAAGCGGTTAAGAACACTTTCATCAAGACTCTGCTCTTGGTACAAACCATTCAGAATCTCAGTCGCTGCAGCATCTAAGCCAACATGCCAAACCCATTTGGAGTCGGCGATCTCCTTCAATGGGGTAATCGCTGTATCGATCCCTAAAAAATGCTTGATCCATTTTTCTAGAAGACGCGCCAAGGCAGGTAATGCAGGCTGATCGAAATTGAGCTGGACTGCAAAATCATAAAACTCATCGCGACCCCAATAGGACTTGGCATTATCGGGATGCAATACATCCAAGTCGATCGTACGAGCAGCCAGTGATTGATTCTTCAACAGATCAACAATATTGCCAAAGTCAGAAGCCTGTGCATTTCGCTCAATCGTTTCATGGTCTGCTGCCATTAAAACACCACCCTCCAGAATGCTGACCTTTTGGGTGCGAAAGAAGAACTCTGCCATCCTTAGTTCGTAAGGGTCTGGGTTCTCACCCAATATATGCCGAAGGAAAATTTGAGTGAGCTGACTCACAAATAAAGGTGGGACATCGACTCCCTTCCCCTGAAACAGACTCATGTAAAAGTGCTCAAGGGAGCTTGCGGCTAATAATTTAGCTCGGTAGCGAAACCAAATTTCATAGTTAACCTGCACATCGTGATCGGCGATTTGCTGGATCTCAGCTTGGCTAATTTCTTCGCGTGGTGAATTCAATAGACGCTCATGGACCGCTCGTTCATGAGCGCACGACTGTGGAATGAGACTCAGCTCCGGGCGAGCAAGATAGGTTCTCAGAAAGTCATCGGTCACCACCAGATGGTGATCCGCATTCACTTTCAATGTATCAAAACCGCTGGTGGACCAATAGTTTGGCATTGCTCTTAGGGCTGTGAGTGCATCATTAATAAGGTCATTCCAGCATTACCCTCTTTAAACAATTTGAAGTGCTTCTTTAAACCAGGTCGGCGCTTAATTACGTCACGATATAAGTCCGATTGATGCCGAAGATCCTCACCGTGATAATACTCGCTCACACGATCCGCAAAATAATTATGTTCCAAAGCCTCACGAACCTTTTTGCGGATATTGCCACCCTTCCCACTCGAGCCATAACCATGAATTACAACCAAAGCCCGAATGTGAGCCTCACTGGCAGCCCGAATGTAATGCGTTAGTTGATCAAGGGCTTCATCGCTCGAAGGGCTATCCAGCTCAAGGTTAATGACGTCAGTATCGGAGTGTGCAAGCGGTGCAATTGGTGTATTACAAAATGGGCATTCGCCAGTGACGGGACGGGCGTTCCCACAAACCGAGCATTCGTAGGAATAGCTCATGCTTACTTAACGGCTTTATAGACGCCCATCTCTTCTAGTAGTTCATGAATCAGATCCAACCGAAGACGAGGACTCTCTTGTTCTAAGAAAAATTGCTTCTGGCCAGGACTTAATTGCAAGAGCTCGCACCAGCGATTGGCGACCCAGCCGCATTCGTTAAAGCGATATGGTTTACTAAAGGGCAGCTCCTTCCCAAGGGCTGCGCCCTGCTCTTTAAAGGACTGAATTACTTTACCCAATACGGTAGAGGCAATTTTGAGATCCTCTGGGACCTCCATAAAAGCATCCTCTTCGATGAAATCAACCTCGGCAACAATTAAGCCATTGCGTTTGGTTTCACTGGTTTTCACACGAAAGCGCTGCTCCCCTTGGCATTGAATCATGAAGAGACTAGGTTGTACCGGATCAAATTCTTTAATCCGGGCAAAGGTTCCTACTGAATTAAATCCAACCTCTTGACCTGGCATACGCACCTCGTCCCCACTGTTTAGGGTAACCACACCAAAGCCAGAACCCTCGCGCACACACTGTTTGACCATATCGAGGTAGCGCACTTCAAAGATTTTGAGCAGCATCACTCCATCAGGGAATAAGGTGGTTCCCAGTGGAAATAGTGGAATGGTTTGGGTATGAGTGTGAATCGACATTAGATTAGGTCGCTAGGTATGACTAGCGCAGACATTGATAAATATAAACCATTGGAAATTTGTCATTGTGAGTGGTGCGGGCCTCTGAAATGCGGGCGACGGATTTTCCATTCTTTTTACACTCTTTAGTCGCCAGCTCTTGCGCCTCGATCTCTTTGGCTCCCTTCACAGCCTGCACACCAATCATGCCGTCAGAACGTTGAACCACCCGAAAGCCACTTTCTGGGGTTCCGCAGGCTGATAGGCCTACTGCCATGATCAGAATTCCGGGAATCAAACGAGTATTCATGCCTATTACTATACTGCTGTTTAGTAAATTACTAAGGAGACAGTCATGAATCGTGATGCTTTTGAAAAAGGATTAAAAACCCGTCGTGAGGTACTCGGTGCCGAGTACGTGGATCAAGCGATTCGCAATGCCGATTCGTTCAACTTACCGCTCCAAGAGTTAGTAACTGAATACTGCTGGAATGAAATTTGGAATCGGCCTGGCCTTGATCGCAAAACCCGCAGCATTGTTAATTTAGCGATGCTCACCGCACTCAATCGACCCCATGAACTCAAATTGCATGTTAAGGGGGCAATCAATAATGGCTTGACCAAAGATGAGATTGCAGAGATCTTTTTACAATCGGCAATCTATTGCGGCGTTCCGGCAGCCATTGATAGCTTTCGTACCGCCAAAGACGTCTTTAAAGAAATGGGGCTTTAAGAATTAATATACGCCTCAAGTTGCGCAATCGTAGCAGCTTGTTCTGCGAGTGCAGCTTTGAGCAAATCCCCAATCGATAGCATGCCAATCAAGCGGCCGCCATCCAATACTGGGAGATGGCGAATGCGCTTTTCTGTCACGAGTTGCATACAGTAGTCCAGGGTATCTGCTGGTTTTACTGTAATTAGTTTGGTACTCATGACATCTCGCACTAAAGTATTTTGTGAGCTTTTGCCCTGTAGAACTAATTTACGGGCGTAATCACGCTCAGTGAAAATGCCGACTAGGTTACCAAACTCAATTACCAACAGCGAGCCAATGTCTTTCTCGAGCATGAGTTTTAGGGCATCAAACACATGTACATTGGGAGCAATAGTTTCGATTCGGTGATGTTTCTCTGCGAGCAACTGACTAACGGTTTTCATCTTGATGCACCTTTTTGATCGATTAAGATTGATTGTGAATAGGCTTTTTACTTCCTCCTATTAGGGTTTCCATGTAAATAATGATGCGCTCCGATCTTCTATTTGTTTATGGAACCTTGATGAGCACCTTTACTCATCCCAACGCCATGCAATTTCATGCGGGGGCCCATTGCGTAGGTGCTGCGCAGATGCCTGGTCTACTCTATCGAATATCCTGGTATCCCGGCGCAACAGATCGACCCAGCGAGTCAAACCAGTTTGCAGAATCTTGGGTTTATGGAGAGCTCTGGCGCCTAAACGACATGCAATTACTGGATGTGGTTGATCGGTATGAAGAATGTTCGCCCGACGATCCAAGCCCCCATGAATATCAACGCGTATTGCGCTCCATCCATCTCATTGGAACATCGGAATGGCAAATCGCTTGGGTTTATCTCTATCAACTTGATCCACGGGGCTTAGAAAGCATTAAAGATGGGCGGTTTAGGGCTTGATCACGCAATCCTTGACGATCACGATGACCTTTGATTTAATGATTTAGGAGGGAATTACTTGAAACTTCATCAGGCAAGCAAGATCTATCTCATTCCCCTAACAGCAGTGGTGGTGGCTGCCTGTGCTGGCGCTGATGTGCGCCCAATAGTGGACATGAAAGGTGTCAACGAAGCGCGCTATGAAAAAGATCTTGCCGAATGTCAAAACTATGCCAAGGAAGCAAGTGGTATGGGTGGTACCGCTGCGAAGGGTGCAGGCGCGGGTGCTGTCGTGGGGGGTTTGCTAGGACTGGTTACCGGCGGTAATCGCACGGAGATTGTTCAGGCTGCAGGAGCCGGTGCGGTGATCGGCGGTGCGGGTGGCGCTTATAAGGGAAATGAATCCCAAGAGGCCATCGTCAAGAAATGCCTAGTGGGTCGTGGCTATAAGGTTCTCAATTGATCTAATTCTCGCATCATGAAGAAGCGCTTGATCAACCCTTTATTGTGCGTGATGCTACTTCTATCAAGTTCCTTATTACAAGCAAGCTGGTTTGACCGTAAAGATGATCCAGTCGATTTGATCCTCAATCAAAAAGATTGTATTTATATGAAGACCTACCGCGGCAAACTGGTTAAGGGCGACTTCATTCGACCCGACCGCTGGACGGGCTCTAAATTTAGCATCGGTGAACCGACCACGATTGCAAGCTTAAAACGGATTGACAGTAAGACCGCACTCTTTACCAATGTCAACAATATTGGCGACGGCAAAGGGGTGAAGGTGTATGTATCAAAGACCGATCAGTATGTGCAGGCAAGCTTGCAAGATGGATATCCCATCATGCAATGCGAGTTACAAAAATAATTAGAGCTTGATGTCGGGATTAGCAGAAGTAATTTCTTCTCGGCCACACAGACGCATGGACCAGTTTGCAAAGCGCCTAGAATTGATGCGCTTCATGCCGAGCGATACTACATTCGAGTGACGTGGATCACGCTGGATAGCCTCCCAAAGCAATTCCACATCCTTGTGCTTACCCTCCAATATTTGACCAAAGCGACCGTTATCAAAGGATAAAACACCAGTAATGTTTAAGCTCTTATTGCGACGTGATGCCTTATCTACTAGCTGCATCAATGCCAAAATGCCAAACTCTTCGGTTACATCACTGACGTAGGACAGACTGACCATATCGAGTTCGGTGTAGCTCTCTTCAGGGAAGTATTTTGTGGCTGGTTTTGGCACAGTCAGTTCATCTTAGTGTAATTCTAAGTTTTAGCAAGTATTTGAGATGATGTCTATCGATGCAGTGCAATATGCTTAGGATTTATCCTCTTCCCTCTTTTTTTGATCCTTCTCGCGTTCTTTCTTGAGATCGCGCAATTGCCAACATGCAAAGAGTAGCACCCCTCCAAATACGAGGATGACCTCAATCAGAATAATCGGTCCAAAACTTTCCATTTCATAACCCTATTCAATCACCCATTCTGAAGTAGTAAGGCTTTAATCGAGTGTAAATTTTTGTACTCCAATACCGCTTCACTCATCGATTGAATACTCGCACAGATTTGAGCGCGTTGTTCTGGGTTTTGCCAAAACACCATCAATGGGCAAACCTCAACCTTCACAAGAAATAGACTGGCTCTTCCCTGAGAGGTATTGATTGGCATGGTGGTTTGAGTTTCTAAGCGGTAATACAGATCATCGATCCTTTGTGGTGTTGCATTTGACTTTCGTGATGGATGTTGACTGAGTTCGGGACTATTGCTAATCGTCCAGACAAAACGCCGAAAGGATCCTTGCTGAGGATCGCTCATGACATGGGCTATTTTGGGGCTAGCCTGCACCAACCGTTCCCCATCGGCAACCGGATGATGAATTTGTGCAAGTGGCATGCCAAGACGTTTAGCGGGTATCCAACTACTGGGAAAGCAAAAGCAAATGGCCGTGAGGATATCGTCCTCCAACAGCGCAACGTCCTCATTGATGCATAGCGCCAAATCCTCAATCTTCCGAATAGTTCTGGCTTCTGGCAAATTGAGATCTGATGCCGCTTTAGAAATCAGTTCCCGCGTTTGCTCGGCGTCCTGCTGGGCACATAACTCAGACCCAAGAAGAGCAAGCTCATGGTTCTTAGCTTCTAAATAACGAGGGTCCGGATGAGCATCCATTAATGGGCCTGCATACCGGCTCATCTTTGGCGAGGTGGTATAGGGCACCTCAACTACGAAGGCAGGATGCTTAGCGGATGCGCTCAATTTTGATGCGATTGATGCTAAATAAGGAACCGATGATGGCGTTCAGAATGGCAATAAAGATGCTGGCAAAGAAGGCGGTCCAAAATCCGGAGAGGATAAAACCGTTGACCACCTGAGCAACCAGCATCAGTACCAAGGCATTAATCACCAGTAAGAAGAATCCAAGACTTAGGATAGTAAGCGGTAAGGTAAATAGGATCAATAAAGGACGGACGATGGCGTTAGCAAGGCCCAAGACAAGAGCAGAAATAATTAATGCTCCAGAATCATTAAATTGCAAACCATCAAATACATAGGTCGCCGCCCATAGGGATAAGGACGTAATTGCCCAGGTCAGCATGAATAAGGTCATGGTTTTCTCTTTATAGGAATGATTAGAATCGAGTATAAGGAATAATCATGGCCCCACCCGACAAGTCGCAAAAGCGCCCTCTCTCGAATAAAAAATTATTACTCACGAAGTGGACGGCGGTCATCCCTCAACATCGAGAGAAGCATTTTCTGGTGAGCAGGGTCCATGATCCGCAATTGCCGAGCGACCAAACGATTCCGAAAAACTATGTTGAGCTCGAGGCAGTTCTTACAAAGCGACGTTATCTTCTGATCTGGACCGAACTGAGGGATATAACCCGTTGGCTGAACGGATGGCAATAAAGACCCTGGTTCTTGACACCAATATCGTGCTTGATCTGTTGGTGTTTCAAGATCCACGTGCCGATTGGATTCGTGATGGCATTGCTCGGGGACAGTTTGAGCTTATTTACAGCTCCGAGATGCTCCTTGAGCTCACCGACGTCATCGCCCGTCCACAATTTGCTCAAAACTCAAATGATCAATCAACTATGCTGAGTGCCTGGACTCAGATGGCGATTCATAAACCCACGCCACCGCGCTGCTCGTATCGCTGCGATGATCCAGATGATCAACCCTTTATTGATTTGGCATATCACTACCGCCCTAGTCAATTAATGACTAAGGATCGAAAGATTTTGCAGATGCAACGGGTCTTGAGTACGCACGATGTTTGGGTTCAAAGTTACCCTGCTTAGTTGGGGATATTAATCGCGCTCCTCATCATTTGCTTCGTTGCAATAAAGGAGCAAAAACATTGGCTTATGGCGATTTGCTTAAATCAATTATTGATAAATAAATTTCATGATTGCTTTGCTTGACAGCATATCGCATCAATCCTAAGATGAAATCGTGGTGTCGCAGTCATTGTGTGACCCGCCTGGTAGCAATACCAGCTTTAATGGGTACATTCTTGTGCCCTTCTCAATACGGGACAGCAAACTCCCGTAGCGACGATAACCACTCAGAAGAGTGGTACGGCCCGGCGGCATACCCGTCGGGCTTTTTGCTAAGGGCAATTCAGTTTCAGGGTTGAGGCGCGCTGATTGGCGCTCGCTGCCATCATCTCAAAACGCTTACTCATTTGGTTCTTAATAAAGTACTCAATAATGAAATTTGGTACGATGGAATCTAACTCGACATTGGCTCGAAACTGGAAACGGGTTGCATTGCCTTCGGGCTCGATGCGCCACGTTCCTTGATATAACTTGGCGTCACCACTAATTTGTTCAAAGTCGATGATTTGATCTGAGAGCTCTTTGTACTGAACCGTGGAGCGTAACTCAATTGGGATTAAGAGGATACGGTCCTCCACCACGCGCTCTACGATGACTTGGTTTCCACTGCGCTTCACAATCTTGGATTCTTTAATTCCTGGTATCGACTTCGCACCCTCGTAGTCCTTGAGGTATAGCAAGGCTTGGCATGGGGTCAAGGCAACTTTGTAATTGGCAATGATCTGAAACCGATCTCCTTTGGGGTAGACCTGAAGATTGAGGTCGTAAGGATTAGAAGAAGCCCATGCCAAGGAACAAGATGCCCAAAGCAAAATACTGCAAAGCGTTCTAAACAACATTGGCAACGCAGATTAATTAAATGGGATGGTGATTAATCCCTCGCGTGGGTTCATGGGCTGCACTGAATTATCTTCCAAAGACTTCGCCTCCGCTTCGCCGCGAGTGTCGCTTTGATAATCGGGGCCAATAATGATGCCTTGCGGAGGAGTCTCTGGTGGTAATGGCTTAGGTTTGCCCATGACACCTTGTGGGGGCACTAAAGGTTGCTCGTTAATAGCTTTTAGCTCGTTGGGCTGTAGCGGTGATACTTGCGCAAGCGCTAGATTAGCGGTGGCGGCTGATATCAGAAAACTGGAGAGGGAAATAGAGAGGCGCATCCCCGTATTAAACCACTCTTTGGGCTCACCTAAAATGATTGATTAAATTAATTAGGATTCATTTGTATGCCAGCTACCCGAGATGAAATTGCTGCCTTCTTTAAGAAGGATTTTCCACAAACTAAGTGTCAGATTCTGGAAGTGGGTAACCGTGCGGCGTTAGTTACTCATCCGGTAGGTCACGGTGAGCTTCGCCCAGGAGGAACGGTTTCAGGACCCACCATGATGGCGCTTGCCGATGTTGCACTTTATGTGGCGATTCTGGGTGAGATTGGTATCGTGCCACTCACTGTCACTACTAGCTTGAATATCAATTTCTTAAGGCGACCCCAACCCAGCCCTGAAATTCGTGCTCAGTCTCGACTTCTAAAATTGGGTAAGAGCCTGGTGGTTGGGGAGGTCTTCATTTACTCAGGATCCGATCCTGAACCAATTGCCCATGCGACTGCAACCTACTCGATACCCCCGCAATCCTGAACTTATTCTTTGCGTTTAAAGATACCGATCACAGTAGCCAAGATTTTTGGTGAAAGTGACAATGCAAAGAGGACATCCACAATAAAGAACCATGATCCCCGGCTTAGCTCAATGATCGCGAGGACCACAAAGATCGCCATCATCACGCGGCGCAGTGTATCGGTTGGGAAATAGCCCATGGTTCTTCCTTTTGTTAAATAGTTCTCAGTTTAGAGGATTTGGGCAACGTCCCCAAAGGCTAAACGAGGCCCTCGTGGGTAAATTCCGCTCGGATTGGCGACACCAATGTTCATTAAGAAATTAGCGTGATAGCGCCCATCCGGAAAAAATGCTTGATTGACTTTAGCCGGATCAAATCCCGACATCGGCCCACAATCCCAACCTAAGCTACGCGCAGCGAATAGCAAGTAAGCGCCTTGCAAGGAGCTATTACGCAGAGCAGCTACTTCGGTTACCGCTGGCTTTCCCTCAAAGAAGGATTTAGCGTCCATGGCCGGATATAGGCTTGGTAAGTGTTCATAAAATTGTGTGTCGTAGGCAATGATGACAGTTGCCGATGCACTTTTCACTTGAGCAACGTTTCCCGGGCTTAACGCTGGCAATAAGCGCTCTTTTGCCGCTTCACTTCGCAAAAAGACATAGCGTCCGGGCTGCGCATTAAACGCGGTCGGCCCCCATTTCATCAACTCATACAACTGGCCAATTTGTTCGTCACTGATGGGGTGTGATTCAAAGGCGTGCACGGTTCTTGCCTCAGTAAAGAGCTGCTCTTGGACAGAAGTCGGTATGGGCTTGGTCATTTTGTTTTGGTGTCACTCAAAGGATCTAAAATGGAGAATTCTGATCATAATCCAAGCATCCGCCATGAGCTCATCCAAACCCTTGACCGCCACCCTCATCCCCGGAGATGGAATCGGCCCCGAGATCGTCGAGTCCACCATCCAGATCTTTGAAACTCTAGGCAGCCCGTTTGCCTGGGATGTTCAGCAAGCTGGGGTTGCGGGCGTTGAGGCGCTAGGTGATCCTTTGCCTGCCCAAACCCTCGAGAGTATTTGTAAGAATCATCTGGCCTTAAAGGGTCCCCTGACTACGCCAGTTGGTGGCGGCTTTCGTTCCTCCAATGTGCGTTTGCGCGAGGAGTTTGAGTTGTATGCCAATGTACGCCCTGCTAAGACAATGGTCCCCGGTCGCTATGAAGACATCGATATCGTTCTAATTCGGGAGAACTTGGGCGGCTTTTATGTAGCCCATGAATACTTAATACCAGTTGGTGACAATCCCAAAGCCGTAGCAGTATCAACCGGCATGAACACCTATGAAGGTAGTAAACGGATTGCGCGCTTTGCCTTTGAGTATGCCCTCAAGAATGGTCGTAAGAAGATTACCGTCGTACATAAAGCCAATATTCTGAAGCTCCTTACTGGTATCTTTCTGGATGCCGCACGAGATGTATCTAAAGAGTATGAAGGTCGAGTTGAGATGGACGACATGATTGTGGATGCATGCGCCATGCAGCTGGTCATGAACCCCTGGCGTTTTGACATGTTGCTATGTACCAATCTCTTTGGTGACATTTTATCCGATCAAATTGCAGGCTTAGTGGGTGGTCTTGGAATGGCGCCCGGTGGGAATATTGGAAGCAACACTGCAATCTTTGAAGCCGTGCACGGCTCAGCCCCTGATATCGCTGGCAAAGGGATTGCTAATCCAATCTCCATTCTGTTGGCCTCGGCCA
This sequence comes from Polynucleobacter sp. HIN7, assembly GCF_030297595.1. Taxonomy (NCBI): domain Bacteria; kingdom Pseudomonadati; phylum Pseudomonadota; class Betaproteobacteria; order Burkholderiales; family Burkholderiaceae; genus Polynucleobacter; species Polynucleobacter sp. HIN7. The sequence continues at coordinate 790,017 of NZ_AP028138.1, read as the reverse complement.
TGATGCTCGATCATGTGGGCAAGCAGGATTTAGCAACGCGTTTGCGTACTGCCATCATCGATACACTGAATATTGATCAAATCCGCACAGGGGATCTCAAGGGTAAGGCAACGACTAAGGAGTTTACCGACGCAGTCTGTAAGCGCCTGACAAATTAACTACTTGCCCTTTTTGCGACAAGCTTCAGAGCAGTACAACACGCTTTCCCAATTCTTCGCCCATGACTTACGCCAGGTCATGGTGCGGCCGCATACCGCACAAGGCTTACTGGGTAAATAGCTTTTATTGCCTTTAAAAGATTGCTTCACAGCTTCGTAGCGCTTACTTTTTGAACCCAATTCAATACTTGCGGAGCAGCCTCCTCTGGGGTTGTAGCGTGATCGGCGCCAACCACTACATAGGCATTATTGGGGTTTGGTGGCACACGATCAAATGCATAAGCAGGCCCTGATGAATAGAGAGGATCTAGGCGTCCGATCACCCACATAAAAGGTGTGCTTTTCTTGAATTGCGAAGCGGTTAAGGTCATGTTACCAAGTCCATTAGGACTAAAGTAACTCCAAAATACATCAGCCCGAATTTTAAAATCTCTCTGTCGACCTTGATTCAGATCCGTAAATGAAATTAGGGTATCTGGTTTTCCATCGGCAATAGCCTTTTGAGCACGCTCCAAGTCGGATCCGGTCATGCCACGCTCATACATCAGACTTGGGGAATGTCCTGGCGCTAAAGCAATAATGGCATCGGCATCACCAATATAGGCTTGATATGCCATGGCAGCATTCGCACCAAAACTCTGTCCGCCAATAAAAACTAGCCGATAACCTTTTGTTCGATACCCTTTAACACTTCCTGCTAATTGATTGAGGGCACTCTCGTAGGTTTCATCGTAGTTACGGTTTCGAGACCATGGCATTTCGCGGAGCTCGACCTCGCATACTGTACTTACTTGCTTGGCTAATTCCTTAAGATAGGGAGATTGCGGGCCGCCCCACTTGCCATGCATCAAAACAAATACACAGTCCTTAGTGGCGGCCTGAACAAGACTTGTCGAGCAAAAAAGAATTGAGGCTAAAGCGAGCCGACAAATAAGAGGAAGTTGCATTGAATTCTTCCTTCCAGTGATTGGCGGAGACGAGAGGATTCGAACCTCCGATCCGTGTTTTAGCACAGATGCTCCCTTAGCAGGGGAGTGCCTTCGACCAGCTCGGCCACGTCTCCGTATTACTTCAATACCACTAGTTTACTTCTGATCCAATTCAAAGGCTTTATGGAGAGCTCTGACTGCGAGTTCCATGTATTTCTCATCAATCACGACTGAGATCTTAATCTCACTGGTTGAGATCATCAAAATATTGATGCCCTCCTCCGATAAGGTTCTGAACATCTTACTGGCTACACCAACGTGGGAACGCATTCCAACGCCCACCACGGATACTTTCGACACCTTGGGATCGCCAATAATGTCTTTGGCGCCAATATGCGCTTGCACACTCTTTTTTAGCAGATCGAGGGCTTTTTGATAATCAGCACGCGGCACTGTAAAAGTGAAATCGGTCTTACCCTCAACCGATTGGTTCTGAATAATCATGTCCACATCAATATTGGCTTCAGCAATGGGGCCCAAGATTTGATAGGCGATACCAGGGCGATCTGGTACATCAATCACAGTGATCTTGGCCTCATCGCGTGCAAATGCGATTCCTGAGATAACGGCGGCTTCCATGGTGGTGTCCTCTTCAAAGGTAATTAAAGTACCCGACTTCATTTCTTGATCAAGGGGAATTAGTGGATCAGTCAGCGATGACAACACACGGGTCTTCACTTTGTACTTACCAGCAAACTCCACTGAGCGTATTTGCAAGACCTTGGAGCCAAGGCTTGCCATTTCCAGCATCTCTTCAAAGGTAATCTGATCGAGGCGACGCGCGTCCTCACAAACACGAGGGTCAGTGGTATATACACCATCCACATCGGTATAGATTAAGCACTCATCAGCTTTTAGAGCAGCGGCAACAGCAACTGCTGAGGTGTCTGAACCGCCACGACCTAGTGTGGTCACGTTACCTTGAGGATCAACCCCTTGAAATCCGGTAATGACCACGGCCCTGCCAGCATCTAAATCTTTTTTGATCTTGGCATCATCAATGCCCATGATGCGAGCCTTGGTGTAGGCCGAATCGGTATGCACCGTGACCTGCCAACCTGAGTAACTAATCGCATCAATTCCTTGCTCTTGGAGAGCGATCGCAAGCAGACCGGAGCTGACCTGCTCACCGGTTGCGGCAATTTGATCGAGTTCTCTAGGGTTTGGGGAAGTGCTTAGTTCTTTTGCGAGCCCCAAAAGACGATTGGTCTCACCTGACATGGCTGATGGCACTACCACCACTTGGTGACCAGCCCGCATCCATTTCGCAACCCGTTTGGCCACATTTTGGATGCGTTCGATGGATCCCATCGAAGTGCCGCCGTACTTATGAACTATTAAAGACATATCCGTTTAACTGAATTGCAAAATCGATGATTTTACAGGGTTTTGTTTTTCTTAATCCAAATAGGACCACTCGGGCCAAACGCGCGGGCCCTTGGTCGTTAAGTGGGTAATGCTGACCCCTAAGCCCTCGGCCGCAATGAGGGTGCCATCGATAAATAAGAGCGGGATTTGGCGCTGCCAAGGGGGAACCCCCGCTTCTTGATACAAGTTTTTCAGGCTTTTGCTGGGGGTATTGGGCTTGATCTTTAAGCGCTCGCCTCCAGCGCGAGGTCTACTCTCAATCAATTTGGCTTGTTGACAGTATTCCCATGATAGGCCCGCTTGAGTGGAGCGTTCGGGGATTGGTACAAAAATCCATTGGCCATGCTTGGATCTTTGCGCAGATTCAATCCGCAAGGTATTGCGCCATGCTCGGATCGAATGCCGATCATGCAACCACTCCAACTTAGCACCGGTGCGCAAGGACTGTAGATCACGCCACCAGGATTGCAAGCGCTCCGTTGAGGGCATCGATAGTTGATTACGCTTGAGCCAATAGCGCATCACATTGGTCGCACGCGCAGGGTCTTGGCGATGGAGCGTCATCAATCGCGCAATGCTGAGTTGATTGCGATCGATCCAGGTATGCGCATCGTGCTGCGCCAGTTGGTCCATGAGGACTTGCGACTGGGCAAGCCATTGCGCACTACGCGCTAGATTGGCAATTGCCCCACCCTGAATCTGTTCTAACTCTGGCAGAATTTTTTTACGGATCGCATTGCGGCGATAGCGCGTGTTTTGATTACTGGGATCCTCCACCCAAGACAATTTGTGTTGCTTAGCATAGGTTTGTAATTGGGTGCGGTCTTGCTCTAGTAATGGTCGCCATAATTGCACCGTTCTGCCATTAGGGCTTTGCAGCTCTTTGTGGGCGGGCATTCCTGCAAGGCCTGCGGGTCCTGCACCGCGCAAGAGTTGCAAGAGCACGGTCTCGGCTTGATCGTGCTGATGGTGAGCAAACAATAAATGATCGAGTTGATGTTGATCACAAAGCTGCAGTAATGCCTCATAGCGCGCATGGCGAGCATGGGCTTCAATGTTCGCAGTGATTGGCAAATGCAGTAATCGGAAATCAAAGGCAATCTTATAGTATTTGGCTAGACGCTCGCAGAACAGCAACCACTCATCTGCCTGAGCTTGGAGTCCATGATGCACATGGAGCGCGTACACCACATCGTTGGGATAGGCCTTACTAACAGCATCGAGCAATACGACTGAATCGAGACCCCCACTGAAGGCCACACCAATTCGTTTAGCTTGGGTCTTTGGCTTTGACTTCTTTGAACTGGCCATAACTCATAAACCGTTGATGCCGGCGCTCGAGCAGTTCCTTTTCGGACAGGTCCTCGACCTCCGAAAGAGCGCGGGCAAGTGCTTTATTCATATTGGCCATCATGGCTTCGTAATCTCGATGAGCAGCACCCACAGGTTCTGGCACGATCGTATCAATCAATTGAAGGTCTTTTAAACGCTGTGCAGTAAGCGCTAATTGCTCGGCTGCATCAGGGGCCTTCTCAGCAGTCTTCCATAAGATCGAAGCACATCCCTCCGGTGAAATGACGGAATACGTCGAGTATTGCAACATCATCACCACATCACCCATGGCAATGGCGAGCGCGCCGCCCGAACCACCCTCACCAATAATGGTGGTGATGATGGGCACTTTGAGTTCGGCCTGGGTGTAGAGATTATGACCAATCGCTTCAGATTGGTTACGCTCCTCGGCATCAATCCCTGGGAATGCGCCAGGGGTATCCACGAAGGTAAAAACCGGCAAGCCAAACTTCTCAGCTAAGCGCATGAGACGCATCGCCTTGCGATACCCCTCGGGGCGACTCATTCCAAAATTACGCATGGCACGCTCTTTCGTGTCCCGACCCTTTTGGTGACCGATCACCATGCAAGGCTTGCCATTGAAGCGTGCAAGGCCACCAATAATCGATTGATCATCAGCAAAGACTCGATCGCCATGCAACTCATGAAAGTCGGTGAATAAGGCTTGAATGTAATCGAGCGTGTAAGGACGCTGTGGATGACGGGCGACTTGAGAGACCTGCCAAGGCGTTAATTTTTCGTAGATCTCTTTGGTGAGCTGTTGGCTTTTTTCTGAAAGTGTCTTGATCTCGCTTGAGATATCCACCGAAGACTCGTCTTGCACATAGCGGAGTTCTTCGATTTTGGTCTCAAGCTCGGCTACCGCTTGCTCAAAGTCTAGGAAGGTGGTCTTCATGGCCTAATTTTATGTGCTTTTTGGGTTTACCCCAAAATTAGTACTCGACAGGAATGGGGTCAATGCTACGCCACATATACCAAGTGGCTACGGTGCGCCACGGCGCCCAATTGGCTGCCACCTCGCGGGCCTCATGACGGGTGACGGGCTCGCCACTGAAATAATTAATCGAGATCGCCCGAATCAGCCCAATATCGTCAAGCGGCAATACATTGGGACGCATTAAATTGAAGATCAGAAACATCTCGGCAGTCCAGCGCCCAATCCCCCGAATCGCACTCAACTCCTTAATGAGCTCCTCATCGTCCATTTTGGGCCAGCGCTCGGTTTGCAGTCGTCCATGATGAAAGTGATCGGCTAGGTCACGGATGTACTCCACCTTGCGCATGGATAAACCGGAAGCTCGTAGGGCATCATGCTTGGTATCGAGTACGCGCTTCGGTGTTACCTCGTGACTTAAGGTCTCCAAAGTTCGGTTCCACACCGATTGTGCAGCAGCCACTGAAATTTGCTGGCCAACGATCGAGCGTGCCAGAGTCGTGAATGCATCGCCCCGACTTCCCAGCATTCCATCACCGTACTTGGGAATCAGTTTGCGCAGGATCCGATCTTGCTTCATCAGGTCCGCACAGGCGTCTTGCCAATAGCTTGGCTTTTTGGTGCGTGGTTTTGGCATTAGGCTCGTCGCCAGATGGTTTGACCACCAGGCTTATCTTCCAAAATGACTCCCTCGTCCAGCAACTGCTGGCGAATCGCATCCGCGCTGGCAAAGTCCTTCGCCTGCTTGGCCGCTTGGCGGGCCGCAATCCGCTCTTCAATCTGCTTCTGGCTTAAGCCAGCTTTAGGCGTACCGCTTTGCAAGAACTGTTGCGGCGACTGATACAAAAGTCCGATCGTGTTTCCTAAGTGATGAAGTGTGTTGAGAAGTTCTTGCTTGCGCTCGACATCCTGGGTTTTATGACTCTCAGTCACCAACTCAAATAACACTGCTATGGCCTCAGGGGTGTTGAAATCATCGTTCATTACTTGCGCAAAGCGGTCTCTCCAGATCGGATCAAGCTTGCTGCTTGGAATAGCTGCTTGTTCACTTAGGGCGGTATACAAACGGGTTAATCCAGTGCGCGCTTCTTCAAGCTGATGATCCGAGTAATTAATGGGGCTGCGATAGTGGGCCTTGAGCATAAAGAAGCGCACTACCTCGGGATCAAACTGGGCCAACACATCTTTGATCAAGAAAAAATTACCCAAGGATTTTGACATCTTCTCGTGGTTCACACGGATATGGCCGTTGTGCATCCAGTAACGCACAAAGGGTTGATCAATACTGCCCGATCCATAGATCGCGCCTTCACTTTGCGCGATCTCGTTCTCATGATGAGGAAACTGCAAATCGGCCCCACCACCATGAATATCAAAATGCTGACCGAGTAACTCGCAGGACATCGCCGAGCACTCAATATGCCAACCTGGGCGTCCCTCGCCCCATGGAGAAGCCCAGCGGGTATCAGCAGGCTCTTCAAGCTTGGCGGATTTCCAGAGCACAAAATCCAGGGGGTCGCGCTTACCACCGCCAATGGCAACCCGTTCACCGGCCTGGAGTTCATCAATCGATTTGCCAGATAACTTGCCATAGCTGGGAAACTGGCGAACGGCATAGTTCACATCACCATCATCACCTTGATAAGCCATCTCACGCTCAATAAGGCGACCAATCAATCCTTGCATCTGAGTAATGTAGTGAGTAGCCCGGGGCTCATGATCGGGTGATAGGAGATTTAGGGTTTTAGCATCCGCATGCATTGCATCAATAAAACGCTGAGTGAGTGCCGCAATCGGCTCTTGGTTCTCAAGCGCTCGCGTAATGATCTTGTCATCAATATCGGTGATGTTACGAACGTAGTTCACTTCATAGCCGCTAGCCCGCAACCAACGCACCACCATATCAAACACAATCATCACCCGTGCATGGCCTAAATGGCAAAAGTCATACACGGTCATGCCGCATACATACATCTTTACCTTACCGGGCTCAATCGGCTTAAAGACCTCTTTGGTTCTCGATAGGGTGTTGTAAATCGACAGCATGATTAGCAGTTGGGGATGACGGGGCTTAAATGGTGTTTAGTGAACGGCACACGAATTTGTTAGACTGATGAGTATATCGAATGACGCGCCTTCTGAGTGATCTTCTTGCCATGACAGCCCAGCACCCAAACCACAGTTCCATTGCTTGGATCTCACGATTTTTGGGGGTGTCATTTTGCGCTCTTGTAATTGGCTGCAGCACCGCCCCGCCACCCACTACTTCGGGTAATGCGCCTGCGCCCTATCTTGGTGGCTATGGTCCAACAGACCCACCACGCATGAGCACCAACCCCAATCCAGAAACCGGCAATAACCAACTCTCGGAGTCCATTGCGGTGCCGTTTCTCTCTTTTTTGATTATCGAGCCCGATCCGGTCATGAAAAATGCGATTCCTACGCATATTGAGAAATTGATCAAGGAACGCAAATATCCAGAGGCGATCAAAGCGATTGATGCCGCTTTAGTCAAAACGCCACGCAATGTACAACTACGATTTATCAAGGCGCGCCTGCAAGTGGAATTACGTGATGTCAATGCAGCCCGCGCAACCTGGATCGAGATTACTCAGCAATTTCCGGAGTTACCTGAACCTTATAACAATCTAGCCGCATTAGCAGCCAATCAAGGGCAATGGATTGAGGCCCGCGATTATTTAGAGCTCGCCCTCAAATTAAGGCCTGACTATGCCTTAGCCCAGGGCAATCTAGCGGATGTGTACTTGCGCCTAGCCGATCGCTATTACTCCAGTGCGAGTAAACTGCAACCCAGTCAACGTGAGTATGGGCAGCGCGCTCGGGCCATTAAAGAGATCTTGAACCCACCGCCGCCCAAACCCAGTAACCGACCCAATCCCCCGATTTCTAAACCATAAGAGAGTTATTTATGCCAAGCGTTCTTCTAAAAACTAATCACGGTGATATCACCCTCGAGCTTGATGCTGCCAAAGCACCAAAATCCGTTGCTAACTTTTTGGCCTACGTAAAGAGTGGTCATTACGATGGCACGATTTTTCATCGGGTGATTGATAACTTCATGATTCAAGGTGGCGGCATGACCGCGGGCATGAAGCAGAAGTCAACCCTGGATCAAATTGAGAACGAGGCGAATAATGGCTTAAAGAATGATCGGGGCACGATTGCGATGGCACGTACTAGCGATCCCCATTCAGCCACCGCCCAGTTTTTTATTAACGTCAATGACAATGATTTTCTCAATCACACCGCTCCCACTCCACAGGGTTGGGGCTATGCCGTGTTTGGCAAAGTGACCAACGGCATGGATGTGGTTGATAAGATCAAGAAAGTTAAGACTGGCAATGCTGGGTACCACCAGGATGTTCCGACTGAAGATGTGGTGATTGAGAAAGCCTCGGTCATTGCTGATTAATCCCTTGATTTAAGCATGCAAGAGCACGCCAGCGCCCTGCTGATCTCCGATCTTCATCTTACGCCGTCGATGCCCTTAACGGCGCAGCGTTTCTTTGACTTTATTGAAAAAGAAACGAACGATGTCGAGTCGGTATTTATTTTGGGTGATCTCTTTGAATACTGGGTGGGCGATGATGCTGGCGCGCGTTCACCATTTCAGCAAGAGGTCTTGCGCGCGCTCTTTGCTTTATCCAGCAAGACCAAAACCTATTACATCCATGGCAACCGTGACTTTTTAATCGGCCCAGACTTTCTCAAGAAATCTGGGATGCATTTGCTGCCTGATCCATCGAGGGTCATGATTGCTGGAGATGAATGGGTTATTAGTCATGGTGATGCGCTGTGCACCAATGATCTGAGTTATCAGGTGTTTCGTAGATGGGTTCGTAAGCCCTGGCTCCAAAAATTATTTTTGCGACTCCCTCTGGAGTGGCGACGTGGGATTGCTCGAACCTTGCGAAGTAACAGCACCGCAAAGTATGAGCAAGCAGCGCGTTATACCCCGGATGTCGCTCGCTACAAGAGCGATGTCACTTTGGTGGCGTGCGCCAACCTGATGGGAGCCTTCGGCTCCGAACGCTTGATTCATGGGCATACCCATTTACCAGCACGGCACCATGAAAGTATGGGTAATAAAGAATGGCAACGCTATGTACTCTCCGACTGGGATCTAGATCATCCTGAGACCGTGTTACCAAAAGCAAGTGCCTTGCGCATTGACCTCAATGGCGTGCGCTACATTGATTTGGTGAAGTCTACGTAGCCGTTCTGGAGTACTTGCTAAGAATATTTGCCATTTGGGCAAAGATCCTTGGGTTCGCAGCCATAATCTCACCGCTGTCCATAAAGCCTTCTTCGCCGCGGTAGTTTCCCACGAGGCCACCCGCCTCGGTCACAATCAAAGCCCCTGCTGCCATATCCCATGGCTTGAGTTCACTCTCAAAGAATCCGTCATAGCGGCCCGCTGCTACATAGACAAGATCTAGGGAGGCTGCACCAGGACGTCGCAGACCCGCGCATTGGCGAGTCATGTCAGCAAAGATTTTCAGGTAGAGATCCACATCTTGATCGTGTCGATACGGAAATCCCGTACCCAGCAATGCATTCTCTAATTTGGTTTGCTCGGCCACTCGAAGGCGACGGCGATCCACGTAGGCTCCACCACCCTTGGTGGCAGTGAACAGCTCATCACGATTGGGGTCATAGACCACGCCTTGAGTTACAACACCGTTGACCGACAGAGCAATCGATACCGCGTATTGTGGAAATCCATGAATAAAGTTGGTGGTCCCATCCAATGGGTCAATGATCCAAATGTGATCGGAGCCATTCGTGGCCTCGCCCGTTTCCTCTGCCAAAAAACCATGGCCCGGATAGGCTTCGCTTAGGGTCTCGATAATCGCCTCTTCGGCAGCTTTGTCCACTTCGGTTACATAATCATTATGTTGCTTGCGATCGATTTGCAAACGCTCTAAATTGAGTGATGCACGATTAATAATCGTTGCGGCACGGCGAGCGGCTTTCACAGCCACGTTTAACATGGGGTGCATAATGAGTGGACAAATTAAATAAGAACAAACTAGTCGACAAGGTCTCTAGCGCAATAGCAATATTCTAAACGAATTCATTCATGGCTCAGACTCCCTTTACTCAATACAGCGACCAGGTCCGCTGGATCATGGTGGAAACCAGTCATGCGGGTAATATTGGTTCAGCAGCGCGCGCCCTTAAAACCATGGGGTTTGATGCGCTTCATCTGGTGCGGCCCCGCGAACTGGCGATGCATACCCACCCCGATGCGATGGCATTAGCCAGTGGTGCTAGTGATGTATTGGCTCAGTCGAATACTCACGATATGCTCTCTTCCAGTATTCAAGGGTGTGCTGTGGTACTGGGCCTAACCAGTCGCGATCGAGAGTTTGGTCCGCCCCCACTATCTTGGGCAGATGGTCTGCATTTGCTCACCGATGCATTGCAATCGAAACGCTCAGTTGCATTGGTATTTGGTCCTGAGCGGACTGGGCTCGAGAACGAAGATCTTGCCTATTGCACGCATCGGGTCTTTTTACCGGCCAATCCCGCCTATCCCTCATTAAACCTGGCCCAGGCCATCATGGTCTGTGCGTTTGGCTTACGCCAAGCCCTTCTGAAAGATCCATCGCCATCGGTGGTAAATGAGGAGCTCTCAGAACTTGCAGATCCAGCAGCAGTTGCTGCCATGCTCGACCATTGGCAAGCAGGCTTAGAGGCGATTGGTTATTTGGACCCCAAAAATCCCAAGAAACTCATGCCGCGTCTGCAAGCGCTGTTTGCTAGAACTCGCTTACGCAAAGAGGAGATTGATCTCTTGCGTGGCATTGCCAAACAGATGCTCCTGAGAAAATAAGGCGCACGGATTACACTATCTCTATGTTGAGTTCTCTATTGGAAGATGTAGACGCTATTATTGCGCGCGATCCTGCTGCCCGACACCGGTTGGAGGTAATTACCTGCTATCCAGGTTTACATGCGATTTGGCTGCATCGTCTCAATCATGCCCTATGGAATCTCGGTCTTAAATGGCCTGCCCGCTTTCTGGCGTCGCTCGCGCGTTTTTTGACCAATATTGAGATTCATCCGGGCGCACAGATCGGGCGTCGGGTATTTTTAGATCATGGCCTTGGCATTGTCATTGGCGAGACCGCAGAGATTGGTGATGACACCACGATTTATCAAGGGGTGACCTTGGGAGGTACCTCGCTCTACAAAGGGGTCAAACGCCATCCCACACTTGGCAAAGGCGTGGTTGTGAGTGCGGGCGCCAAGGTCTTGGGTGGATTTACTGTGGGTGATGGTGCTCGAATTGGATCCAATGCAGTGGTCCTCAAAGAGATTCCTGCGGGCGCAACGGCAGTCGGTGTGCCAGCCCGCATCCTGCATCCCGATCTACCCAAACATGCAAGCGATGCCAGTAAAGCGAGTTTCTCAGCCTATGGCATTACACCGAATGCAGATGACCCTGTTTCGTTGGCATTGAAAAGTTTGATCGACGCTACCATCGAGCAAGAACATAAGATCAAAGCCCTTGAAGAGGCTCTGGCGAAGTTGGGTGGAAAAGCTAGCGACACGCAAGCGCATGAGGAAACTCAGCGTGAGCTCGATGCCATCAAAAATCTTCTAAAAGAATAAAGCGCTTCTTTGGGGGTGTACCCATTAATGCAGGGTTCGTGGACCTTGGTCGCGCTGCCCCGTTGCTGATAAATCGAGATCATCTAGATCATCATCGGCTAGATCCATCCCAAAGCCGTCTTCACTTTGTGGATGCTGATTGGCAATCTCATCTTCCGTAGCCTGACGAACATCCTCAACCTGCAACCAGAACCGCAGCGCCATTCCAGCAAGTGGATGATTACCATCGAGTACGACTTGTTGATCAGCCAGGTCGGTCACGGTATAGATCAACGTATCTGATTCTTGATCATCCTCATCATCGTCGATCTCCTCCACATCGGCAGCCTCGATCTCTTCAGGACTTTGTTCTTCAGGTACGCCCTCAAACTGCATACCGATCTCTAGCGGCTCGGGAAAGCGCTCACGCGGTTCTATTTTGAGAAGATTGGGATCGTATTCTCCAAAGGCATCATGAGGTTCAAGTTGAACCGTGGTCTCAAAGCCAATATCCTTGCCATCCAATACACTCTCAATTTTTGGGAAGGTTCCTGCGTATCCCCCGTGCAGATAAACCATCGGGGTATCGGGTTCTTCGATAATATTGTTTTGAGCATCGCTAAGTTTGTAACGAAGAGATACGATGGTATTTTTTTCAATCTTCATAGCGATGTGTTTCCTTAATAAGGCCATTTTACTTGACTAAGACTCGCGCTCGCTACGAACCCCCCAAAGCCCCAGCCATACTACCGCTAGATCTGCCGTGGCCGCTTTTGGGCAATCTGAGCCCCCAAACATTTATGCAACGGTATTGGCATAAATGCCCACTCCTGGTCCGCCAAGCCATTCCCGCTTTTGCACTGAGCAAAGAGGCTGGCTTGCCTCTATTAAGCCCAATCCCAGATAAAACCCTGTTTGGATATGCATGCGATGGTCTTAGTGAAGCGCGTTTGGTTGAGGCTAAACCATGGCGTCTGCAACACGGCCCTTTACGAAAAAAAGAGATCCCCGCAAATAGCGCGCAAGATTGGACGCTATTAATCCAAGGGATGGAGGCACGGCATTCGGCGGCCGCCCATGTTTTATCCTGGTTTCGGTTTATTCCAGATGCGCGCCTAGATGATCTAATGATTAGCATCGCGGGTGTTGGGGGTGGCGTAGGGCCGCATGTCGACTCCTACGATGTATTTTTAATCCAGATGGAAGGTCGACGCCGCTGGAAGATTTCTGGGCAGGCCGATCTAAGCCTGCGGCCTGATTTACCACTCAAGATCCTGGCACGCTTTAAGCCTGAGCAAGAGTGGATCTTGGAACCCGGCGATTTACTCTATCTACCACCCAATATTGCCCACGAGGGAGTGGCGCTCGATGCGGGCTGCCAAACCTGGTCGGTGGGCTTTCGGTCGCCGTCGTATCGAGAACTCATCGCTGAGGGGTTGTGGCGCCTTGCTGAATCCTTGGAGTCCGATCCTTCCCTCGCCGCAATTTATGCGGATCCCAATCAAAAAGCCTGCCTTGATCCAGCACGTTTACCTGCACAACTCGAAGATGAAATCCGCCAACGCATTGCGGCTCTAGCTTTAGATCAAACCCCGACATTCATCAACGGCATTGCTGCTTATCTGAGCGAGCCAAAACCGCAGGCGATCTTTACTTCACCCGACCCCGTCTTGAGTCCCAGCGCACTTCGAGCCGGTCTTCAGAAAATGGCCTTGGTACCTCACCCCCAAACCCGCCTATTGATCCGAGGTGAGACCGTTTTTTGCAATGGGGATGCAGTGACTGAAGGGCAGGATCTTGCCACCATCAAAGCATGGCAAATACTAGCGCAGCAGCATTTCCTCACCCAAGGGCGAATACAAAAATCCAGTAAAAATAAGGGTTTATCAAGAGCGAATTCGAAGAAGATCGATCGGCAATTGAGTCTCCCGTCTTTAACGAAAAATAACTCGCTGTATGAAGCCTATTCTGACGGTTGGCTCTTACTTGAGTAGGCAGCAATTTAGCCCAATGGCGTTGAGCAAATGATGGTGCAATTGCTATAATTATGAGTGGATCTGAGTTGTATTGCATCCGCAATATGCACTCAAGGTCTTACAACAATTACCGGTAATTGATGTAAATCGTCTTAAATTTAAAGGAAATAAATCAATGAAGAAGTCACTCCTCTTGGCCGCAATGTTGGCCGTTGCTTTGTCTGCTTGCGGTAAGAAAGAAGAAGCTAAGCCAGCTGCTGCTCCAGCCGCTCCTGCTGCTGCTCCTGCCGCTGATGCAAAACCAGCTGACGGCGCTGCTCCAGCTGCTGCACCTGCCGGCGCTGCTCCAGCTGCTCCTGCTGCTCCAGCTGCACCTGCTGCTCCAGCCAAGAAGTAATTCTGAAGCTGCATGAAGAAAGGCGCTCATTGAGCGCCTTTTTTCTTTGGAAGAGTGCTGTGATTATTTAATGAGCTGTCGATCTAGCGTGGTGAGTAACTGATTGCCAGTGGCGGTGTTCTCAGGCTTACCTTCGGAGTCTTGCACCAAAATCACGACTTGATTCTCACCCCTTGCTTGAACCACGACCCGATAGAGTTTTGCTTTCTTATCTGAATCATTGCTTCTGCCAAAGGTACGACCAAACCAACTGCGACCATCACCTAGATCTTTTGGATTAACGTAACGGACAAAGTAAATCCCTCGTGAGCGATCGCGGTCTTCCACCGTAAAGTTAGAGCGATCTAAGGCAAGGCCAACATCGCGCCAAGCACGATCAAAGCTGGAGCTCATTTCGATACGGGTAGCGGGCCCCTCTTCCACCAACTTTGCTCTTGGGGTCTTGGGAGCCGTCGCAGTTGCCGCAACTTGGGCCCTCGCCTGGTCTTGGGTCATACCAAGACGCTCCATCAAGCGGGTCAAGAAAATGGCTTCCAACTCAGGGTCGGTTGGTCGCACAGTCCATTGGGTGGTAATCATGGCGCCTGAGCTATCTTTTACTGGAGTCTCGATTGCCCCTTTGTGAGTAATGTAGATCTCAGTGACATCGGGTTTTTGTACTTCAAGACGGGTCCGGAATTTATCGCGCTCCCCAGAATCATAGGCAGAATCCAATACACGCCCTAAGGTTCTTCGAATAATATCTTGCGGAATCTTGGCACGATTTTCTGCCCAGTCGGTTTCCATAATCCCAGTTGATGGTGAATCAATTACTAGTAAGAAACCATTCTCTTGCCAAAAATCTTTTACTTGAGGGTAAAGCTCGGTTGCCGACTTATCGACCACCAACCAACGCCGATCCCCGTCACGCTCAATCTTCATCCCCGGAATACCGGTCAACACATTCGAGCGTGTTTGGGAGGACTTCTTGACCGCCTGGTTGTACTCCGACATGGTCGCCGTGCCATCCTGAACGACATAGCGACGATCCGCTTGAGCCGTGATTAAATCCGGGGGTAATGCCAGATTGGGGCCGCGTACATCTCCGGATTTTTTGTAGTCCACCTTATCACTGGCGGTCATACTACTAAAGCTACTGCATGCAGTAAGCGTAACAATTGCACAGGTCAACGAGATGGTGTGAAGAACTGAACGCATTCGATCCTAAAGAAATTACAGCAAGCCGGCTTGGCCTAGTGCCTGACGCAATGGCTCACGCAATGGCTCGCTAAGTGGCGTCAATGGTAACCGAATTCCGGCTGGAATCTTACCCATCTGATGCAAGGCCCATTTCACGGGTATGGGATTAGCCTCGATAAACATCATCTTGTGAACTGCCAACAATTGATACTGAATCTCTCGCGCGCGCTTGGCATCCCCTGCGATCGCTGCTTTGCAAAGTTCGCTCATCAAACGAGGTGCCACATTGGCAGTGACCGAGATATTGCCATGCCCACCCATCAGCATTAAGAATATCGCGGTTAGATCATCCCCAGAATAAACCGCAAACTGGTTCAGTTGTTTACTTTTAAGCTCGGCCAGTAGGAGCGAGCCGCGCTCTAGATTACCTGTCGCATCTTTAATCCCAATCACGCCCGGCACTTGTGCCAACCGTACGGTGGTCTCGTTGGCAAGATCAGCGACCGTGCGTCCAGGAACGTTATACAAAATGACCGGCAGATCGACGCGCTCGGCGATCGTTTTAAAGTGGGCGTACATTCCCTCTTGCGTAGGCTTGTTGTAATACGGCACCACTTGCAAGCTAGCATCCGCACCCACCTTCTTAGCGTATTCGGTTAATTCAATCGCTTCTCGGGTGGAGTTGCCGCCAGTTCCAGCAATGACTGCGATACGCCCATTGATATGTTCAACAGTAATCCGGATCAACTCACAGTGTTCCTCAACCGAGACCGTAGGTGACTCACCACTGGTGCCAACGATCACAATCGCATCGGTACCCTCGCTCACATGCCAGTCGAGCAAGGAGCGCAATGCGGGGTAATCAAGACTACCGTCTTCGTGCATTGGGGTTGCAATTGCAACCATACTTCCGGTCATCATGGCTGATTTCATAGGGCTTTATGGATTAAGCGACTGTCGCATTGAATTGTAACGGATGGCGTATTTTGGGCAGTCCCCGACTAGCGCATAGGCTTTGAACCATGGCTGGCTTGGGCATCTCACGATAGCCATCCTGATAGGCGACCACATGCAGATCATGTCGCCTGGCGAGATCCAATAATTCGCCATGCTGGAGTAAAAAGTTTGGGTTTGAGGGTTTGCCAAATTCTTCATTACCAATTGCAAAGGTCTCATAAAGCAAGATGCCGCCCTCTTCCAAAAGATGTGGCAATTGATCCAAGTAAGGACGGTAAAGATAGTTGCTCACCACGATGGCATTCCACTTACCAAACTCGGATTCGGGCAAAGGCCATGCCTCCCCTTCAAGATCCATTGGCTGGGTCATTACAAAATCATGCTGAATGCGCGCCAGAGACTCCTGATCACGATCAACTGCCAACACCATGAAACCCTTATTAGCGAGGTAGATGGCATGACGTCCACCACCACTGGCAAGATCCAAGACCTTACCCCCAGGAACAATCAGGTCAGCGTACTGAGCAATCCAAGGGGAAGCAGTTTCTAGAGTGGCGTGCACGTGATTCGTGATCAATCAACGTCTAGTCCCATGGCCTCACGCACATCCCGCATGGTTTCTTGGGCAACCTTACGCGCCTTGTCCGAACCATCGGCAATGATGGAGCGCAATAGGCTAGGATCGTCTAGATATTGCTGTGCTCGTTCAAACATGGGTTGTTGCTCTCGCAAAATGGCATCAATCACGGGTTGTTTACAGTCTAGGCAGCCAATGCTTGCGGATTGACAGCCCTTCTGAGCCCAGTCTTTCGTCGTTTGGTCCGAATACACCTGATGAAACTGCCATAGGGGGCAATTGGCTGGGTTACCGGGGTCAGTGCGTCGTACCCTAGCAGGATCAGTTGGCATGGTCCGCACCAAGCGGATCACCTCCTCAGGCGCCTCCCGAATGGCAATCGTATTGGCGTAGGACTTCGACATCTTTTGCCCATCAAGACCTGGCATCCGCGCCGCTTCGGTTAACAAAGCCTGGGGCTCGACCAAAATGATCTTGCGCGCACCCTCGAGGTATCCAAATAAACGCTCACGGTCACCCATCGATAGACTTTGCGCCTCTTGCAAGAGCGCTTGGGCTTGCATGAGTGCCTCATCTTCACCTCGCTCCTGATAGGCATTACGCAGCTCTAGGTAGAGTTTGGCGCGCTTGCTGCCTAATTTCTTGACCGCCTCAAGGGCTTTCTCTTCAAAGCCTAGTTCTCGACCATACAAATGGTTAAAGCGCCGCGCGACTTCACGGGTCATCTCCACATGAGGAACTTGGTCCTCACCCACTGGAACGTAGAGTGCTCGATAGATCAAAATATCGGCTGCTTGCAGCAAGGGATAGCCCAGAAAGCCATAGGTCTGCAGATCTTTTTCTTTGAGTTTCTCGATCTGGTCTTTATAGGTGGGCACACGTTCTAACCAGCCCAAGGGTGTGCCCATCGCTAGCAGTAGAAATAACTCTGAATGCTCTGGGACCCGACTCTGAATAAATAATGTGGCTTGATTGGGATCCACTCCCGCCGCTAACCAATCGATCACCATCTCCCAGACCGACTCCTGAATCACCTCAGGGGTCTCATAGTGGGTTGTCAATGCATGCCAGTCAGCGACAAAGAAGAAACAGGGGTATTCAGCCTGAAGGCGAACCCAATTTTTAAGGACGCCATGGTAATGACCTAAATGCAAGGCGCCCGTGGGACGCATGCCGGATAAAACGCGTTCTGCAAACATAAAGTGGATTGTCGCTTATTTAATGAAAGGCCGACCAAATGGGCTTGAGGTGCTCAGGAAGATGAGGAAGATTCCCCAAATCAATATCGCTCTCCTGCGGATCATGAAAATCAGAGCCACGTGAGGCCATAAAGCCATAGCGCTCGGCAACCTTCGCATAGGTTTGGTATTGATTGGGGCTATGGCTACCGGTCACCACTTCAATACCAGCACCCCCAAGATCCTTAAAGCGGGCATAGAGCTCATCCATTTGCATCGCATTTAGGCGATAGCGACCGGGGTGTGCAATAACCGCTTCGCCACCAGCACCCCTAATCCACTCGACCGCCTGATCCAAGCTTGCCCAACGATGCGAGACATAACCGGGTTTACCGGCGACCAAGTATTTTCTGAATACCTCATCCATATCACGACAGACATTTTGCTCCACCAAAAAGCGTGCAAAGTGGGTGCGGGCAATAAGCTCTGGGTTGCCTGCAAACTTGAGGGCGCCCTCATAGCTATTTTCAATCCCAATTTGCGCAAGTTGGGCTGCCATTTGACGAGCTCGCTCTTCTCGACCATCGCGCGTAGCACGCAAGCCCTCTTGCAAGATTGAGTTACTGGCATCAAATCCCAAACCAACAATATGGACGGTTTGCCCCATCCAACTAATGGAGATCTCGACTCCCGATAAATAGTCCATGCCCAAATTAAGAGCGGCTTGACGGGCACGCTCCTGACCGCCTAGGACATCATGATCGGTCAATGACCACAGATGCACCCCATTTTGATGGGCACGCAAGGCCAATTCCTCTGGCGTTAAGGTGCCATCGGAGACCACCGAGTGGCAATGCAAATCGGCATTAATAGGAATTGGCATACTCATGACCCTATTTTAGGTCAGTTGAGCATTAATCAGGCGACGCGGTGCCTCAATGTATTCCCGAGACTGCATCTCCATTAAACGCGATACGGTTCGAGCAAATTCACTGGCAACCTGCCCCTCGGTGTAGAGCTGATCGGGGGGCACCTCAGCAGACATAATTAATTTCACCCGATGGTCATACAGCACATCAATCAGCCAAATAAAGCGTCTGGCCTCATTGGTTAAACGCGGGGGCATATACGGCACCTCAGAGACCATCACCGTGTGAAACGTATTGGCAATCTCCAAATAATCATTTTGAGACCGCGGGCCCACGCAGAGGGTTTGGAAGTCAAACCAAACGACGCCTTCAGCCAAATGCAAAGCTCGGATCTCGCGGGACTCAATTTTGAGGGTGCGGTTCGTGGCCTCGATTTGTTTGCCGATTAGCTCATGAAAATAATCTTCCATCTGCCGATGGGTTGTTTCATTTAAAGGGGTTAAGTAAGCCTGAATCCGCGTCATCTGAATTTGTCGGTAATCACTGCCTGCATCGACATTCAAGATATCCAGTTTTTCCTCCAAGAGCTTAATGGCGGGTAATAGTCGATCACGATGCAGACCATTGGGATAGAGCTGATCCGGTCGATAGTTGGAGGTCATGATGAACTGCACTCGATCAATGAATAAAGCCTTTAAGAGGCGATACATGATCATGGCATCGGCAATATCGTTAATATGAAACTCATCAAAGCAAATTAAGCGATATCGATCGGAGATGCGTTTGGCTAACTCATCGAGAGGATCGGCTAATCCTGAAAGCTCATGGAGTTCACGATGAACCTCGCGCATGAACTCATGAAAATGAATCCGGATTTTCTTTTGAACGGGAGATGCCTCGTAGAAACAATCCATCAAAAAGGATTTACCGCGGCCCACCCCACCCCATAAGTAAACCCCACGGGGTAACTCGGGGTGAAAGAGTTTTTTAGTAAGCGCGTTACTCCGAATCTCTTTATAAGCGACCCACTGATCTTCGCATTGCTGCAACCGAGCAATGGCTCGCTCCTGCGCAGGATCTGGCTGATAACCGCGCGCTTTACACTCTTGGTAGTAAAAGTCAGCGACTTTCAACTTACATATTGAGTGCGCGTTGATCCGTTGCTAAAGCTGCTTCGCGCATAACCTCCGATAAGCTAGGATGTGGATGGCAAACACGAGCAATGTCTTCAGCAGCTGCTTTGAACTCCATCGCGAGCGCGGCTTCCGCAATTAGATCCGAAGCATTGGGGCCAATAATATGTACCCCCAGAACCTCATCCGTTTTGGCATCCGCTAGGATTTTGACGAAGCCATCAGCACGATCCATCCCAAGTGCACGGCCATTAGCCATGAACGGGAACTGGCCCGCCTTATAGGGACGTCCTTCGGCTTTGAGTTGTTGCTCAGTTTTACCAACCCATGCAATCTCTGGGTCGGTGTAAATCACCCATGGAATACAGTTGTAATCAATATGTGGTTTTTGACCAGCCAGTAACTCGGCCACAAGCACCCCTTCATCCTCGGCCTTATGAGCAAGCATTGGTCCACGGACCACGTCACCAATCGCATAGACCCCAGGTGCTGTAGTAGCACAGGTATGGTCATTGATGGGGATAAATCCCCGCTCATCAGTTTTGACCTGGATGGCCTCTAGATTGAGTCCTTCAGTATTGGGCACACGGCCGACTGAAACAATCAAGCGATCGCATTCCAGCTTTTGGGGTTTACCTGTGCTGTCCTGATAGGAAACCACCACGCCCTTCTTGTCGGCCTTCACACCATCAATCTTGACGCCCATATGAATATCAAGACCTTGCTTAGTGAAAATCTTTTTAGCTTCTTTTGCAATTCCGTCATCACAAGCGCCCAAGAAGCTTGGCAAGGCTTCGAGGACCGTGACCTGGGAGCCAACGCGGCGCCACACTGAACCAAGCTCAAGACCAATCACACCAGCGCCAATCACGCCCAAGCGTTTGGGTAGAGAGTCAAATTTAAGCGCACCCTCGTTATCGCAAACCAGTACGTTATCCACTGGGATGTTGGGAAGATGTCTGGCCTTTGAGCCCGTCGCAATAATGACATTCTTAGCGCTAATGGTTCCGGCGTCTTTACCGGTAATCTTGATTTGATAACCATCTGCGGTTTTACCAACAAAGGAAGCGTGCCCTTTGATACTGGTGACTTTATTTTTGCGAAACAGAAAACTAATGCCGCCGGTCATTTTGTTGACGATCTCATCCTTGCGGGCCAGCATTTTTTTGATATCAATGCTCACGCTACCCACTTGGATACCGTGATTAGCCACATGATGGCCAATCTTCTCAAACTCTTCAGAGGATGCTAACAAGGCTTTCGAAGGAATACAGCCTACGTTCAAACAAGTGCCGCCCAGTCGAGGCTCCCCTTTGGGATCTGCGTATGGATTCGACTCTGCACACGCCACCTTAAATCCCAACTGCGCAGCCCGAATCGCCGCGATGTAACCACCGGGGCCAGCTCCAATTACTAGCACATCAAATACTTGGCTCATGGTTTACTCCTTACAGATCAAGTAGTAAACGAGCTGGGTCTTCTAATAGCTCCTTCATTGCCACTAGACCGAGAACTGCCTCGCGACCATCAATAATCCGATGGTCATACGAGAGGGCCAGATAGTTAATCGGACGAATCACGATTTGTCCGTCCTCCACGACAGCGCGCTCCTTGGTAGCGTGGATTCCGAGGATGGCTGATTGTGGTGGATTAATAATGGGGGTTGAGAGCATCGAACCAAATACGCCGCCATTGGAGATAGAGAAAGTTCCACCGGTAAGCTCTTCAATGCTTAACTTACCCTCGCGCGCTTTATTGCCATACTCCGCAATTTGCTTTTCAATCTCAGCTAAGGTCATTTGATCAACATTACGCAAGATGGGCACCACGAGACCTCGTGGCGAGCTTACCGCAATGCCAATATCAAAGTAACCGTGGTAGACGATGTCGTTACCATCAACCGATGCATTCAGAATCGGGTACTTCTTCAACGCATAGGTAGCAGCTTTCACAAAGAAAGACATAAACCCTAACTTCACACCATGGGTTTTTTCAAAGACGTCTTTGTAGCGGGAGCGCATGGCAATCACAGGAGCCATATTGACCTCATTGAAGGTGGTCAAGATCGCATTATTGGCTTGAGATTCGAGGAGGCGCTCGGCAATGCGCGCACGCAGACGAGTCATCGGAACTCGCTCTTCAGTCCGCTCGCCTAATGAGACACTCGACATCGGCAATGGTGCAGCACTCATTGCGGGCTTAGCACCGCCTGCGATCGCATTTTGTACATCACCCTTCGTTACACGACCATCACGACCGGTACCAGCAACTTGATTGGCCGTTAGATTATTTTCAGCCATGAGTTTGGCTGCAGAGGGTGCCGCGATTGAGCCCTTGTCTGCAGAAGCTGCAGCAGCTGGGGCTTTAGCGGGAGCTGCTGCTGTGGCTGGTGCGGGTGCTGCAGTCGCCCTGCCTTCGCTATCAATCTTGGCGATCACCTGATCTGCCACCACGGTTCCACCATCGGCAACCAAAATCTCAGCCATCACCCCTGCGGATGGAGCGGGTACTTCCAACACCACCTTGTCGGTTTCGATCTCAATCAAGATCTCGTCTTGGGCTACGGCATCGCCCGGTTTTTTCTTCCACTGCAAGAGAGTTGCTTCAGCAACGGATTCGGAGAGTTGTGGAACCTTTACGTCAAATAAAGCCATGATATGTCCTATGAATAAGTTAGATTAAATCGCTGTTCTGTACATACCACCTATTTGGTGGCCACAAATCCTTTGAGCTTGGCAAACGCTGCGGTGAGTAATGCCTTTTGCTGACTCTGGTGCAAATGGGCATATCCGACAGCTGGCGAGGCCGATGCAGGTCGACCGGCATAACCAAGGCGCATACCTTCACCCATGTTCTCGAGCAAATTATGTTGCACGAAGAACCAAGCACCCTGATTTTGTGGCTCGTCTTGACACCACACCAGCTCAGTGAGATTGGGGTAAGACTTGATGATATTTGCAACCGCCTTATGGGGGAATGGATACAGCTGCTCAATGCGAACAATCGCCACGTTATCAATCTTCTTATCGGTGCGCTGCTTGACCAAGTCGAAATAAACCTTACCCGAACAAACGATCAAACGCTCCACCTTTTTGGGATCGAGCGAATCGTCTTGCTCTGGAATCACCGTCTGAAAATCACCTTTGGTGAACTCAATGAGCGGTGAGGCAGCATCTTTATGACGCAGTAAGGATTTAGGCGTCATGATGATCAGTGGCTTTCTAAATTGCCGAATCATCTGACGACGCAAGAGGTGGAAGATTTGCGATGCGGTCGTGGGTTGAACCACTTGCATATTGGTATCAGCGCACAACTGCATAAAGCGCTCCAGACGCGCCGAGGAGTGCTCTGGGCCCTGACCTTCGTAACCATGTGGCAACATCATCACCAAGCCGTTCACTCGACCCCATTTCACCTCACCAGAAGCAATGAACTGATCGATGACAACCTGGGCGCCATTCACAAAGTCACCAAACTGGGCTTCCCAGATCGTGAGTGTATTGGGCTCAGCTGCTGCATAACCATATTCAAATCCCAATACTGCCTCTTCAGATAGGATGGAATCAATGACCGTAAAGGGTGCCTGGTCCTTGCTGACATGTTGCAAGGGGATATACGTGCCGATATCCCACTTCTCGCGATTTTGATCATGCAATACGGAATGACGATGGCTAAAGGTACCGCGACCGCTGTCTTCACCCGATAAACGAATCGGATAACCACTCGCAAGCAAAGAAGCAAAGGCCATCGCCTCGCCCATCCCCCAGTCCACATTGATTTCACCGCGACCCATCGCAGCTCGGTCTGCATAGACCTTTTGAACCAAGGGGTGCGCCTTAAAGTCTTCAGGAATGGTGGAGAGTTTTTCAGCTAAGCGCTTCCACTCGGTGAGTGGAATAGCGGTATCGGCTTGATCAGTCCATTTCTTATTTAAGAACGGCGACCAATCAACCGCAAACTTTCCTTTGAAATTGCTCAATACTGGATCAAGCGTTTGCTTGCCCGCATCCATTGCGGCACGATAGGCTTTCACCATCTCGTCACCAGCTCCAGGAGCAATCACACCTTGCGCTTCAAGCCGGTCTGCATACAACTTACGCGTTCCAGGATGCTTCGCAATAATGCTGTACATCAGGGGTTGGGTCATCGCTGGCGTATCTTGCTCATTGTGGCCTAATTTACGGAAGCAAATAATGTCGACAGCAACATCTTTCTTAAACTGGGTTCTGAACTCAAGCGCAAGTTGAGTCGCCAATACCACCGCCTCCGGATCATCACCATTGACATGCAATACCGGTGCGTCAATTGTTTTCATGATGTCGGTGCAATACAGACTCGAGCGTAAATCACGCGGGTCGGAGGTTGTAAAACCAATTTGGTTATTAATCACGATATGCACCGTGCCGCCCGTGGAATAACCGCGCACTTCCGATAGGGCTAAAGTCTCTTGCATCACACCCTGACCTGCAATCGCAGCGTCGCCATGAACCAGGACCGGCAAAACTTGACTGCCGGAGAGATCATTGCGGCGCTCCATTCGTGCACGGGCTGAACCCTCTACCACAGGGTTCACAATTTCTAAGTGGGATGGATTAAAGGCGAGCGATAGATGCACTGGGCCACCAGGGGTCGAGATATCGCTTGAGAATCCTTGGTGATACTTCACATCACCCGCTGGCAAATCCTCCGGGGCTGTGTGATCGAATTCAGCGAAGAGATCTTTGGGAGATTTACCTAGAACGTTGACCAGCACATTTAAGCGGCCACGATGGGCCATACCGATCACTATCTCTTGCACACCTCGTTTCCCTGCCCCTTGAATCAACTCATCCATGGAGGGAATAAAACTGTCGCCACCCTCGAGTGAGAAACGCTTTTGACCTACATACTTTGCTTGTAGATAACGCTCCAGCCCCTCAGCAGCAGTTAAGCGATCCAAGATCTGACGACGTTGCTCATTGGTGAACTTCGGCGTTGAGCGGATCGACTCTAATTTCTCTTGCCACCATTTTTTGATCTTTTGATCAGCGATGTACATAAACTCAGCACCCAAAGTGCCGCAATAGGTCTCACGCAAGGCTTGCAGCAAATCGCGCAAGGTCATTTGGTTTTTACCAAAGAAGGTATTGCTGGTATTGAAGACGATATCCATATCGCCATCGGTAAATCCATAAAACGATGGATTGAGTTCCGGAATATCGGGGCGCTCGGTGCGCTTCAAGGGATCTAAATTTGCCCAGCGATTACCGACGTTACGATAAGCAGCAATGAGCTGCTGAACTGCCACCCGTTTACGACCCATCTCGGAATCGGCTGAATCCTGAATGGTTTTGATGGGGCCCTGCTTAGCGCGTTCGGCAAATGACGCCACGATTGGGGCGTGCGCAATATCGCGTCCATTGGAACCATCAACGGCTGGAACTTGAACGACATTATCAAAGTAATCGCGCCAATGCTGCGCTACGGATGTGGGATCTAATAAATATGACTCGTAGAGTTCTTCTACGTAGGGGGCATTACCCCCGAAGAGGTATGAGGAACCTCTATAGGACTGCATCATGATGCTCACCTTTCATCGGGTAACCCGAAAAAAACTGTGGTTTTAACCATCTGCGACACGGCTTAACCGATTAGCAGAACGCAAAGCAAATGCCTTATGTTTCGTAAGGATAGCATGGGTTAGAGGAAAAAACACCCCAAGATCAATGAATTAGTGAAAGTCCTAGGGGATTGCTCACTAGGTAACTTACCTATCCCTACCCCTTTATAGGAAATTTCCTACCCACATTTCATCCCTGCCTGACAGATCTCTATCGAATTGATTTTTATGCTCTTTCTATCCCAATTTACAAAAGGAGAAAGCATGAAACCCATTAATCTGAATCAGCCCTACTTGAGCACTCGACAGAGTGCCAAGGTTCTACAGGTCTCGTTAGGAACCGTTCAAAAAATGGTGGAGCTTGGTGAATTAACAGCCTGGAAAACTCGGGGTGGGCACCGCCGTATTCTCACGAGCTCACTCAATCAGCAGCTACGCCGCCGAAAAGTAGGAATGCAGCAGCGCGCTAAACACCATCAACATATCGCCCTGGGGGTCTTTAAGCGTCAAGAGAATCTTGATGAAATGCAAAAAGCGATTCAAAAGTGGGGAATCCCCTTTCAATTAATCCATTCCCTCGATAGTCTTGAGGGCCTGATGCAGGCCGTGTCGCATTATCCCGATGTAATTTATTTAGATTCTTTAATCCCGCCAGTCGAACAATTGCATTTAATTCATTATCTGAGTAAGAATATTCAGACACGTCGCATTCCCCTATTGGTGGACGAAGCCTTTGTACAACTTCATCCTGGCGTATTGGAAATGGCCAAAGAGAATGGAGTTCATTTAAAACCGCAAACGAGCGATACGGAAGCACTTAGCCAGGAACTCAATGCCTTACCTGAAAAGACGAATGTCATGACCTATAGTGCGAGTGGCGATAAACAGCCCTATCAGGAATTAGAGAAATTATTTATCGAAGCAGTCAATACCGTGTTTGAGTAAAGAAAAAGCCAGTTCAATGAACTGGCTTTTTAGTGTAAATGACTCAGATTATTTAATCGCAAATTTACTGCGATCCTTCCCTGCGATCCATTTAGGGGCCTTACCGCGTCCGGTCCAAGTTTCTCCAGTTGCTGGATTTTTATACTTGGGGGCGACCTTACCGCGCTTTTTACCTACCCGCTTTTTAGCGGCTGCTTTTTTGGCTGGACGTCCACGCTTGCCGGCACCGGTAGCCTTGCGACCAAATAAGTCACTCGCAGTTAAGCCAAATTCATCAATGATCTTTTTGGCCTTTGCAATTCCCTCAGACTTTTCACGCTGCATCAGGCTCTGGATCTGACTGTCCAACTTCTCACGCTGCGCAAGTAACTCTTTATACGATGACATATTAAATAATTCCCTTGAATTTTAAAATAATGGTGAGGGGTAATAAATAAAAAATTTAGAAGGAATAAATCATTTATTGATTAATCTTTTTTAATTATTCATTATTACTACGAATCGATTATATATGAATCAAGAAATAATTTATTTTGGATTATTCACCCTAGAGTGAATAATAAATTCGTGATTTAAATTAACTATTTATTATAATAATCAGTTACTTATGATTATTAAGTACTAAAAAATATAATAATTAATTGAATAATTAATTTAACTAATTTGATTTAACTGGCTTGATTTTTAGCTCGGCGCAGCATGAAACTGCCTGTGGATTTAGCGGTCAATTGGCCGGCTTCATTAAAAATACTACCCTCACAATAGTTGACGGTGCTACCAACTTTTAAGACTTTGCCTTCTGCAATGAGCATGCCTTTTGAGGGTCTCAAGAAACTGGTGGTCATATCAATCGTGATGACGCCAAGAATGTGCTCATGCGAACTACGTGCGGCAGCAGCCATTGCAAAATCTAAGATAGTCATCACCACCCCGCCATGGGCCACATGAAAGCTATTTAATAGCTCGGGTCGAAGATTTAAGCGAATCCGGGAATGACCATCCTTGGCAAACTCTGGCTCGACGCCTAAGACATCCAAGAATGGGATGGTTAAACCAAAATAATCTTGACTCATTATTTAGCAAACAAGCGATCAGGATGCGCCATC
The DNA here is from genome assembly GCF_030297595.1 of Polynucleobacter sp. HIN7. Taxonomy (NCBI): domain Bacteria; kingdom Pseudomonadati; phylum Pseudomonadota; class Betaproteobacteria; order Burkholderiales; family Burkholderiaceae; genus Polynucleobacter; species Polynucleobacter sp. HIN7. The sequence goes on along the minus strand of NZ_AP028138.1, from coordinate 762,678 downwards.
GCCTTAAACTCAATCGCATTCCCTGAGGGGTCTAGGAAAAACATGGTGGCCTGCTCCCCGACTTCACCCTTAAACCGAATATAAGGCTCAATCACAAACTCAATACCAGCCTTTTTTAATTTATCGGCCATCGCTTCCCACTCAGGCATGGACAGCACAATACCAAAATGGCGAACAGGTACTTTTTTACCATCCACATCCGAGTGCGCATCGTTTTTTGCTTCACCATCAGCCAAGTGCGCCACAATTTGATGCCCAAATAAATTGAAGTCAATCCACTCATCCGAACTTCGCCCTTCAGGACAACCGAGTAAGCCGCCATAAAATGCGCGAGCATCTTGTAAGTTATCAACCGGGAAAGCTAAGTGAAATGGATGCATGGTTTTTTCCTCAACGCAGATGGTCGGGGCGAGAGGATTTGAACCTCCGACCACTTGCACCCCATGCAAGTACGCTACCAGGCTGCGCTACGCCCCGACGAAACGAATATTGTATCTCAGCGGCTTAAGACCTGAAGGACCTCTTGAAGCTCTTCGCGTAATCGCAAGGTCGATTTACTCTCGTCTAAACGGTTTTTTGCACCGCTGATCGTAAATCCCTCTTCGTACAATAATGTACGAATTTGACGGATTAAGACCACCTCATGATGCTGGTAGTAGCGGCGATTACCACGACGCTTTTGCGGTCGCAGTTGAACGAATTCTTGCTCCCAATAACGCAATACATGGGGCTTTACCCCGCACAACTCCCCCACTTCGCCAATCGTGAAATACCGCTTACTCGGGATTGGGGGAAGCAGCGAAACCGTATTCGCTTTGGAATCAAGCTCTGTTTTGGTTCTGAGCATGGGACTCGACCGCGTCCTTTAGCTTCTGACTAGCATGAAAAGTAACGACACGTCGCGCCGCAATCGGGATCATCTCACCCGTCTTTGGATTACGCCCTGGGCGCGCAGTTTTATTGCGCAACTGAAAATTACCAAACCCTGAGATCTTGACCTCAACCCCAGATTCCAGAGTCTCGCCAATTCGATTAAAAAAGGCGTCAATCATGTCTTTTGCTTCGCGCTTATTGAGACCAACTTGATCAAATAAGGCTTCCGAGAGTTCATTTTTGGTCACGGTTTGATTATTTGCAGTCATAGCGACACTCTTTTCTGATTCTAATAAATTGGTTTTCAGTAACTAATATAGCAAATCCGGATTGTCGCTAGCGCAATCGCGCTTTGCAGTGATTTTTTAAGGCGTCCAATAAGGCGGTCATGCAGGTTTCCACTTCTTTATCTTGCAGTGTATCTTGATCATTCACTAGGGTGACCCGAAACGCAAGGCTTTTCTCATGAAGCGCCATCGAGCTGCTCTCTTTTTGAGGACGAAACTCATCAAAGAGCTCGATTTTGTGAACGAATGGTTGGCGTTGTGCCAGCATCACATCCAGTAAGGACTGCGCTGGAACTGATTGATCTACCACAACAGCCAGATCACGTTGCACTGCAGGAAACTTACTAATCTCCGTCGGTGCTGGTAAGCCCACATTACAAATTGAATCCCAATTAAGAGAAAACAATACTGGGGCCGAACTCAGCTCATAGGTTTGCTGTAAGGCTGGATGCAACTCACCAATCCAACCAATTACATGATCGCCCAAATAAATATGGGCGCTGCGGCCCGGATGCAAAGCGGGATGGGTTTCTTTGTCAGCTTTGGTCTCGATCTGTAATGGGCTTAGTAAGCGCTGCAGATCACCCTTCACATCAAAGAAATCCACCAAACGATTGGGCGATGCCCATTGCTCAGGATTTACATAACCATAGGCCAAGCCGCCCACTTGTTTGGTTTGGATAAAACCTGCGACGATGCCAGGAGCCTCTGGTTGACTCGCATCTCTAGTAAATACTCGACCGATCTCAAAAATACGAATCCGTCCGGCACCGCGATTCAGATTGCTGCGCAGGTTCTGTAATAGGCCGCCCCATAAATTGCTGCGCATCACACCATACTGGCTCGCTATCGGATTGAGTACGGTGATAGGGCTGTTCTGTCCCATCTGCAGTTCGGATTGGGGATCAATAAATCCAAAGTTCAAGACCTCTTGATAGCCCTCATGTGCTAAGCGATGGCGCAACGCGTGCACTGGTCGTTGGCGCTCCTGCGGTGCACTCATCTTCAGCTCGGCTTTTGGTGGAGAATCCGGAATGTTCTCGAATCCATATAAACGCGCTACTTCTTCGATGAGATCTTCCTCAATATCGAGATCAAAGCGATAACTTGGGGCCTTGACAGTAAACACACTAGCCTCTCCCTGCCCTGAAACAGTGAACTCGAGACCCAAGCGTTTGAATACATCACTCACTTGCTCGATGCTTAATGGAATACCAATCACACGTTGAGCTCGCTCGAGGCGCATCGCTACTGCTTTGCGTTCTGGCAATTGTGTAATTTGATCATCGATCGGCCCCAATTGACCGCCACAGATCTCCACAATGAGCTGACTAAGGTAGTCCAATGCAGAAATGGTTAATTGTGGATCAACACCCCGCTCAAAGCGGTGCCCCGCATCGGTTGTAAAGTGATAGCGTCGAGCGCGACCTGCTATTGCAGCAGGCCACCAAAAGGCTGCCTCAACATAAATGTTCTGAGTTGCATCACTCACTGCGGTACGATCCCCGCCCATGATGCCAGCAAGACTGATGGGGCCTTCTTGATCCGCAACCACTCCAACGCGTAGTCCTTCTAAATACGCTTCCACGGTTTGATCATTGAGCAACTTCAATGACTCGCCGGGCTTACCCCAGCGGACTTCAATCGGATCCTTGAGTTGATCAAGATCGAATATGTGATTAGGCTGACCGATCTCGAGCATCACATAATTGGAGATATCTACCAATGGCGAAATACTACGCTGACCCGCGCTCGCTAGGCGGTCTTTAATCCAAGCTGGCGTCTCTACCCTGACGTTCACTCCACGGATCACGCGACCGGCAAAGCGACCGCATAGATCTGAATCCATTATTTTGACCGACACACGGTCGTTAATTGTTGACGCAAGTGGCTCGCGCTTTGGAACACAAAGAGCAGCGCCTGTAATCGCAGCAACTTCTCTCGCAATCCCGATGATGGATAAACAGTCGGCCTTATTGGGAGTTAATTTGATCGTAAAAAGTTGATCGTCTAGGTGCAAATAGGTTCGCAGATCTTGCCCGATCGGCGCATCACTGGGCAGCTCCAAAATCCCGGCATGATCTTCGCCGAGACCCAACTCGCGTCCCGAACATAACATGCCATTACTTTCCACACCACGTAACTTGCCAACCTTGATCTGAAATGGTTTTCCACCAACTTCACTCGGCGGCAACTCAGCCCCAACCAAGGCGCAGGGAATTTTGATGCCAGCACGTGCATTCGGTGCGCCACACACAATTTGCAAGTTGGGATGATCGGGTCCTGCATTCACGCGGCATACCCGTAAGCGATCAGCATCGGGGTGCTGTTCTGCTGAAATAATTTCAGCAACCACGATCTTAGTGAATGGCGGTGCTAGTGAGCGTCGCTCCTCAACCTCAAGACCGGCCATGGTCAGAGCATGCGACAGTGCCTCACTATCAATGGGTGGATTAACGAACTGGCGTAACCAGGATTCAGAAAATTGCATGATGGGAACTAGGCCGGAAATTGCGCAAGAAAGCGCAGATCGTTATCAAAGAAAAGACGCAGATCGTCGATACCATAACGTAACATGGTTAGACGCTCGAGCCCCGATCCAAAGGCAAAGCCCATATACCGCTCAGGATCGATGCCCATATTACGCAATACATTAGGATGAACTTGGCCCGCCCCCGAAATCTCCAACCATCGACCCGCTAATTTACCGCTCGCAAAGGCCATATCAATCTCAGCTGAGGGCTCGGTAAATGGAAAATACGATGGCCGAAAGCGTACTTGCAAGGCATCGGTTTCAAAAAAGGTCCGCAAGAAATCGGTGTAAACGCCTTTGAGATCAGCAAAGGAAACATCCTTCGCAATCCATAAACCCTCCACCTGATGGAACATGGGTGAATGCGTTGCGTCACTATCGACGCGGTAGGTCCGGCCCGGCGCAATCACTTTGATTGGCGGCATATTGTCTTGACCATAACGCTTTACGTGCTCACTTGCATAACGCACTTGAATCGGACTGGTATGCGTTCTGAGCAAAAGCGGTTTGCCTTGCGCATCCTTGCCGTCAACATAAAAGGTGTCTTGCATGGAACGTGCAGGGTGATTCTCAGGGCTATTGAGGGCCGTGAAATTAAACCAATCGGTTTCAATCTCTGGGCCATCGGCGACATCAAAACCAATCGAATGAAAGATGGTTTCAACCCGCTCCCAGGTTCGCATCACAGGGTGCAGACTACCAAATGCCTGTCCACGACCTGGTAATGAGACATCAATTGCTTCGGCGGCAAGTCGGGCTTGTAATACTTGATCAGCTAAGGCTTGACGACGGGCGTTTAAGGCGTCCTCAACGGCTGTTTTGGCTCGGTTAATCTCCGCGCCTGCGCTTTTGCGCTCTTCAGGCGACATTCCACCGAGCGCCTTTAAGCGCTCAGTTAAAAGTCCTGATTTACCGAGATACCGAGCTTTTGCATCCTCCAAAGCAGCAGAGTCGCTGGCTTTGGAGAAATCGCGTTTGGCATCCTCGACAAGTTGGTCGAGAGAAACCATGGCTGCAGGAACTTAAGCGTGTGCTACGGCTGATTTGACACGTGTGACCAAGGCAGCAAACGCGTCCTTGTCAAACACAGCCATATCCGATAGAACTTTACGATCGAGTTCGATCGACGCTTTCTTCATGCCATTCATGAATACGCTATAGGTCATATCGTGTTCACGCACAGCAGCGTTGATCCTGGCAATCCATAAAGCACGGAATACGCGCTTCTTGTTACGACGATCGCGATAGGCGTATTGCCCAGCGCGCATAACCGCTTCTTTAGCGATTCGGAATACGTTTTTACGACGTCCACGATAGCCGGTTGCGGCATCGGTGACTTTCTTATGACGGGCTCTCGCTGTAACCCCACGTTTTACTCTTGGCATTGTGCTCTCCTAAGATTTATGCGTAAGGCATCATGGCGCGAATCGACTTGACATCCGATTTCGCGACCGGAGCGGAACCCCGCAACTGACGCTTGTTCTTGGTGGTTTTCTTGGTGAGGATGTGACGCTTAAACGCCTGTCCTCGCTTGATCGATCCGCTCGCGCGGACCTTGAAGCGCTTGGCTGCGCCACTTTTGGTCTTCATTTTGGGCATGACTGCTCCCTTTTCTTCTCTGTGCGATTACGGTGGCAACCGACGGCTGCTCTTCCTGTACCGATGATTCGCTACTTAGTGCTACCTACTGCAACTACAAACTCTTACTTCTTTTTGGCGGGCGCTAAGACCATCACCATTTGTCGGCCTTCCATCTTGGGAAACTGCTCGACTTGACCATAAGGCTCTAAATCCACCTTCAGTCGATCCAACATCTTTGCACCGATTTCTTGATGGGCCATTTCGCGACCCCGAAACCGAAGCGTAATTTTTGTTTTATCGCCGTCTTCTAAAAAGCGAATCAGATTCCGTAGCTTCACACCATAATCACCATCATCGGTACCAGGCCGGAATTTCACTTCCTTTACCTGAATCACCTTTTGCTTCAGCTTAGCTTCGTGCTGACGCTTGGCTTCTTGGTATTTGAACTTACCAAAGTCCATCACTCGGACTACAGGTGGATCAGCATTAGGAGCAATCTCGACTAAGTCGGTATCTTCTTCCTCAGCCAACCGTAAGGCTTCGTTCAACTTAACTACACCGACCACATTGCCGTCGGATCCGATCAAACGCACTACAGGGGCAGTAATTTCCTGATTGATGCGTTGCAATTTTTCAGTAGCGATCTTCTAATTCCTCTCTCAAAAACAATCAAAAGCCATCACACCCCCTAGCTAGGCTCGGGTCCGACTTTCTGGGCAATATCCTGCTGGAGTCGGGTGACGAAGGCATCTACGGGCATAACCCCTAAATCAATTCCGCCACGGGCACGAACGGCCACCGTATTACTTTCACGCTCTTTATCGCCAACAACAAGCAAATAAGGCAGTTTTTGTAATGCGTGCTCGCGTATTTTATACGTAATTTTCTCGTTTCGCAAATCAGATTCCACCCTAAACCCTTGTTTTTTCAGCATTTGCTGGATTTTTTGGGCATATTCGGCGGAATTTTCAGAAATATTCAACACAATTGCCTGGGTTGGAGCGAGCCAAACCGGCATGGCGCCGGCATGATTTTCGATCAAAATCCCGATAAAACGCTCCAAGGAGCCCACTATCGCTCGGTGCAGCATGACTGGGACCTTACGACTGTTATCTTCGGCTACATACTCAGCCCCTAGGCGGGCTGGCATAGAAAAGTCGACCTGCATGGTGCCGCACTGCCAAGAACGCCCAATCGAATCCTTGAGGTGGTATTCAATCTTGGGCCCGTAGAAAGCACCCTCACCAGGCAGCTCTTCCCACGTTTGACCGGAGGCTTTGAGTGCCCCCCTCAGTGATGCCTCGGCCTTATCCCAAATGGCATCATCCCCTACCCGCTTAGCAGGACGCAGGGCTAATTTCACAGCCACTTCTGTAAAACCAAAATCGCGATAGACCGCTCGAACTGCTTGGTCAAATGCGGCAACCTCTGCCTGAATCTGATCTTCGGTACAAAAAATGTGACCATCGTCTTGGGTAAATCCGCGTACCCGCATCAATCCGTGAAGTGCGCCTGAGGGTTCATTGCGATGGCATTGTCCAAACTCACCAAAGCGCAGCGGTAACTCACGATAACTATGCAAGCCTGAATTAAAGATTTGCACATGGCCTGGGCAGTTCATGGGCTTTAATGCGTAGGCCCGGTTTTCCGACTCGGTCGTGAACATGTTCTCTTTGTAGTTATCCCAGTGGCCGGATTTTTCCCAAAGACCGCGATCGAGGATTTGCGGAGCTTTGACCTCCTGATAGCCCTCTTGCTGATAAACGCCGCGCATGTACTGCTCCACCTCTTGCCAAATGGCCCAACCTTTGGGGTGCCAGAACACGAGGCCTGGCGCCTCATCCTGGAAATGAAATAAATCAAGCTGTTTGCCTAGGCGGCGATGATCGCGCTTCTCAGCCTCTTCCAACATATGTAAGTAGGCGTCTTGATCTTCCTTCTTGGTCCAAGCGGTGCCATAAATCCGTTGCAACATCTCATTCTTGCTATCACCGCGCCAATACGCACCGGCGAGCTTCATGAGTTTGAATACCTTGAGTTTTCCAGTCGAGGGCACGTGAGGGCCGCGGCAGAGGTCGGTAAATTTGCCCTCGGTGTAAAGCGAGACCTCTTCATTTTGCGGAATGCTCGCAATAATCTCGGCTTTGTAAATTTCGCCTTGCTTTTTGAAGAACTCAACCGCTTGATCTCGGGGCATCACTTGACGAACGACTGGCTCATCCTTCTTGGCTAACTCCAGCATTTTTTTCTCAAGCGCAGCGAGATCATCTGGAGTGAAGGGTCGATGATACGAAAAGTCGTAATAGAAGCCGTTCTCAATGACTGGGCCAATCGTGACCTGCGCATCGGGGAACAATTCTTTAACAGCGTATGCAAGTAGATGGGCAGTGGAATGACGAATGATGTCCAGGCCTTCGGGGTTTTTATCGGTAATGATGGACAATTGCACATCATGGTCGATCGTGTGACTCAGGTCCACTAGACGGCCATCCACAGAGCCGGCGAGGGCAGCTTTGGCTAAACCGCTCCCAATCGATTGCGCAACTTCAGCAATGGTCACCGACGCAGCAAACTCGCGCTTCGAACCATCAGGAAGAGTAACCGCAACCATACACACTCCATGCATAAAAGAGAATGCGCGTTCGTCCCAAACACTATGAACACAACGCGCATCCGATCTGTTTCGTTGGTAGGCTCGATTGGACTCGAACCAACGACCCCCACCATGTCAAGGTGGTGCTCTAACCAGCTGAGCTACGAGCCTATATTTATCAAGAGTTTATCACCGCCGGCGTACTTCGGTGACGCCGCGCAATCCCTCAAGCCCCGTTTGTACTAAACGGAGTGCCTCCGCATTCGAGATTTCAACGGTTAATTGAATATGCGCCACGCCTTTGCGAACCGATTTTTTGAGATCAATCACATGGACGCCAATCTTGGAAGTAATCTCAAAGAGTTCCCGCATCAGCTCAGGTCGATCAAGGGCAATGATTGATAAATCGGCAGGGAAAACTCGTTCTTTATTACTGCCCTGCTCTGGATCTAACTTGGCACTCCACGCCGTTTGGATCACACGCTCTGGTGCGCGCTCTAGGAGCCCTCGAAAAGTTCTGCAACTGCGTCGATGAATCGATACCCCACGGCCTTGGGTCACAAATCCAGCGATTGGATCGGGGGGAACCGGTCGACAGCATTTGGCCAATTGCGTCAGTAAAGAATCCACTCCCACGACCAATACATCTCCGCGCTGATTGGCTGCACTCGCGCGCGTGCGAATCTGAATCTCTTCCTTCTTATCAAGTGACTTATCAACACTCTTATCGAGCTTGCTATCACTTGCCTTACTCGGAGCTTGACTCGCCTCATCATCAAGTGCATTGAACCACGCACGTACCCGCGCCCGCGCGCGCTGTGAACGCAAATAGCCACGCTCAGGGTTTAGCCAGTCCCTTGAGGGCCCACCTTGCTTCACCGAAATGATTTCTACGGTCTGGCCATTGAGTAAGGGGGTATCGAGCGGCACCATAGCTCCATCAATTCGAGCACCACGACAGTGATGGCCAAGATCGGTATGCACTGCATACGCAAAGTCGATCGGCGACGAACCCTTCTCCAAAGCGATTACTTTTCCTAGTGGAGTGAGAACATAAATATGATCATCAATCTCATGATGTTTGAGCTGTTCCCAAGCATCCTCTTTCCATGAGATTAATTGCCGCGCCCAAGCGATTTGGCGCTCATAAGCTACTGCGGCACTATGGGTTCCGAGATCCTTTGCTTGCGCGGCATACGCGCCCTCTTTATAGCGCCAATGTGCTGCTAAGCCATACTCCGCCTGACGATGCATTTCTTGCGTGCGAATCTGAATCTCAAATGCAATCCCATTCTCATCAATCACAACAGTATGCAGGGATTGATAACCGTTTGGTTTGGGCCTAGCAATATAGTCATCAAACTCTTTTGGCACCGGTTGCCAAATGTTGTGCACTAAGCCCAGAGTCGCATAACAGGCCTTGACATCATTAACCAACACCCGAAATGCCCGCACATCATAGAGATTGGCAAACTCCAATGATTTGCCCTGCATTTTTTTCCAAATGCTGTAGATGTGCTTGGGTCTTCCTTGGACATCAGCTGTAATCTGGGCAAGCGATAGCTCGTGATTGAGGCGCTTGATAACATCGGCAATGAATTGCTCACGCTCTACGCGTTTGGCATCCAATAGGCCCGCAATTTCTTTATAGGTATCAGACGCAACAACCCGAAACGCCAGATCCTCCATCTCCCACTTCATTTGCCAGATACCCAGGCGATTAGCTAAGCTTGCATCGATATCTAAAATCTCTTGAGCCCAAGACGGATTTACTTTGACGCGATTCTTTCCAATCCATCGAAGGGTCTGTAAGCGCGATGCTAGATAAATGAGTACCACGCGTAGATCGTTACCGAATGCCAACAGCATTTTGCGCAAGATCTCTTCTTGGCCTGCTACCCGCAACTTTCCGTCGTGCTTAGTGAGCTTTGCTTGAGCCTGACGCAGACCGCGGTAACCAATCAATAAGGTGGTGGCATCTTGCCCGAGTTGCTTGACTAAAGCTTCTTTACCTAAGGTGCTGTGTAAATGACGAGCAGCAACGATACTTGCCTCATCCAAACGTAGTGTTTGTAAAATCTCTGCGACAGCATGAGAGTGAGCCTCCTCAGGCTCGCCAAACCAGGCATCGCCCTCCAGCGCTTGCATGGGATTTGTCGACAGCGGCAATACCGACTCGTGAGGACTCACAGCAATCAATCCTGATTAGCGGATAAGCCACTATAGAAAAAATTGGCGCGCAATGTCAATTTGCTCTTTTTTGATAAAGGCCGGGGCATGTCCGGTATTCGGGATCTCAATACTCTTTGCATGCGGATTTAATTGGCACATCTCATCGACCGTTTGCGGAGAAAGTAAATCCGAATCCGCACCCCGCACAATCAAAATGGGGCATTCGATTTGCTGAAAACTTTGCCACATCGCTAGCTCACCTGCTTGAGCTAGGGCCGGCGTCACTGAGGCAAATGGCACCGAGATGGCTGGGTCATAGTGCAAGACCCACTGCTGATCTTTCTGAATCAGCATCGGTCCATTGAGAAGCTCCCATTCGGCATCTGTATGTTTTCCGAAGGGAGCGCAAATCGATTTGAGTTTATCCATCGCTACAACACGATTGACATAAGAAAACGGTTTACCAACATAACTCGCCAACCGAATCAATGCGGCCGGCTCGATTCGTGGTCCGACATCATTGAGTAATAGTCGCTTAACGCCATTACCAGGAATAGCTGCATACACCATGCCAATTAAGCCGCCCATCGAGGTTCCAAACCAATTGGCCGTTTGAACTTTCAATTTGGCGCTTAGGGCGGTCATATCAGTCACATATTGAGGGACTGTGTAGAACATCGGATTACTTAAGTAGTCAGAATCTCCTCGCCCAACGATGTCTGGGCAAACCACAAAATGGCGATCACACAAAGCCTCAGCCATTGCCCGAAAATCACTACCCCGGCGCGATAGGCCATGCACGCAATACAGCACGCTCGGATTTTGTGGATCCCCCCAAGTATGAAACGCCATACGGTGCGATCCAGCTGGACTGGTGCATTGCACATAATCCGTGTGGCCATGATGGTCACGATTGAGTAAAGCGGTATGACGCGCCTGCTCAACGCTGACTGGAGGCGATTCAAGTTCTTGTTTGCCAGCTTCTTCGGGTTGTAGCGTAATGTGGTCAATACCGTATGACTCTCGCAACATGGTGGTTAAATTTGCGAGGATCCGCGGCCATTGCTTGAATTGTTTGATCTCCACATGGGCGATTAATGCAGGGTGACCAGGGCTCATCTCCCATACATGCAGATCGTGAATTGCCATAACCCCTTCAATACGGGATAAGTCTTCACCGACCTTTACATAGTCAATATGCAGCGGCACACCTTCCATCAAGAAGTGATACGACTCCTTGAGAATGGCTGCCGTGGACTTTAAGATCAAGAGTGCTACAAAGATCGATAAGATAGGGTCAATCGGCATCCACCCTGTGAGCTGAATCACCACTCCCGCTACCAAGGCAGCAATCGATCCCAAGAGATCGCCCATCACATGCACCAGTGCGGCGCGGGTATTGACGCTCTTTTGATCGCGTGACAGCACCCAAGCAACGATCAGATTTACAGCAAGACCCAGAGCAGCCACAATCGTCACGGTCATCCCAGCCACTGGGTGCGGATCCTGAATGCGACTCACGGCCTCAATCACAATCCATATGACTAGACCAACCATCACCAAGCTGTTCACAAAAGCTGCAAGTGCTTCGGCACGACCAAATCCAAAGGAATGCTTGGCAGATGGCGGACGTCTGGCAATGTATTGCGCCAGAATAGCAAGACCCAGTGCAGCAGAGTCAGTCACCATATGTCCGGCATCGGACATCAGTGCTAAGGAACCTGAAATTAGACCAGCAAAGAACTCAACGCATGCAAATCCAAGTGTAAAGAGCATAGCAATCCACAAAAAGGATTGCTTTCGATCAGCTACCGCGTGGGTATGGCTTGCATCCCCACGTTTATGAGCATGTAATGGGGCGCTATTCAATGAACTGCACTAGTATCAATAGGGGCGCCGGTCTTCGCCTGAATCTCTTCTTTGGTTACACCAGGCGCTAATTCCACCAACTTCAATCCTTTGGGTGTGATGTCGAGTACACCCAAATCGGTGATGATGCGATCAATCACACCTAATCCGGTTAATGGCAAGGTGCACTTGGGCAGAATTTTGATTTCTTCGGTACCGTCTTTTTTCTTGGCCACGTGTTCCATCAATACCACGACGTGTTTCACGCCGGCAACCAAATCCATGGCACCACCCATGCCCTTCACCATTTTTCCGGGAATCATCCAGTTGGCTAAATCGCCATGCTCGCTGACCTGCATTGCGCCCAAGATCGCAATATTGATCTTGCCACCCCGAATCATTCCAAAGGAGTCCGCCGATGAAAAAATAGCGGACCCTGGCAAAGTGGTCACGGTTTGCTTGCCGGCATTAATCATATCGGCATCCACTTGTGCTTCGGTGGGAAATGGTCCAATCCCCAACAAGCCATTCTCAGACTGCAACCAAACCTCCATCCCAGCGGGAACATGGTTTGCCACCAAGGTGGGCATGCCAATACCTAAATTGACGTAGTAACCATCTTTTAACTCTTTTGCAGCACGGGCTGCCATTTCATCACGATTCCAAGGCATTGCAATTTCCTCTGTGTAATCTTTTCAAATAAATGCTTATTTAGATAGCGTGCGTTGCTCAATCCGTTTTTCCGGTTGAGGGTTGAGCACAATCCGATGGGCATAAATACCAGGGGTATGAATTTGATCTGGAATGAGATCTCCGTTTTCCACGATCTCTTCGACTTCCACCACAGTGATCTTTCCTGCCATCGCGACAACTGGATTAAAGTTGCGTGCTGTTAAGCGATAAAGCAAGTTACCTGCTTTATCCGCTTTCCATGCTTTAACGAGCGAGACATCGGCAACCAATGAGCGCTCTAGGATGTACTTTTCTCCATCAAATTCACGCTCATCCTTACCTTCAGCCACAATCGTTCCAACGCCGGTCTTGGTATAAAACGCTGGGATACCGCAACCGCCTGCTCGCAACTTCTCTGCTAACGTACCTTGAGGGGTAAATTCCAATTCGAGTTCACCAGCTAAATATTGACGCTCAAACTCTTTGTTTTCTCCAACATAAGAGGCAATCATTTTTTTGATCTGCCGAGTCGCCAGCAAAATCCCCAAGCCAAAATCATCTACTCCAGCATTATTAGATATTGCTGTGAGATTTTTGGTACCCAAGTCTTTAACCGCAGCAATCAGTGCCTCTGGAATGCCACACAAACCAAAACCGCCAACCGCGATGGTTTGCCCATCTTTCATAATGTCCTCAAGAGCAGCGCGGGCATTGGGAAATATCTTGTTCATTCGCCTAACTTTCTTTCACGTTCTTTAATCAATACCGGATATCACCTAAATGATAACCGCTCTGCATGACCGATTCATGGCTTAAAAGCACTAAACTAGAGTGATGAATACCGAGGAATTACTTGCTCAATACGGCCCGCGCGAGGCCATGGACTATGACCTCGTGATCGTCGGGGGTGGCCCCGCTGGGCTATCGGCAGCAATCCACGCCAAACAAATTGCCCAACGCGAGGGTCGTGAGATCTCCGTTTGCGTATTAGAAAAGGGTTCTGAGGTCGGCGCTCATATTTTGTCGGGCGCCATCATGGATCCACGCGCCCTCACGGAATTATTTCCTGATTGGCAAGCACTGGGGGCTCCGCTCGAGACACCAGTTAGTAAAGATGAATTCATCTTTTTGACCGAATCGAGCTCGTTCACGGTACCCCATCTTTTGCTACCAGAGTGCTTTAACAACCGCGGTAATTACATTTTGAGTTTAAGTAATTTCACGCGCTGGCTCGGTGGCCAAGCAGAGCAACTGGGCGTTGATATTTTTCCAGGGTTTGCTGCGGCAGAAATTTTGTTTAATGCCCAGGGTGCGGTTTGCGGAGTCGCTACCGGTAATTTAGGAATTCATAAAGATGGGCAGATCTCAGAACAGTTTCAGCTTGGCATGGAATTGCGAGCCAAATACACCTTATTTGCTGAAGGCTCACGCGGTCATCTCGGCAGACAACTGATCACTAAATACCAACTCGATCGTGAGTCCGATCCACAGAGTTACGGTATTGGCATTAAAGAACTCTGGGAAGTAACGCCCCAGAACCATCGCCCGGGTTTAGTGATTCATACGGCAGGATGGCCCTTAGATCGTCAGACCTATGGCGGATCTTTTTTGTATCACTTTGGTGAAAACAAGGTAGCCGTCGGCATGGTGGTTGGCCTCTCCTACCGCAACCCTTATCTTAGTCCCTTTGATGAGTTCCAACGCTATAAATTGCATCCTGCGATTCGTCCGACGTTTGAGGGTGGTAAGCGCTTGGCCTATGGTGCACGTGCCATTACCGCTGGCGGCTTAAATAGTTTGCCGCAAACGGTGTTCCCTGGCGGCGCCCTGATTGGCTGCGATGCGGGCTACCTCAACGCATCCCGCATTAAAGGCAGTCATGCAGCGATTAAATCCGGCATGTTAGCGGCCCAGGCAGCCATGTCTGCGCTCTCTGAAAATCGGGCCAATGATATTTTGAGCGCTTACCCCAGTGCCTTTAAAAATAGTTGGCTGTATACCGAACTCAAGCAGGCGCGTAACTTTAAAGCATGGATGTCTAAAGGTTTATATCTCGGCACCCTCATGGTTGGTATTGAACAAAAAGTGTTTGGTGGAAATGTGCCATGGACCATTCATCAGAAAAAAGCTGACTACGAATATCTTGAACCGGCGCGCCTTCATCAGGTTATTGAATATCCAAAACCCGATGGCAAAATTACTTTTGATCGACTCTCCTCGGTATTTATCTCCAATACCAATCATGAGGAGAATCAACCAGCTCACTTAACCCTCAAGGATGAAAGTGTGCCAGTAGCCATTAATTTGGATATCTATGCGGGCCCTGAGCAACGCTACTGCCCTGCCGGTGTTTACGAATACATCGAAGTGGAAGGTAAGCCCAAGCTCCAAATCAATGCCCAAAATTGCGTGCATTGCAAAACCTGTGACATCAAAGATCCTACCCAGAATATTGTATGGGTCACCCCTGAAGGAGGCGGTGGTCCGAATTACTCAGGAATGTAAAGCAGTTTGTTTGGTTTTAACCTGCGCAATCGCAACACCGGCCAAGGCGCACGCCACCGCTGCCATACCAAACACTTGATTGGGGCCCCAATGATCCCAAATCCAGCCTGCGCATAAGCCACCCAAGGTTCCACCAAAACCATAAGCAACCGTCGTAAAGAGTGCCTGACCACGCGCTTGCAAGGGACCGCTGAACCAACCCTGAATTAATTTGGTACTCGCACTATGGTGTGCTGCAAAGGTCGCGGCGTGCATTAGCTGCGCTAAGATTAATAGACTAGTACTGGCAAAGTAGCCGATTAATACAAAGCGGATCACCGCAATCATGAATGTTGCTTGCAACACACTCGTTGGTGAGTATCGTGACATGACCTTACTTTGAAAATAAAAGAACATTACTTCTGCGGTCACTCCCAATGTCCAGAAAAACCCGATCTCGGATTTGCTGTAACCTAGATCTGCAAGGTAAAGGGAATAAAACACATAGAGTGCAGCATGGCCAAAGATCATGGCAAATGCGGAGACTAAAAACCAGCGCACCTCTACCCGCCGCAATACCGTACGGAGCTCACCACGCACCAAGGGTTGACGCTCAATCTTAGGCTCTCGAATTAAAAAGGTGTCGATCGCCAGTGCAATTAATACACCTAAGCCTAACCAAGGGAAGACTTCGATACCCCACCATTGAAATACTTCACCAGCGAGTAAGACCATGGCAATAAAGCCAATCGATCCCCATAGGCGCAGCCGTCCATAGCGATGGTCAAACGAGTTATCTTTAAATAAGGCGTGTACAGTTGCCGCCTCCCCTAAGGGCACCATGCTACTGAGAATAGTGTGCAGAATAAACATCCAGATTAAAAATGGGATGTACTGCTCCAAATAGAAAATGACCAAGAAACACAGAACCGCCAGGACTCCGCAAAAGCGCATGATGCCCACCCGGTTGGATAAATAATCCGAGAGCCATCCCCAAGAGAACGGCCCCAAGATGCGGGTTACCTGCAACATCGACATCAAAGCAGCAATTTCGATTGCC
The DNA here is from genome assembly GCF_030297595.1 of Polynucleobacter sp. HIN7. NCBI lineage: Bacteria > Pseudomonadati > Pseudomonadota > Betaproteobacteria > Burkholderiales > Burkholderiaceae > Polynucleobacter > Polynucleobacter sp. HIN7. The sequence goes on along the minus strand of NZ_AP028138.1, from coordinate 746,575 downwards.
CCAAACCCCAGTTCCGAGAAGTACAAGCTTGCATACGGCGACATGAGGCCAATGTAGGCGAAGTACAAAAAGAAAAAGGCCCCGAAGGCCCAACGCGAAGACGCTGTCATGAATCCTTAAGTGCTACGAGAGCCAGCAATAGCGGGGGGGCTTACCGCGACATCACCGCACTGAGCACGATGACGCAAGGCATGATCCATCAGCACCAATGCCAACATCGCTTCAGCAATTGGCGCAGCACGAATTCCGACGCAGGGATCATGACGCCCTTTGGTCTGAATCGTTGCGGGCTTACCGTGCAAGTCAATGGTCTCTTTGGGACTCATGATGCTTGAGGTTGGCTTGATCGCAATTGATACACGAATATCTTGCCCAGTACTAATACCACCCAGAACACCACCGGCATTATTACTAGCAAAGCCATCCGGATGCATCTCGTCACCGTGTGCACTCCCCTTTTGGGCCACCACCCCAAATCCTTCGCCAATCTGCACGCCCTTAACGGCATTAATACCCATCATCACATGGGCAATATCGGCGTCTAACTTATCAAAAAGCGGCTCGCCCAAACCAATGGGTACTTGGTGAGCCACAACCTCAATTTTGGCTCCACACGAATCCCCGGCTTTACGGAGTTGATCCATATACTCTTCGAGCTTCGGAATGATGCTGGCATTCGGGGCAAAGAATGGATTGCGAGCAATTTCTTTTGCATCTTCGAATGGAATGGCAATTTCACCCAGTTGGCTCATATGTGCCACGATTTGAGTACCGTAGTGTTCCCGCAACCATTTTTTTGCGATTGCTGCGGCTGCAACCACGGGGGCGGTTAAACGTGCTGAGGAGCGCCCGCCACCGCGCGGGTCTCGAAAGCCATATTTATAGTGATAGGTGTAATCAGCGTGACCTGGACGAAAGGTCTGCAAAATCTCGCTGTAATCTTGGCTGCGTTGATCGGTATTGCGAATCAACAAACAAATGGGGGTACCCGTGGTTTTGCCTTCAAAGACGCCAGACAAAATCTCGACCTTGTCCTCTTCTTTGCGTTGGGTTACATGGCGCGAGGTACCTGGCTTGCGACGATCCAGATCCACCTGAATATCATCGACCGATAGTTCCATTCCTGGGGGACAACCATCCACCACCGCACCAATTGCAGGACCGTGCGACTCACCAAAGGTGGTTACAGTAAATAGAAGACCTAACGTATTTCCAGACATACCATCATTATGGCATTAGGCAGGCGCCTGTTCCCGCTGACGGTTTTGCCGAATGGTTGGCAAGTTCGCCACAATCACTGCACCGGCAAGGGTAAGCCACCAGGTGATATAGATCCAAATCAACATGAGGGGCACGATCGCAAAGGTTCCATAAACGGTTTTATAAAAGGCCGCCTGGGTCACGAAATAGGCAAAACCAAACTTGGTGATCTCGTAAGCAACGGCCACAAAAGCAGCCCCCACAAATGCATCACGCCAGGTCACTGGGGCATAAGGCAGGATTCGGTAGGCCAGAGCAAAAACAATGAGTGCCAATACGCTAGGAATAATCGTGCTGATGAATTTAAATCCTGCCGATAAGGTGGGGAACCAGCCACTAGCAGAACCTAACAATATACCGCTGAGATAAATTCCCAGACCTAAGAGGATGGGGCCGATCACGGTTGCTGCCAAATAGATGATGAGCTTTTTTAGGAAGGGTCGACGCTCTTTGACCCTCCAGATCTCATTAAAGGCACGCTCAATGACCACCATGGTCAAAATCGTCGTAATCACTAGCCCAAGCGAGCCCACAATCGTTAATCCCTTGGCTTTGGCAGAGAACTGGTTAAAGTAACTAAATACTTGTTGGCTGATGCCGCCTGGGAAATAGTTTTTTAATAGCCAGGTCTGAAAAGCATTACGTAGATTAATCACGGCCGGGAATTGGCTCAGCAAGATCGACCCAATGGTGAGCATCGGTACCAAGGACAAAATCGTGGTGAAGGCCAAGCTAGCCGACACCTGGCTCAAGCGTAAATGTTGATTGCGATCCCAGAGCTCTTTGCCTAAGGGCAACCAACGCTCGATCGGAAAAGATAATGGCATGACCGTATCATAGGGGATCTGACTGAAATTCCAAAGAAAGTGCAGCGTATGCGTTCATCCGAGATCTTGGTGTTGTACTACTCCCGCTACGGCGCGACCGAGCAGCTTGCTCGACTGATTGGCCAAGGAATTGAGAGCGTGCCCGGAGTTGGCGCACGTCTGCGAACGGTGCCTGCAGTGTCAACCGTTTGTGAAGCTAGCGAACCGCCCGTACCGAAGGATGGGCCTCCGTATGTCGAGTACTCTGATTTGGAGGAATGCATTGGTCTAGCACTGGGTTCACCGACCCGCTTTGGCAATATGGCTGCACCGCTCAAGTATTTTTTGGACGGTAGTACCTCGCAATGGTTAGGCGGCGCACTGCAAGGGAAGCCCGCCTGTGTATTTACCAGTACCGGTAGTTTGCATGGCGGTCAGGAAACCACCCTCCTCTCCATGATGATTCCTCTTTTTCATCATGGCATGGTGTTGCTTGGTCTACCCTATAGCAATCCCGAACTCATGAACACCACGAGTGGTGGAACACCGTATGGTGTATCGCACCTTGCCCACGCTGATGGTAGCGCCCCGATTAGTGCAGATGAATCTCGCTTAGCCATTGCCCAAGGTAAGCGTTTGGCTGAAGTCGCTTTACGTCTTCACGGTGGCAAATAAATCATGCTGAGTGGATTACTGAAAAAAAATAAGTATGTGCTGATTGCCAGTGCCGCAATCGTTGATTTAATTGTGTTGTGCGTTGCTTGGGAATGGATCATTTCACCGCTGCGTCCCGGGGGCTCATGGTTGGTGCTAAAAGCAGTACCTTTAATCATCATGTTGCCAGGGGTATGGCGCGCGAATGTGTACACCATGCAATGGAGCAGCATGGCGATTCTGATTTACACCACCGAAGCCTTAACCCGGATTACCGAACCCGGTTGGAATATGTGGATGGCCATCCTGGAACTCATCCTATCGGTAACGGTTTTTATTGCCTTACTGTTGTATCTCAAACCCATTAAGGCGGCGGCTAAGGCAAAAGCGGCTGATGAAGCAAAGCACTAGAATCATCCCATGAATCACTCCGAATTCATTTCACACTGTCAGTCGATTGTTGGAAATGCTTATGTATTGGTCGACCCCAATGATCAAGCGCCCTATCTGAGTGATTGGCGCAATCGCTATCACGGCAAAGCACTCGCTGTTTTACTTCCCAAAACAACCGAAGAGGTTGCCAAGATCGTCAAAGCGTGCGATCAAGCGTCGATTTCCATTGTTCCGCAAGGCGGCAATACCAGTATGTGCGGAGCGGCAACCCCCAATGACTCGGGCCAGCAAATAGTTTTGAATCTCAAGCGGATGAATACGATCCGTGAAATTAATCCGAGCAACCAAACCATGGTGGTCGAGTCAGGTTGCATTTTGCAAACCTTACAAGAGGCTGCCAAGACACAGGGATTTTTGTTTCCGCTCAGTCTTGGTGCTCAAGGAAGCTGTCAAATTGGTGGCAATCTGGCCACCAATGCGGGTGGTACTAATGTGCTGCGCTATGGCAATGCCCGCGAACTGTGTTTAGGCCTCGAAGTAGTCACTGCCCAAGGTGAGATCCTGCATGGTCTGCGGAGCTTACGCAAGGACAACACCGGATTTGATCTGCGTGATTTATATATTGGTTCCGAGGGGTGTCTTGGCATCATTACCGCCGCGGTGATGAAGCTATATCCCTTGCCAGTGACCCAATGGACTGCTTTAGTAGCTGTCCCAAATATTCCGGCGACGATTGAGTTGCTCAGTCTTTTTCAGAAACGCACTGCCGCCCTACTCACTGGCTTTGAAATGATGTCAAAGGACTCCTTGGACCTCACTGCCAAGCAATTTCCCCACATGAAAAACCCTCTTGCCAATGACCCTCTTTATACGGTCTTAGTCGAGTTATCGGATCATGAAGGTGAAGAACATGCGCGTAACTTGATGGAACAGGTTCTTGAGTCTGCCTTTGAAGCAGGTATTGCGAGTGATGCGGTGATTGCGAGCAATCTCTCGCAAGCCCAATCGTTTTGGACCATGCGTGAGCACATCACGATGGCACAAGCGCAAGAAGGCGCCAATCTAAAACACGATATCTCGCTACCAATCTCAGGTCTTGATGCCTTTATCACTGAGACTGATCGACTGATTCGGGATCAATTTGCTGGGGTGCGTATTATCAATTTTGGGCATTTGGGTGACGGTAATTTGCATTACAACATTGCTCCGCCACTTGGGATAAATCCTAGCGAGTTCAATCGCGCTCATGAAGCAGCCATTCATGATGTGGTCTATTCTCAGGTCGAGAAACACCATGGCTCCATTTCGGCAGAGCATGGCATTGGGCAACTCAAACTCCCCGACCTAGAGGCTCATCGTGGATCGGTGGCGCACCAACTGATGCGCTCTATTAAATCCGCTCTAGACCCCAAGAACATCATGAACCCAGGTAAGGTATTACCTTGATCCGAATCCTTGTTGCACTCTGGGCGTGGCTGGTGTTCATGCCATTGGCAAATGCCAACCTGCTCTCTGAACTTCAATCAGGCTCAAGTCTCATCATCATGCGTCATGCCGATGCCCCTGGGATCGGCGATCCCCCAGGTTATCGCATTGGCGATTGTTCGACCCAGCGTAATCTGGGTGAGTATGGACGTCAGCAAGCCAAAGAGATTGGTACATGGCTAAGTAAGCAAGGCATTAGTGAGGCTCGTATGTTCAGTAGCCCCTGGTGCCGCTGTCTCGATACGGCAGTGTTACTTAATAAAGGTCCAGTTACAACGGAGCGTTCACTCGGTTCCTTCTTTAATGAAATGAGCGAGAGCGGCAAACAGACTAGAGAGCTTGAGGCATTTGTGCGACAGCAACTTTCTAAATCCAATAAGTTACCGCTGATTTTGGTGACCCATCAGGTCAATACCTATGCCTATACAGGTATGTCAGTTGGCGTAGGTCAAATGCTGCTTGTGAAAGTGAATTCCCAAGGCAAAGCCATTAGTAGCCGCGCGCTTAACTAATTGGGTTTGGATAGTTCTTCGCAATAAAGAAGGCACGCTCAACATTCACCTTCCAGACAATCCCATCGCCCACCTGCCCAGTCTGGCACGCTTGGACTAAGCGATCCATGATCGTATCAGCCACTTCATCATTGCAAACGATCTCAATCCGAACTTTTGCTGAGTAATCGGTTAACTCATCTTTAATGGTGGTTTTTTCGACTCGGTTCGGTGCGCTGCAACCCTCGACTTTTGTTACTGTCATTCCAGGAAAACCGGGGGTGTCCATCAGTGCGGCCCGCACCATGGGTAATTTATTCGGACGAATCACTGCCTTTATTTCAATCACGCTTCAACCTTTTTCTCTTCAAACCAACCGTATAAAACCGGCAATACCAATAATGTTAAGCCCGTTGAAGTAATTAGACCTGAAATAACCACAATAGCAAGAGGTCTTGTGACCTCCGATCCCGGGCCGCCGGAGAACAGCATGGGAATCAAGGCCAACATCGCCACCGATGCGGTCATCATCACAGGTCTAAAGCGATGTGCACACCCATCAATGAGAGCCTCATGCAAAGGCATGCCGTCATCGCGCAATTGTTTGATAAAGGAGATCAGCACCACGCCGTTCAGTACCGCAATACCCCAAAGATTAATGAATCCGACTGCGGCGGGTACCGATAAATACTCGCCGGTAATAAAGAGGCCGAAGATACCTCCAATCGATGCAAACGGCAGAACCAAAATAATCAGCCCAGCCAAGCGAATCGATTGGAATAGCATAAAGAGCAAGAAGAAAATCGCGGCAATCGTGAGCGGAATGATGATCATGAGTCGTGCCATGGCGCGCTCCATGTTCTCAAACTGACCGCCCCAAACCAGGGTATAGCCCTCGGGTAATTTCACATCCTGGGCAATTTTCTTTTGGGCTTCATCGACAAAACCACCCAAATCACGACCCTGCACATTGACACCAATCACGAGGCGACGCTTACCGGACTCGCGCGATATTTGCGGTGGACCATCAAGTAACTCAATCTTCGCCAGATCCTTCATGAGCACCTGGGCGCCGTTAGGCGATAGCAGGATGATGTTCTCGATGGCATCGATCTTGTCACGGTAAGGGGCTGGATAGCGCAACACCATGGGGAAGCGGCGCTCACCCTCGTAGACTGTCGAGGCCTGTTTACCACCGATTGCGGTTTCAATCACATCGTTGACATCGGCCACATTGATCCCGTAGCGCGCAATCGCATCGCGATCGATCTTGATATTGAGGTAGTTCTGGCCTGAGGCTTGCTCGATCCGCAGATCAGTACTGCCCTTCATGCGCGATAAGATTTGACTAATTTGAGTACCTAGTTTGATAAGAGTCTCGATATCATCACCAAAGATCTTGATCGCTACTTGTGAACGTACACCCGAGACCATTTCGTCAACACGGGCTGCAATCGGTTGAGAGATCACCAACTCCACACCGGGCAAGGTCTTTAATTTCTCACGAATTTGATTGGCAATTTCCTCTTGGCTTAGATCTCGATCGCCCAAGGGCTTCAAGGTCACGATCGGATCGGACTCGAATGGTTGACCAGGGTCGGCCGGGGACTCACCGCGTCCTAAACGGGATACCGCCATTTCCACACCAGGAATGGTCATGATTCTTTTGAGGGCCTCAAACTCCAACTTAATCGACTCATCGAGCGCAATATTGGCCGAACGCACAATCACTGGAGTGATAGAACCCTCTTGCATCACCGGGATAAATGATTTACCCAAAAAGATAAACAGAACCACACTAGCGCCTAGCGCAATCAGAGCGCGTTTTACGACTAAACGGGGATGTTTTAAGCTCCAATCGAGCATAAAGTTATACGGCTTACGCAGCTTCGCCACAATCTTCGTATCGTCCTCACTACCACCTTTGAGGATGTAAGAACAAAGGACGGGAGATAGCACAAACGATAGGATCAGTGAGATAGTGAGCGCAATCGCAATCGTGATCGCCATCGGAGCAAACATCTTGCCCTCCATGCCTTCGAGCGCAAGTAAGGGCATAAATACCAAAATGATGATGCCCACACCAAAGAGCACGGGTTTACCGACCTCGGTAGCTGCCTCTAAGATAATACGGTTACGGGACTCACCCATTTTTAGGCGAGCGCCTAACTTAGCAAAAGTGTTTTCAACCACCACGACTGAGCCGTCGACCATAATGCCAATGGCGATTGCGAGACCACCCAAGGACATCAAGTTCGCAGAGATGCCATAGCGGTTCATCACAAAAAATGTGAGTAGCGGGGTCAAGATCAGAGTGGCCACCACAATGATCGATGAACGCACATCGCCCAAGAACAAGAAGAGCAATACGATTACCAAGATGATGCCCTCAACTAAGACCTTGGCAACGTTGAACATCGCCGCATTGACCAGATCGGTTCGGTCATAGAACGGAACAATCTGTAAACCCTCAGGCAATAACTTGCGCTCGTTAATCTCGGCGACCTTGGTCTTAATGCGATTGACTACCTCCCGAGCATTCGCACCACGGTTCATCTGAATAATGCCAGCCACACCCTCGGTAACACCATTTTTAATAATGGCGCCCTGCCGAATCTCATTACCAATCATGACCTCGGCAACGTTACGCACATACACTGGAGTGCCCTTCACTTCTTTCAGAATAATCTTGCCAATGTCCTCAGGCTTTGCCACAAGACCAACCCCACGAATCAAATACCGCTCTGCATAGGTCGGTAATTGGCCGCCACCAGAATTGGCGTTATTGCGAGCCAGTGCCACATACACATCTTGCAAGGTAATCCCATAGTGCCGCAAGCGCTCAGGATTAACCAATACTTGATACTCTTTAGCGAAGCCACCTTGGGTATTAATCTCAGCAACACCTGGAATCGAGCGCAACATGGGGCGTACTACCCAATCCTGGATCGTGCGGCGCTCTTGCAGCTCATCCTCAGTCAGGGGGCGATCTCGATCAGACGGATGCTCGAGGGTGTACTGATAAACCTCCCCGAGTCCCGTGGTCGGTGGCGCCAAGACGGGAGTGATTCCGTCGGGCATACGGGACGCAACCTCAATGAGACGCTCCAGAACAAGTTGGCGGGCAAAGTAGATACTGGTCTTATCCGTGAAGACCAAGGTCACAATGGAAATACCGTTACGGTTGAGCGAACGCATCTCTACGAGGCCGGGTAAGCCGGTCATGCCTAACTCAATCGGGATGGTGACAAAGCGCTCGACTTCTTCGGGTGATTTACCAGGGGCCTCGGTTGCGATTTGCACCTGGATATTTGTTACATCAGGGAAGGCATCAACCGATAAGCGCTTCGTAGCAAATAAGCCTACGAAGAATAAGCAAACGGAGATCACCACCACCAGTAGGCGTTGCTGAAGAGCAAAACGGACAATACGCTCAATCATGTCAAATGGTCTTAGCCGCCACCACTAAGCTGACGCTTGCGTTCCGCATTTAAATGAAATGCGCCTTCAATCGCAATTTCCTCACCCTCTTTGAGGCCAGAAAGAATGGCGCGCATGCCTTTACCCTCAGGTCCGGCTTTGACGGGAACCATTTTGTATTGATCGTCCTCGCCTCGTACAAATACGTAATCTTGGTTATCCTCCCGAATCACCGCAGAATTTGGCACAACTAAGCGCTCTACCGGTTCACTATCAATCAACATCGTAGCTAACATTCCGGGACGTATTTGCCCTGTTGGATTCGAAATGTCCATCCGCACCACAACGGTACGCGTTTGTGGGTTAACGATGGCATCGACGTGCGAGATCACGCCTTCAATCACCCGATTACGCAGCGCAGGAATAATCACCGACGATTTTTGCCCCTTTTGTAACAACGACGAATTTCCCTCAGGAACTTCAGCGACTGCCCATAAGGTACTTAAATCTGCGATCGTGAAGAGTGATTCGGCTGGTTGAACCACTTGTCCACGATTAATTTTGCGCTCCACAATTTGGCCGGGGATCGTTGCCACCACATTATTGATGGACTCAATCACTCCCGTTTTAGCGAGTCGATCAATGCTTTTCTGATCCATGCCCTGCACTCGCAATTGATCGTTCGCAGCACGTAACTCGGCTTTTGCGCTCATCGCCTCGGCTTCACGGCGTTGCAACTCAGCGAGAGCGATCACATCTTCTTTATAAAGAATACGCGCACGATTAGCAGCTTGCTCAGCTAACTGGCTGGCGGTTCGTGCTTTTAGGTAGGCAAGTTGTGATTGGGTGAGCTCGGTTGAGGTAATCTTTGCCAAGACCTCCCCCTGCTGAACTTCTTGACCAGGCACTCCTAAGATTTCAGAGACACGCCCCGTTACATTTGCACCAATTCGTGCCAAGAAGCGCTCATTAAAATCAATTCGGCCGGAGACTCTTAGCTCCTCGACAAACGGGGCTAATTTGACCTGCCCATTCTTAATTAATTTACTCAGGTCATCATTGACATACACAATGCTTGGGTCTTGAACCAGGCGGGGTGTTGGCTTAGAGTCAAACACATCAAAGTAATAAAGAGTTAACAAAACAACAACTACCCAAGGTAAAACGAAGAATCCCGACTTGACCCAAGCTGGACTGGCATCATACTTTTGCAAAACAGCTGGAGCTTTTTGATTTGCAAACTCGCGAATTTGGCCGTAGCCTTGCTTCTGCCAATCCCGTATTGCATGAATTGCGGCGACGGTTTGCTCCAGAATTAGGGCACGCCCCTTCTGAATTTGATCAGCTATTTTTTTAGTGAGTTTAGGTTCGGCACTCATTATTTTTTACCTTCAATCATGGCCACCCATTCTGGCGAGGCACTCAAACGTTCAATCTCATTCACAATCGATGCCAACTCAAAACGGGCTCGAATTAAATCATTCCGAGCGGCTCGAAAGGTCCGCTGCGCATCCAAGAACTCCAACATGCCACGCTCACCAAAGCGATACGAGGTCTCGGCAATCTTGCGAGCACTGGCCGCAAGTTGTACGACCCGCTCGTCCAAAGTTTTGACCTGAAAGCTCGTGATCTCAAAGAGTTTGTATGCTGATTCGAGCTGAGTCTCGAGGCTTTGCATCTGAGCATTCAATTGATTACGGGCTTTCGAGGCATTGGCCTCGGCTTCTGTAATTTGGCCTTGGCGGAAATCCCAAATCGGGATACTGACCACCAAACCATAGAGGCGATCGGTAAAGTTCGGGTCGTTGTATTGCTGAGCCTTAATTGCCAATTGCGGTAGGCGCGAGTTTTGCTCAAAACTTAGGCGTGACTCGCTGGCTTCAACCTCGGCCTTGGCGCGCTTTAGCTCAGGGCTCTGATTGCGTAGGTTATCCAATAAGACTTTGAGTTCGGGTAATTTGGGGATGGAATCTACTTTGGCTGCAATCTCAAAGTTTGCAGGCAGATTAAAGCCCACGACTTTACGCAATTGACTGCGGGCTTGCTCAATCCGTAGTTTGCTTCCTTGGGCCACGATCTCAGCATTGAGAAACTCGGTTTGTGCCCGAATTAACTCAAAGCGAGCGGTCTCACCAACGTCGTAGCGCAATTGCATGCGATCGCGGATTTGTTTGGTGAGATCCAAATCTTCATCTGCAGCGCGTGATTCAGCTTCGCGGCGCACGAGCTCATAGAAACTTTGGCGAACACGCGCAATGGTCTCAACCTCAAATGCAACCCGATTTGCTTCAGCGGCACGCATGCTGGCCTCAGCAGCATTGACCCGTGGGAAACGGGTATACGGCATATCGAGTGGCTGAGTAACAACCCATTGCGAGAGGTTGCCGGTGTTTAATCCGCCCGAGGTACCACGTTGCTGACCGGTATTGACCTCAAACTCGGGGTTTGGAATCGCTCTCGCGCTTCGCAATTGACCACTAACCGCCCGGGTCTGATCGCGAGCGGCCATCACCTGCGGATTACTTTCTAAGGCAAGCTGGATAAGCTGATCAAGAGTAAAAACGGTTTTGGTAGATTGCGTTTGCGCCCAGGTAGGGGATGCAGCACATGCCCAAATTAGGGCAATATGAACTACTCGGCGAATCACGCTTAAATAGGGGTCCACAGTTTTCCAATACTTAAAACTGGTCTGGCCAAGGACTGATTCCCCTCGCGCACCGGGTTGGCTCTTAACGGCTTTCCGGAATGTCGATGCGCAAGACCCATTACTAGGCAGGCTACTCCCCAAAATCGATAGGTGAATTTGACCATAGATCGCGAATTAGTGATTTCCCTAATAAATATGGGTCTATTCTACTCAAGCACTTTTTAGGGGGGAGTGGCTCTTTTTCTGAGAAGCTCTCTAAAAATGAGAAAATAAGAACTCATGAGTACCATTATTGATCCCGCCATCCTATTTTTTATCTTTGGCGTGTTTGCAGGATTGGTTCGTTCCAACCTCGAGATCCCGCAACCCATCACCCGGTTTCTATCTCTTTACCTTTTAATGGCTTTAGGCCTCAAGGGTGGGTTCGCTTTGCACCAATCTGGGCTCACCTTCGCAATTACTACCAGCTTGATCATTGCGATTGCCCTAGCCTGCATTATTCCGCTCGTCAGTTATTACTTTCTGAAGACCAAACTCAACGCTCTTGATTCAGCAGCGATTGCCGCGACGTATGGGTCGGTTAGCGCAGTGACCTTTATTACCGCCACTCAATACCTCAACCATGTTCAGATCGAATATGGTGGCCATATGGCTGCTGCCATGGCACTAATGGAATCCCCAGCAATTATTTTGGCGATCTTCCTCGCCAATCGTGCGAAATCCTCTGTATCGCAAACTAAGCAACCGATGCGAGTTGGCAAACTGCTGCACGAGTCATTTACGGACGGCGCGCAACTATTGCTACTTGGTGCGATGTTAATTGGCATTATCTCGGGACCCGATGGGCAAAAGGTAATGGCGCCATTCTCCGTGGATTTATTCAAGGGGATGTTGGCATTCTTCTTACTAGATATGGGCTTAATGAGCGCCAAGAGTTTTGTGGATCTCAAGGGCAAGCCCAGACGTTTGATTGTGTATGCCTTTGTAGCGCCCCTTTGCCATTCCCTCTTTGCGCTTTTACTCTGCTACATCTTCAAGGTGGAATTGGGTAATACGATTTTGTTGATGGTTCTAGCTGCTAGCGCGTCTTATATTGCGGTGCCAGCAGTATTGCGACATGCTTTGCCCGAGGTGAGCCCTGCTTTGTACATGGGTATGTCTTTGGGTATCACATTCCCACTCAATTTAATCCTTGGGATCCCGCTCTACACCCAGATTGCTAAATTGGTCATGGGATAGCGATTGATGAACAAATTACTCAAGTAATCATTGAAATTGATAGGCAGGGAAAATATTCGCTAAACTGAATATATCAATGGGAGTATTCAATGGTTGCTGATACACGTCGTCAGGCACTCAAATGGATCGCAGGAGCTGGGGGAATCATGCTTGCCCCGCAAGCCATGCAGTTTGCCAGTGCGGCGGAGGATTTTTTCAAAGGGCCGCCAGTCAAGGATATTCCTGCCAAGCAGATTAGTAAGCACGTTTGGTTAATCTACTCGCCCGACGGCTTTCCAACACCTGAAAACCGGGGCATGATGGCTAATGTGACCTTCGTGGTCACTAGCAAAGGGGTCGTCATATTAGATTCCGGCGCCTCCTTGCAAATTGGTGAGATGGCAATCCGGATGATTAAGAGGGTCACCAATAAACCGGTGATTGCAATTTTTAATTCGCATTACCACGGCGATCATTTTTTAGGTAATCAAGCATTTGTGGAAACCTACAGTAAGGACATGCCCATTTATGCGCATCCCTACTCCATCAAACAGATCAAAGGTATCGAAGGCAATGCCTGGCGCAGTTTAATGGAGCGCTGGACCAATCAAGCGACCGCGGGTACTAAGGTGATTCCGCCGACTCACGACGCTAATCAGGGTGATATCTTTAACTTTGGCGATGTGCGCATCAAAGTGCATCACCATGGCACTGCGCACACCCCTGGTGATATATGCATGCAGGTCATTGAAGATAAGGTGACTTACGTAGGCGATATTGCAATGGGCAATCGCATTGCCAATATTGATGACGGCTCTTATGTCGGCACCTTTAAGACCTATCAGAATTTACAATCGACCGAAGGTGATCAGCTCTGGGTACCAGGGCATGGTGAACCGAGTAAACAGCTCCTCAATGAATACGGCGAGTTCTTGGCAGGCATTTACGATACCTGCGTCAAAGCCGTCAAAGATGGTCAGGACTTAAGTGTGGCCAAATCATTGGTGTTGAAAGATCCGCGCGTTAGTAAGCGGGCTAAAACCATGCAGGGGTTCGATGGCAATATTGGTAAGTACACGAGCCTTGCCTATTTAGAGGCTGAGAAAGAGGCGTTCTAATCAATGGATGACCGAGTCGGTTTCAATCTGGCCTATATCGGCTCAGACTTTACTTTCCCGCATGTTGAAGAATTTGATACAAATACATGCAAGCGCTGTATGACTATGGCTATCAGCGAGCCCGCAAAGGCTATGACTGGAGCAAGTACCCACCGGGCTATCGCAAATCAATCGAGGAGGATACAACGATGCAGCCTGAGCTCTTGAATGCTAAACCCGCTCCCAAGAAAACTAGATAAGCTTAGCGGCAGTCAAATACAGCAACCAGTAAATTATCGCCTTTGCGATATACGGCTTTCTTACCGTACTGTTGGCAATAGGCATTTGCCTTCTCTGTTAATTGAGGAAGCGACTCGTCGGCGCTATTCAAAAAGGTGACATGATTAGCGTCCGATGCATCCGTAAAGACAGCGGCACAGCCCTGCAAGCTGATTAAGGCAGCAAAAATAATGAATTTGCACTGAGAGTGTTTAGGGAATCGTTTCATAATCGTTTTATTGAACGGATGAACTAGGCATCCAGTTTAATCGGATTGCTTTGGCGAGTTGCTCGGCTTGCTTAGCAATCGCACTTGCTGCGATTACATCCCCCAAACTGCCCATGGTCGCTGGTCCAATCATCCAAAGGCTTTGATGAGCCCTGCCTTTTGGATCAAGAACACTAAGCTGTGAATCGATTGCAATCGAACTCTTGAGTGCATCCGGGCTTGCAATAGCGTCGCTTATCAACTGATCAACTAATCGGTCACGTGCTACCCCAGTGCAATTAATTAAATGATGGCCATGTGTCACTTCTCCATGGTGAAGTGACACATGAATCGCTCCGTTCCGAACAGCTATCTCCTTGGCGCGTCCACATCGAAACTCAATTTGTTGCCGATCGCGCAATTGATGGTAAGCCGCAATAGTTTGGGGTGAAGCCCGAAATCGATAGAGATTCCAAAGCCAGCCAAAGTGTTTCATCAAGATTCTTCTCTGATAAGCATTAAATCCCTGCCAAATACGATTGAGATCGGGTCGCAGCTCTTCCCAGGCACATTGCCATTCCGATTGATCGGTTGGGGTATTCGGGAGATAGTGGCGCATGAAGCGTACCAATCGTGCAGGTGTGATGGGATTAGGCCATTGCGGTTGCCTCATTCTGGTCCACGGCGCCTGAGATGGGGGAAAAAGTGCTCGTGGAGAAATCACTAAGACTTTTCCTTGGTGACCCTGCTCTACCAAACCATTAATAGCATCCAATGCCGTTAACCCACCACCGAGTAAAAGGACATGATCATTTGCGGGTATCCGATGGAGGTAATCACCCGGCCATGGGTTCTCAGTCAGGGTGCAATGGTTCGAGAATTGATCGATATGAACCGGGCATGGCCAGATCGGGGTCGCATTACCTGTCGCCAGAATCATTGCCTTTGCATCAATATGTTCACCAGTCTTGAGCTCCACCTGCCATTGCCCATCAGACCCAGTAATGCGCTCTGCCTCACCTTGGATATGATTGAGGGCTCTACCGTCAAGTTGGTCATTAACCAATTGATTTATATAAGCGCCAAAATCACTACGGCGATAGAAGTAACCTGCGCTTGTTTTGGCTTGGGGATCCTTAATATACTCATTTGCCCACCTGGCAAAATGCAGCGGATCTTCGGCGAAAATAATTGGGAGATCTTCTCGAACATTTAGCCGAAATGCTGGGCTTGAGCAGCCATATGCATTGCCACGTCCAGGAGAATACTTGCCAAGAATCGTAATTGACTGTGCATCAATCCCTTGACGCAGTAGATGAATCAAGGAGACGGCAGCCGAGAAACCATCCCCGATGATTAGTAAATCCCTAGTCGCCACTTTCTATACTCAATTAATTATTTCATACAGTATAGAGATTACTTCCTTTTCGAGACCGTAACCATGCATAAAAGACCGGCAAAACAAACAACGTCAATATTGTGGCCGTAATCATACCGCCCACAATGACAAGCGCTAATGGCCTCTGAGCCTCTGAACCAATTGCATGCGACAAGGCTGCGGGCAATAAACCCAATCCAGATAGTAAGGCAGTCATCAGAACTGGGCGCACTCGCAAGCTTGCGCCCTCGACCATCGCATCCTTCATTTGTGATTCATCTTCGGTGCTCACTTTATTAATGAATGAAATTAAGATGACACCATCTAAAACTGCGATACCAAATAAGGACAAAAAGCCGAATAACGCTGAAATACTTAGAGTCTCACCCGCTAGATGTAGGGCAATAATCCCTCCAATGGCTGCAAACGGAACATTGATCAGCACAATCGATGCGTCACGAAGATTACCAAATACACTAAGTAATAAAAAGAAAATAGCAAGAAGCGCCAAAGGCACGATGATCATTAAGCGACGTTGCGCTTCTTTCATTTGATTAAATTGACCATCCCAGGCAATTGAGTAGTTTGGTGGTAATCGAAGTGATTTATCAACCAAAAATTTTGCGTCCTCAATAGCACTTCCAAGATCTCGTCCGCGAACACTAAATTTGATTGCTATATACCGCTTACCATACTCACGATAAATGAAAAAAGGGCCATCTCCTATTTTTACTTTAGCAACCATCGATAAGGGAATTCGTCCGCCTCCGGGAACATCGATTAATAGGGTTGCAATATCTGAGATATCGTTCCGATGATCTTCTTGTAACCGTATCGCAATACCAAAACTTTTTTCATCTTCTAACAATTGGGTAATGGGCGTACCACCAATTGCATTCGCAACTAATGATTGAATTGAGTCCATTTCAATGTTGTAGCGTGCAGCACGCTCACGATCAATCTCAATATTTAGAGTTGGCTGCCCTAACTCTTTCAAAATACCTTCGTCCGCAATACCACGAACCTTTTTAAGCAACCTCAAGACCTCGTGAGCCTTTTGATCTAAAACCTCTAAGTCAGGACCATAAATTTTGATGGAATTTTCACCTTTTACACCAGATAAAGCCTCATTCACATTATCTTGAATATACTGAGAGAAGCTGTAGCTTAAGCCCGGGATTTTCTGAAGCTCTTCCTCTAAATTGGCAATTAGTAGTTTTTTACTACTGCCAGCGGGCATATTCTCTGGGGATTTTAGATACAAACCATATTCTTGATTAAATACACCAGTTGGATCAGTACCATCATCTGGCCGACCGATTTGTACTGCAACTTTTTCAATCTCAGGTTGCTTTCTGAATAACTCACGTAGTTTGTTAGCTATATTCACTGAATAATCAAGATCCACCGTATTCGGTAAAGTAACACGCAGCCAGATATTATTTTCTTCAAGAGTAGGCAAAAAGGCTGTTCCCAGGCGAGTGGTGCTCAAAAGTGCAAGTCCCAAGATAAATACTGAGACAGCGGCAATAGTTCGAGGTTTATCCATCCAACGCCGCAAAAGAGGTCGATACCAAATTAATAAGGATGTAATAAAACGAGGTGGACGATGATGAAACGTTTCACCAAAAATTAAAGACATGATGGCAGGCAAGAAAGTAAGGCTTAAAATCATCGCCGCAATGAGTGCAAATCCCATCGTAAATGCCATCGGTTTGAAGATAATTCCCTCTACCCCTCCCATTAAAAATAATGGCGAATAAGCCACAATAATGATGCAAACAGAATAGATCATGGCGCGCTGTACTTCGCTAATTGCGACAACAATACTCTGATTAAGGCGCTTTTTCCCATCCTCAAGATGTCGCATTACATTTTCAGTCACAATGACAGCGGCATCTACGATCACGCCAAAATCAATCGCCCCCAGAGAAATTAAATTAGCTGGTACGTTGAACAGATCCATTTGGATGAATGAAAAACAGAGCGCTAACGGGATCACGGCAGCAACGACAGCAGCCGCACGAAAGTTACCTAAAAATACATAAAGTACGACTAAAACTAAAGAGATCCCAAAAAATAATGTGTGCTTAACTGTGCCAACAGTTATATCTAATAAATTTTGGCGATCATAGAATGGTCTGATCTCAATTCCAGGAGGTAATACATGACTATTGATATGATTGATTTTTTCGCGCACTCGACCCAATACCTCGGTAGCATTTTCTCCACGCCGCAAGAAAATAATTCCCTCTACTTCGTCTGGCTTATCATCGAATTGGAAAATTCCTAAGCGCGGTGCATGACTAATCCTGACATCAGAAATATCTCCGATACGAATAGGAATACCATTATTGGTAGCAATCACTACTTGCTTGATATCTTGCACATTCTTTAATAATCCAACCCCACGAACCACAAACTGTTGTTCGCCGCTAGGTAATAGGCCTCCACCAGTATTTGCATTGGCAGCTGCTAGAGCCGAAACCAGCTGCTCAAGCGTAACGCCCTTGGCTTGCATTTTTTCCGGCATGATCACAATTTGGTACTGTCGAACCTTGCCGCCAAATGAGGTAACTTCAGCAACACCTGGAGTTTGTTTCAACTCTTTATAAATTTCGTAATTTTGAAGTGTTTTGAGTTTTGAGGAATCAGCATGCTCTGAAGCAACCTGGTAACGCATGATTTCTCCCGTTGCATCTGAATCAGGACTAACGCTTGTTATTACCCCAGGTGGAAAATCAACTTTAGAGAGATTACTAATGAATATTTGTCGTGCCCTGAAAGGATCAGTTGAATTATTAAACTTTAAGGTGACAACAGACAGACCAAAAAGAGATACGGAACGAAAGGTTTGCACACCCGGAATGCCGGCTAGAGCATTTTCGACCGGTATGGTGATTTGTTGTTCTACTTCCGTCGTTCCCCTACCCGGCCATTGCGTGATCGCCTGGATTGTTAATGGGGCCACTCCTGGATAAGGCTGAATGGGTAATGACCGCAATGCGAGGGTGCCAAGTATTAAAAGCAGTCCACAGCATGCTAAAACAATAATGCGTTTTTGAATAACGCTACGAACAAATGAACTAACGAGACTCACGCACTACTCCTGTTTTATAAATCGCTCATTAAGTAGTACAGCACCTTTAATCAGAATTTCACTATTTGGCTCAACACCGTCCGTGATCGCAAAACGCTTACCATCAAAATCAAACCCCTTAACCACGAGGCGGCGATAGTTATCGGGTGACGTGCGAACAAAGGCATATAGCATCTCTTTGTCACGCACAATAGCAGCTTGCGGGACCACAATTGCCTGCATCGTACCAATCTGTAATTTACCGTTTGCATACATATCAGGACGCAAACTACCATCAGAATTATCAATATCTGCGCGAATTAAAATACCTCGCGATTGGGCATCTACTGTTGGAGCAACATAATTCACCTTTGCATTAATTTCTCGGTTTGGAAATGCCTCAAGTGAAACTCGAATCTGCTGACCTCTTTCGATTAGACGCGCATCTTGCTCAAAAATATTACCGGCAAACCAAAGAGCTTTGGGATCCGCTAAGAAAACTAAGGGATCTCCACTGTTCACAATTGAACCGGGTTCCACATTGCGCTTTACAACAACCCCCTTCAACGGTGAGCGCAATAACAAATTCGGATTAGATTTGCCTGTTTTCTCCAATAATTTGATATCAGAATCAGCAAACCCTAAATTTCGAAGTCGATTGGCTGCCGCTTCCTGAGTAATCCTTGCATCGGCCAACAGATTAGTCAATGAATTAGATTCACTGAGGATTTTCACTGTTTGGTATGTTAATAAAAATTCTTGTTGAGCAGAATTAAATTCGGGGCTATAAAGCTCAATGATTGGGCTACCAATATCAATTGGTGATCCTTCAAATGTAAAAATTCGCTCGACCCGCCCGGGCACTCGAGCGCTTAATAATTTTCCTTTTTCAGCATTAAAAATTAATCGCCCAGGAACTCTGATTTCTTGAGGAACAGACTGGATGGATACTTTCTCAAATTGATAAATTTCAGAATTTAGTTCCACTCCGGCCATTGTTAATGAAATCATTCCGGATTTATCAACCACCATCTCTTTTTCTTGCTGCTCAGTTTTAACAACCCGATGAACGGTTGTCAGGCGACCTCCAATAAATCCAATAACTAAAATTGCAAATGCAAATGAGGCTAAACGAATACGGTATCGTTGATTTGGGCTTAATTGCCAATAAGCATCTGAAATAATTTGTAATCGTTGCTTAATAATTACAAAGATCCCATTCAAAAAGTTAAGCAATTTGGGGTTGAAATGATGTTTCATAGAATTCCTAAAAGGGCTCCCGGCCAGCAGAGACCATCAAGACTGCAAAAGCTTGCAATA
Source organism: Polynucleobacter sp. HIN7 (assembly GCF_030297595.1). Lineage (NCBI taxonomy): Bacteria > Pseudomonadati > Pseudomonadota > Betaproteobacteria > Burkholderiales > Burkholderiaceae > Polynucleobacter > Polynucleobacter sp. HIN7. The sequence goes on along the minus strand of NZ_AP028138.1, from coordinate 726,840 downwards.
AATCACTTTCGGTGACCGTTAATTGGTTTTGAATATGTCTCAGTTGATTTTGGGCTGTTAGTAAATCATTAAATCCCTGGCCATTATTTGAATATTGTGTAAGGGCAACCTTATAGGCAGCATCAGCCTGGGGTAATTGACTGTCGCGTATAAATTGCATTCGATTTTTAGTTTGCTCAAATACTGTATAGGCATTAGCCACGCCCAAGATAATTTGCTGACGATTTGCAATGTTTGTTGCCTCGACTGCTGACTGCTTACGAATTGCCTGCTCAACACCGTATTTTTCTTTCATGAAAAAATACAATGGAATCACGATATCAAATTCAAATTGATAAAATAGTGCACCATTATTTGATGCAAATGGGCCTCTTGGAGTGTAAGAAGATCCGATAATTTGAAAGTCAGGTAAGTATGCTTTTTTAGCTAAGCTGACACCCTTTCGGGCAGCATCAAGATCCAATTGGGAGCTTCGCAACAAGGGATGACTGGTTTCAGCATAGTTCTCTAACTCAATTAATGTAGGTACAGAACGAAGTGCTTGCTGAATATCTCCTGATAAAGCAATTTTTTCTCTCGGATCCCGCCCAATAAGTTGATTGATACTACGATATGCCAGTTGCAACTGCTTCTCTAGATTAAATTGCTCTGCCATTGCTGCGCTCTGAGCAACTTGAGTATTTAGATACTCAACATATGCTGCAGAATTATTTGCATAGCGTGAACGTGATACGTTTTTAATTAACTCTAAACGCGCCACCATCTCTTTAGATATTTGTAGCTGCTTTTGAGCAGATAATGCGTTGTAATACAGGGTTGATAGTTGTGCCCCAAGCTGAAGGTAATTTAATTCGCTTTGAGCCAATAATGACTCGGCTGAATTATCGGCAATTTCGGAGGCTAGGCTCTTTTTTCCAGGGAACTGGAAAGGCTGTGCAAATGAAATTGAATTATTTGTAGGCCCTACATTACCAGCGTTTCCTAACCCCAATGGCGTATTGGGGGGAATTCCAGACCATACAAGTCCTAACTGGGGATTCGATGGCGCCGCAATCTGCGGTACAGTCGCTTTTGCTGCTAAATAATTCTCTCGAAGCGCAGTTAGCTGTGGATTATTAAGTCGCAACTCCGACCACAATTGCCGCAAATCCATAGCGCGATTTGGATTTTGCGCATGAGCAAGCCCAATACTAAAAGAAAGGACAAAAAAACTGATTGACAGTCTAATAAAATACACCGATGAACCCCAAGCAAGGGTTGATACAACGTAGAAATTGCTTCTACCCCAAAAAAATATTCATCAAATGATGATTGGGGGTGCTCGGGCCTGGTGAAAGTTTGGTGTTTGCCGTTCAAAAAGAACTGGTCGAACGGAGCAAAGAGAATACTCTAAATGTTGCAGAATAAATGCGGGATTTGTTTTAAGTATAAGTTTTTCAAAATCATCAACTGCGCCATGGGCTGTCAATACAGTTTGTGAGAGATCTTCGTTTTGCCAAAGAATTACTGGCGCATCAAGAACAGCGGGGGCAGAATGTTGATTGGATAGGAGATAAATTTCTTCAAAATCATCTAAATCTTCTTTAAATGATGGTGTGGCAGCCTGCACCGAGCATCCAAAAATGATGGAGGCAATAACAAAGCAATGGACAAATCTTTTGCCGATGTATTGAAGCATTCTTGGATTCTAGTCCTTTGATTCCGAAACACAAGTGTTTAATCAGTCATAAATGCTGCGTAGCAACAAAAAACCGCCTCGTGGGCGGCTTTTTGGAAATACCTAATTGGTATTACTTGCGCTTGTTAACAGCGTCTTTGAACGCCTTACCAGCAGAGAACTTTGCGGTCTTAGATGCAGCAATCTTAATTGCTTCACCAGTCTTTGGATTGCGACCAGTACGTGCTGAGCGCTTACCTTGGCTAAAGGTTCCAAAACCAACTAACTGAACAGAGTCACCTTTCGTTACTGCTTTGATAATATTTTCAATCGCAGAGTTCAGAGCACGCTCTGCACTAGCTTTTGAAAGTTCAGCATCATCAGCAATTTTTTCTACGAGTTCAGCTTTATTCATATTTTTCCTTTAAACAAACAATTAATAAACTTTACAAAAATGGACTGCATCAGCAGCCCAAAATAGAAGTCTCCTAAATCTTTATTACCAATTACCTAGTGAATTGCAACTGATAACGATTAGAGTTTGCAACACAGATCCCATGAACACAAGGGGATTACTCTAGGGATAATCCCGCATTTTTTTGGGATCTTGACCGCCATCAGACCCTTTACTGGCTTGATTCTGCGGTTAATTTCATAATCTGAATCCATTTATCCGCCAATCCAATTAGACAGCCGGTCCCCGACGGACCAACATCTGGCGCCCGATCATGACCGTCGTAATCACCAGACCAGCAAATAGGATGTTCATCAATGTAATGGGCTCGGAGACCAAAATAGCAGAGGCTAGTAAGGTACAAAAGGGTTGCAATAATTGAACCTGACTCACGCGTGAGATTCCGCCAATCGCCATACCGCCATACCAAAAAAAGAATCCAATAAACATTGAAAAGATCCCGAGGTATAAAAAGCTAATCCAGATACTGGCACTCGCTACTAAGTAAGACTCTTGGAAAGTGAAAACGCTTCCAATGAAGTTGATCGGCAACGAGAGAACTAAGGTCCATGAAATCACTTGTTTAGCATTCATCGTACGCGACAAGTTGCCACCAATCGCATAGGCAATTCCATTGGCTGCACAAGCAATTAATAATAAGAAATCGGTGTACCGAAATCTCCCTTCACTATTTAAATATGCGTAGGTGCAAACTAAGAAGCAGCCTGTTAAAGCGCTTATCCAAAAGCCCAAGGACGGGCGCTCTTGAAAAAGTAGCACTCCTGCAACGACCGTAGCTAATGGCATGATTCCCAAAATAACTCCGGCATGAGAGGCTTCACCCGTGGTCATCGCGATATTAATGAATAGCGGGAAGATAAAGACAACGCCAAGCGCCACAATCGCAAATTGACGAATTTGTTTCGCGTCTGGAATGGGTGCTTTGGTATAGATTAGATAGCCCCCCGCCAAGATTCCAGCGAGTAATGCGCGCGCAAAGCACAAAAAATAGGGATTAAGACTCTCAACGGTTATTTTGGTAACTGGTAGGGTCAGGCTGAATATAAAAATACCAATGAAACCAATCAGCATGCCTTTGGTTTCATTTTTCATTGAGTGCTCTTAAAAATAAAATGGCTCCGCAATGGAGCCATCAAGGATTGATTCTATTTAATTAGTTTCGAGATTTTTGTTTAATCGCAAATGACAAATAACCAAGGGCAAGACCAGAGCCTAGAGAGAATATAAATACAGCGGTTTTGGAGTCAGGGGCACTTGCGGAGAAGATCAAGTAAAACGCAACCGTAATACTAACCACCATACCAATAAAACCAGCGATTTTCATGATCTTGTCAGTGGTACTCATTGAATCATTAATCAGCATCTGGAGCATGTTTTTTCCTTTCAGCAAAGAGAATCGGCGGGACTCAAAACGATTGTATAACGATTGCCTAAATTAGCTACGATTTACAGGGGTAGCGTTGTTTAAAAAAGCGGACCAGGGTTTTGGCAGCCTGCTCTTGATTAAATTGAGGATTTTGCTGATTCCATTTCAGAAAATCCTCTAGCACTTGCTCGCGCGTGTGGTTGCTAGATCCAAAGCAGATATTAGGCTTTGCGCCCGCTGGGCGACTGGCTAAATAAGCCTGATATACCCCCTCACCAAATCCAAAACAAAAGTTCTGAGCATCAATATCGTTTCGCGCTTTGCAAAGTTCCACCATGGCAGCAGTCGACGCATCATGGGGCTTTAATTGGCCATAACTGATTGCCGGAATGATTGCCAAATACCCCAATACCAATCCCAAAAGTATCTTCATTGTTTTCATTGATCGTATTTTGCTTGATAGCATGATTAGCGCCTAAATCCACCCATGCGACCACCCCCAAAGCCCCCTCCACGGAAGCCACCGAAACGATCCCGATTCTCATCAAAGCGCGCCTGTTCTCGCATCGCATTTTCTTGGGCGGCCTCTCGAGTTGCATTGGGGTTTGCTCGATCCGCTGCAATTGCGGAGCGCCCTTCTTGATCAAGACGGCTAGCTTGTGCCTTCTCTTGGGCTGTAGCATTTTTCTCAAATGAACTATCGGCGCGCTGCGCAGCACTACGCGCATCCTGACGCTCTTGTGGAGTGGCGTTATTTTTCCAATCGTTTAAGAGGCGTTGCTGATTGGCAATACTGCTCGGACCAATTAAGCCTCGGTTAGGACGTTGCTCATTATTGTTCACATTAATTGTGCCACTTGACCAAGCTGGCGTTGCCCATAAAGCCCCTCCAACCGCTAAACCCACACCAAATGACATTGCGCCCCAAGCGGGATCGTACGCTGGGTATGGCGGATAATCGGGATAGGGCCAAGGACCATAAACCTGGGTTGGGTTGTAGGTTGGTACATACACAATTTGTGTATTGGGCGGCGCGATGATGATATTCCCGCTGGCATCAGTACTCACGGCCATTTGGGTATTGCTTTTTAAGGTACCGGCGGTTTGTGCTTTCTTGCGCAGTACTTGCACGGCTTTCATCGTATCTGCCGGTTGCAATTTATAAGCATTTCCAAGATTTTGTGTCCACTGCAATTGCTTACCCATCATGTTTAAAGCCTGAGGAAATGAAATCAATGACTTAACGCTATCGTTCCACGATTGAGCATTGAGTGCATTTGTAAGCGCACTGCCCTGCAAACTCGCATTGCTCGAGCGCCAGTTATAGGCTTCAGCAACCTCAAGCGGGTAGGTTGAGGCCAACAACATAATTGATAGCAGTGAATCAGGATACAAGGCAATGGGAGAAACTAAAGACTCCAGCTGTGCATTCGATAGCATTTGGGGGCTCGCACTCACGGTTGCAGCATTCCCAAAGTTATTATTGGACTGACCTCCCGCACAAGCACCTAGCAATAAGATCGCCGCAATACTTACTGCAATACAAATGGGCTTTTTGGGTTTAGCCATCAAGGTCTTGTGGTCCATTATTTTCGGTACTAAACAAATAGATAAATTATTTTGCCATCTCCGCGATGACCTCACCGGCTATGCGTGCTGCCAACTCATCTTCGGGTGTAAAGGATTTACCCCAGCCCTCTTTCTCATAGAGCTCGATCTCTTCAGGACTTCGCGCCCGGATAAAGATTTTGACCTCGGGATTAAGGGTCCGCGCAGTTTCCACCATCTTACTAATATCAATTGAATCCTTGGTTGCAATGACCAAGATTGCTGCACGGGCGATATGTGCCTGAATCAAAACAAAGGGGTCGGCTGCATCACCAGTTACTGCTGGTATGTTTTGCTTGCGCAATTCTTCAACAGTACCGCGGTCTTTCTCGGCGATCACGCAATTAATGTTTTGCGCTTTGAGATTTTCAAAGACTTTCTTACCAACCCGGCCATAGCCAACAATCACTACTTGCTTATGCAAGAGCGATTCATTAACGGTGGTGGGCAACAATGATAGAGGGTCCAGGCGCTCATCCAGCTTGCGCGCCAGATGTGAGCGCTTTCTGGCCCATACTAAGGCTGGTTCGATCCCATTAAATAAGAAGGAGTTAAAGGCAATCGACAAAATTGCTCCTGCCAAGATCAAGCTGTATGCCTCATTCGGAATTAGATTCATGGCAAGGCCCATGCCGGCGAGAATAAATGAGAACTCCCCGATCTGAGCCAAACTAACGCCAACCGTTAAGGCAGTACCCAAGGGGTAGTTGAATAGCAATACCAACAAAATTGCCGCCAATGTTTTACCAACCATGATGATGGCAATCACAATCAGTAATTTGATGGGCTCTTGCCAGATGATCTCGGGGTTAAAGAGCATGCCGACGGATACAAAGAACAAGACCGCAAATGCATCACGAAGAGGCAATGACTCATCGGCTGCTCGCTTACTGAGCTCAGACTCACCAAGCATCATGCCAGCAAAGAAAGCGCCCAGAGCAAACGAGACGTCAAATAGTTCTGCGGCTAAGAAAGCAATCCCGATTGCTGCTGCAATCACCGCTAAGGTAAAGAGCTCGCGTGAACCACTCTTTGCAACGATCCACAGCATTTTAGGAAGCAAGCGTTTGCCCACGACCAACATCAAAACAATAAACGCAGTCACTTTGGCCAAGGTTATTCCGACTAAGCTCAGTAATTCACTAGGGCTGGTGGAGTGTGCAGCCGATCCATCATTGCCATAAATCTCAGCCATGACCGGTACCAACACTAAGGCTAGAACCATCATCAAGTCCTCAACTACCAACCAGCCGACTGCAATCTGCCCATTAACCGTCTCTAAAAGCCCCTTTGACTCGAGGGCTCGCAGTAAAACAACGGTACTAGCTACCGATAGACTTAAGCCAAAGATGATGGAGCCAATTAAGGACCAGCCCCAGTAATGTGCTACCAAATAGCCAAGTGCAGTGGCAACTGCCATTTGGAAAAGCGCACCAGGAACCGCAATTTTTTTGACAGCCAGTAGATCATTAATTGAGAAATGAAGTCCGACCCCAAACATTAGCAACATCACACCAATTTCTGCAAGCTGAGTCGATAAACCAATGTCGGCAACAAAGCCTGGCGTTGCAGGGCCAATCACGACACCTGCAATTAGATAGCCTAATAACGGTGGCATCTTTAGGTAAGAGACCGCAAGCCCAAAAACAAGAGCGAGCCCAAAGCCTCCAGCCAAAATTGCAATTAAGGTAACGTCATGCGGCATCGATCGGTCTTATTATTTTTAATGAATTGAACCATTCGATGGTATCAGTTTTGATTTTGCACTGCCCTGCACTGATAACCCCAAGTTGCAATTTGTTCCTCATTTGGTGAACAAGTGATGAACTTAGCCAATCAACCATGGCCAACCCTTTGGCATCTGTGAGCATGGGTTTGGATTTCTCTTTTTTTGCTGTCATGCAGCATTCTGAAAAAGAGCGTATAGTAGTTTAGGGTTAACCCTTAAAAAGAGTTAATTCCTATTGAAATCAACCCTTTACAAGAGGATAGAATATGAAAAACCTAATCAAATACCTTAAAAGCATCGTTGAAGCCTGGTCTGAGGCTCGTTTAGCGTACATCGCAAGAAACCGAAAAAGTTACCCCATGGGGTCCTAAGATGACGGTCTTTACCCACTTTCTGCCCAATACCCAAATCAATCGGTATGGATCGTGGCTGAAAACCTTGGATCCGCAGACACTTAGAAACTACTTTGGGATTAGCTTAAGCGCTGAGGGCATCAATCGCCTCGTCGGTAAATTTAAACAGGACAAAGCAAATCATCATTTTCTGATTGCTCATCATGATGGTCATTGGGCTGGCGTGATTCATATTGCCTGTCTCAATGATGCAGTTGAATTTGGGGTGATTGTGAAAAAAGAGTTTCGTCGCCAAGGAATTGCTGATCAGCTACTCAGTGAAGCAATCACCTGGGCCCAAAACCGTGGATACCGCACTCTCTATATGCACTGCGTGATCGAAAATCAAGCGATCCGATATTTATGCGATAAGCATGGCTTGCAATCGAGGAATATCTACGGCGATGTCGAGGGACAAATGCGCCTACCTAAGGCGAACTGGCGATCGCTATGGAAGGAGTATTGGCAGCGCCAGGCTAATTGGTATTACTTTATTCAAGAGCGGTTCAAGGACTCGAAAGCCACCTGAAAGCGCGCTCTTAAAGTAGCTCGCTAATCTCGATTAGATTTTGGTCGGGATCGCGCACATAGACTGAATTGATTATGGTCGTTGCGCCAGTGCGAACCACCGGTCCCTCGATAATCGGCCAGTTTTTAGCATTCAATTGCTCAATCACCTCTCTCAAGGGACGATCTGCAATAAAACACAGATCCAACGAACCGGGTGTTGGAAGATCCGCCTTGGGTTCAAATTCTTTACCCTTGATGTGAAGATTGATCTTTTGCTGACCGAACTTAAATGCTTTGCGCTCAACCGGTGGTGTGCCACCAATAAATGATTCAAGAGTCATGCCAAGAACGCGGGTATAGAAATCAATACACTCCTTCTCATGAGAGGTAGTGAGCACCAAGTGATCGAGATGATGAATCATCAGAGTCTTTTAAATTCGAGTTAATCGGTTTCGAGCAGGCTACGTAACATCCAAGCGGTTTTCTCGTGTATATCAATCCGTTGCGTTAATAGGTCTGCTGTTGGTTGGTCATTGGCTTTCTCAACCACTGGAAAGAGACTGCGAGCCGTTTTCGCGGTTGCCTCTTGCGCATTCACCAAATAACGCACCATCTCCATTGCCTTTGGAGTGCCTTCTGCCTCCCGGATCGAAGCTAAGCTTGCAAACTCTTTATAGGTTCCCGGTGCATGATGTCCAAGCGCCCGAATGCGTTCGGCAATCAGATCCAATGCAGCCCATTGCTCGGTATATTGGGTCATGAACATTGTGTGTAAGGTATTAAAGTGAGGTCCCGTGACATTCCAATGAAAATTATGGGTCATTAAATATAGAGTGTAGCTATCGGCCAGAAATTTGGAGAGACCCTGCGCAATTTTTTGGCGATTGGCATCAGTAATACCGATATTGATGCTGGGTGTAGCTGGTTTTTTGTTAGCCATCATGACTCCTGGTATTTAATCAATAGTTAATCATATGCCAAATTAGGTAAGGAGTGCGGCCAATTCTTAACGGAGTCTATCGAACTTGCACCAGCACGCTA